>NZ_CP163521.1 GCF_041080675.1 Streptomyces sp. cg36 | reverse complement strand
CCGCAGACACGACGCGCCGCCGCTACGCGGCGGTACCCCGGGCTACGCCCGGGGATTATCGGCACTCCGTGCCGATGCCATAAACCGTGCTCCGCACGGTTATCCGGGACTTCGTCCCGGGAATCCGGTCCACTCCGTGGCCCGGACGAGCCGCCTGACGGCGACTCAAACCCCAGGCACGCGCTCCGCGCGTGCCCAAAACAGCTGGCTACAAGGGAGGTGGCCCGGGTGGTGACGTGGCGTCACGCCGAAGGGTGGGGCCGGAAGAAACCGATCACAACTGGTCTCATGTGGTCAGCGTGCCACACCATCATAGCGCAGACAACCACTTCAGGACACTTCCACCAACCCGTGTGCGTCACAACTTCAGACCCGATAGCTTATGGGCTGAAGGACAACCGCCAGGACCGCCGGACCGTCGCCCCATCAGAACCTGCACAACACCGACCACCCACCGTGCGTCAATTCAACGCCCAGATGAATTTAGACCTCACCCGGCACCGCCAGTAAACACCGAACAAGACTGTACCGAACTCGCAGGAAGGGAGAGTTCAATGCCGGAAATGACACTGTGGCCGCATCAGGTGGAGGCGGTCGACGGAGTTCTGAGGGCCTTTCAAATTCCGCCCGGCGGCATTCCGGTGCAGGGACTTCGGTGTCAGGTCATCGCAGCGACCGGGTCGGGCAAAACCCTGATCGGGGTCGCGGCCGCACAGAAGCTCGCGGCGCGGCGGGTGTTGGTACTGGTGCCGACGCGGGATCTCCTGCTGCAGATGGCTGGCGCGTGGCGGGCCGGCGGCCGGGGCGGGGCGATGGTCGGGGTGTGCCGACTGCGGGCAGAAGAGTCACGGGGAGTGCCGTGCACGACCGACCCTGGGGAGCTGGTGTCATGGCTGGAGGGCCTGGACGGGCCGGTGACGGTGTTCGCCACATATGCCTCGCTGGGGCAGGGAAAGCTGGAGGCCGCGCATGCGGCCGGGCTTGAGCCCTGGGACCTGGTGGTGATCGACGAAGCACACCGCACCAGCGGGGACGCGGGCAAGCCCTGGGCATCGATCCACGACCAGGCCCGTATCCCTGCCGCCCGGCGGCTGTACATGACGGCCACACCGCGGATCTGGGAAGCCTCCGACGCTGGCCGCGATGCAGGGCAGCTGGTGGCCAGCATGGACGCCGAAGGCTCAGAGATCTTCGGGCCCGTCGCCTACAAGATCACCCTGTCCGAGTGCATCCGGCGTGGGCTGGTCGCGCCTTACCGGGTGATCTGCCTGGACATCCGCGACCCCGGCCTCCAACAGGCTTTGGTGACCGACTCCGCCGGCTCCGACGTAGTGCGCGGGGCCAGGCTCACGGCGCTGCAGACCGGGGTGATGACCGCGGCGGCCGAGAAGCGGCTGCGGAAGGTGCTCACTTTCCACTCGCGGGTCGAGGAAGCCGAAGCCATGGCCGGCGGCGCCTTGGAGGTGGCGTCGCAGCTGCACGAGGAGGACCCAGGCCGGTTCCCGTCGGCGCGGCGGGTGTGGGCGGACTGGCTGTATGGCGAACATGCTCCCGGCCGGCGGCGCGCGGTGTTGGAGGAGTTCGGTTCGGACGTTATCGAATTCGATGACAAAAGCCAGCCTGAACCGGCTGTTTTGCGGTTGTTGAGTTCCGTCCGTGTACTGGGTGAGGGGGTTGATGTTCCGGCGTGTGATTCCGTTGCTTTTTGTGATGCGCGGGGGTCGATGGTCGACATCGTGCAGATGGTCGGCCGCGCCTTGCGCATGAATCCCGGCGATCCGAAAGTTGCTTCTCTTATCGTGCCGGTTTTCCTGAAAGAGGGTGAGGAGCCGGGCGACATGCTGGCCTCGGACTCGTTCGGGATCCTCGCGAAGATCCTCCAAGCGCTCCGCGCGCACGACACGGAGGTCATCGAAGCACTCGCCGATCCCCGTGTGCGCAGCGGGAATTGGCACGAGGACGACGAGGACCTGGACCTGGACGAGGAGCTCCTCGATGACGGTGCTGGGGGCGCGGCCGGTGAGGGGGCGGGGCCGCGGGTGAGTGAGCGGGCGGCGAACCTGCTGGAGTTCTCCACGCCCCGGGATCCGGCTGTGCTGGCTCGGTTCGTGTCGCTGCGGGTGCTGGAGCCGGAGAAGGAGTACTGGCTGCGCGGATTCGAAGCGGCAGCCCGGTGGGGTCAGGAGAACCCGGGGATGGTCTTGAAGGTGCCCTACGACTTCGTGGCACCCGACCACTGGCCGCATGCCGGATTCCCGCTGGGGGTATGGCTGGCCGACCAGCGCAAGTACTACAACGCCGGGGAACTCTCCAAACACCGGACCGAGCAGCTGGACGCGCTGGGGATGGTGTGGAACCACCAGGACCTCGCCTTCGAAGAAGGCATCACCGTCGCACGCGCCTGGGCACAGCAGCACGGACACTTCCTGCCACCCGCCACCGCCGTATGGAACGGACACCCCATCGGGACCTGGGCGAAGAACATGCGCGCGGTGGGCCGCCAGTGCCTGGACAACCTCGCGCGCGGGGAAGACGGGCAGAGCGTGTGGCTGGCCGGATCCATGACCGCCGAGCGGTGGAAAGCGCTGGAGGACATCGACCCTGGCTGGTGCCCCGTGTGGCCGGTCGGATGGCAACGGGCCTTCCGCCTTACCCAGCTCCACCTCCAGGCCGACGGCACCCTGCCCACGACGGCCGGACAGGTCATAGTCCAAGGCGAAGACCTCGGACGCTGGATCACCGCGCAACGCACAGGATGGGACAGCCTCCAGCCCGCCCAGCAGTACCTGCTCCACAACGCCCTCGGCCTCGAACCCCCCGCCGAGGACGAGCCCGACGAGCGGACCGTCAATGCGGCCACCCGCGACGACAAATGGGCACTCAACCTACGGGCAGCACGGGCGTTCCACGCCCGCGAAGGACACCTGAACGTACCCAGAAAACACGTCGAACGACTGAAGCGACCAGACACCGACAACCGCCCGGCAGGCGCTCAAACGGGCGCTGACGGCCCCGTGGACGTCAAGCTCGGCATGTTCCTCGACAACACCCGACGACGCGCCGACAAACTCACCAACCAACGCCGCACCGACCTCGACGCACTCGGCATGCGCTGGTGACACCACGAGCAAACCGAAGCCGCGTGGGTGCGCAGCGAGTCGGGCCGCAGCGGGCTTCCGCCGGTACGGCGCCAGTACACCGGGGCGCCGGCTGATCCCGGCACGGACGTGCCCGGCCCCCGTAGAGAGGGCGCGGGCGTTCGATGAGGCCGAGCGCAAACGGCTCCTCAAGGGAGCACCGGCACACTGGCGGGTACCGGGCCAGGACCGGCCGGGCGCTGCGGCTGAGGGCGACGGCCAGGACGTCGAGGCCGAAGGGTGAAGTGTGGGTGGTGATGCCCTTGGCCGCCGCGTGTACGCGGATCCGCTTCTGGGCGTTGGAACCGGTCTTCGTCATGTGCTTCTCCAGGCGACCATGCCTCGCCCAGGTCAGCCGAGAGAACCTGGCACCGAGTAGGGACACGGGCCCGACCCGGGACAACCGGAGGAGCCTGGGCCGATCTGGGTCTCACGCGGCGTGGCGCTGAGACGGCGGCGAGCGGCGTTCGTGCCATGCCGCCAGGGCCTCGTAGAGGGAGAACCTCCAATTTTGCTGCCAACTCACGCACAGGTCCCTCTTCCGGGGTGGGTTGACGACGTCGCCGTCAACCCACCTCGGAGAGAATGGTCAACCGATTGCTATTCCTGCCCGGTACACGTGCTGCCGGTTCAGTGCTTCGGGCGTGTCGGGAAGGTCAACATCGGGCTGGTTGAAGTCGAGAGCAAACAGGTCTTCGAACTCGCTCCACCTGTCGGCCCTGTGCGCGTCGGCGGGAGGCGCTGGCGGTATGGGGGTGTGCAGCGGATCCCGCCAGCCGGTGCGGTCGGCAGCCTCTGCCTGGCTTTCCGTGTGCGGGGGCTCATGTGTCGAAGGCGTAATCCCTTGGCTGGCTGCGTCAGCCCCGGCCGGGATGCCGGCAGGGACATCGCGGTTGTGGTGAAGGTGCGGGGCAGTGCCCTGTCGGCCGGTTTCGAGGCGGGGCGGATTCGCGGTCAGCAGCAGGGAAATCAGGAGGCTGGCCGAGCGGCTGCTGAGAATGCGTGCTGCTTCGAGAAGCCGGTGGCCTTGGGCGACGGGCAGCGACAACGCGACACAGCCCGCTTCACCACCGACCCCAAGGGGGACTGCGACGCAGACCTCGGCGGTGGAGTACTCCAGCAGGTCGAACTGCGCCGCGTGGGGACCATGCCCGTCAAGGGCGTGGAAGAGATCGCTGTGGTTCGTGATGGTGCGGGATGTCAGCCGGGCGGGACGGTGACGGCTCAGGTGATCCATCCGCTGTTCGAAGTCGAGTTGCTGGAGCAGGCTCTTGCCCACTGCGCTGGCATGACCTGAGGCCCGGAAGTCGACCCACTCAGTGACTTTCGGGGCGGTGGGCGAGTCGGCGCACTGGTCAATGCGGATCTCCCCTTCGCTGTAGGTGCCGACGTAGACAGCAGCTCCCACAGCGTCGCGCAGTCCTGCCAGCAGCTTCCGGATCGTCTGGCCGGCAGCAGGCTCTCCCCCCAGACGGGGGTTGCCCATGCCTTGGCCGACCGAAGCCTCCTGGGCAAGCACCTGCAGAACAGGGCCCGGGGTGTAGCCGCCGTCCCTGACGGTGGTGAGGAGACCCTTCCCGCACAGCCAGACCAGGAGCCGCTCGATGACGGCACGGGGCAGGCTGGTCCTGCGGCGCAGGTCTTCCACGCTGACCGACCGTCCGGCGTCACCGACCAGGTCGAGGACTTCAAGGACGCGCTGCACCGAGTCCCAGCGCCTCGTCCACCGGGCTTCCTGTGGTTCCTGCTGAAAGGTGTCGGTGAGCGAGGGAGCCCTCAGGGCGTGTGGACTCCACAGCGCTGGCGTGCCCGGTCCGAAAGTGTCGGCGAGTTCGTCGCAGAACTCCGGGTCCTGCGCTCCAGGCCGCTCCTTGCCCGCGGACAGGCCGAGGCGGCGGCGCATCAGGTAGCGGGCATCACCATGCCCGCAGCGGGCCGCTTCCGAGACGAGGAAGACCGCGCGGGCCGTGCCGGGGCCGCCCAGCATCCGGCAGGCGATCACAGCCAGCCGGAACAGGGCTCCGGGATGCTCGTGATCAGCAGCCCGTCCGAGCCAGTGCGCGGCCTGCTTCAGCTCCCCGCGGCGCAGGGCTTGGCTGCCAAGGATGTAGAGGGCGTTGGCCTGCGCTCGCTCCTCCCACCACGCCTCTTCCTCTGCGGGCGGGGTCGCATCGGCCGACCCCCAGTTTCCCGCGGGGCGGTCCCAGAAGTCCCGCAGCTGTTCATCGGTGGCCGGCGTCGCGGTGAACCCGGCTGGAGCGGCCGACACCCGCACTCCGCCGTGGTCGCCGTCATGCCTGCTCACATCACTCACGTCCCATCTCATCGCCACACTGCTGCTGTTTCCTTTTGTCCACGCCGTCCTGCAGTTCCTTGCGGAACCGGCAGAGCTGCGTGGCCACCACGGCCGTGGATATGTCGAGTTCTTCAGCGATCTCCTGGTTGCCGTACCCGGCGAGGTGGAGCTTCCCGACCTGGAGGCGCTGCGTCGGGCGCATCGCCTCCAGAACGGGAAGCACTTCGTCGTCCAGGCGCAGCCGTGGGCCGTCGTCCGGGCGGCAGCTCTCCACCCACGGCTCCAGTTCCTGTGCCGTCGCGAGCACCTCGTAGCGGCCGGTCTTGCGCCACTCGTCAATCGCGCACCGCTCAGCGGCCAGGAGCAGGAGACTCATCAAGTTCTCCGGCGCGCGCAGTGTGCCTGCCTGCTCCTTCTTGAGGATCTTGACGTAGGCGGCCTGGCCCGCGTCCTGGCACTGCACGACCGTCATGTCGGGGAACTTGCCCCGAAGCCTGGGCACCACCCGCTCCATGAACTGCGGGTGGACGTCCTCCAGCTCCTGCCTGAGCCCGCCGGGAGCCCTGACTTGGCCCTCGTGCGGAGAAGAGGCGTCACTCACCGGCCATCCCCCCGGCCACGACGGCCGGACCCGGTGACCACCCGGATCGTGCACAAGGAGTCGGCGGGCACGTGGACGGTGATAGATACGGTCGGCGGGCGTCCGGGCCCGGACGGGACTTCCACAACCCGGCCGTGCTCCCGGGTACCAACCCCGCGGCGCCAGGTCACAGCCCAGGGCTGGCGCCAGAGGGCACCCAGCGCGTGGACCGCGCTCACAGCGGCCGAGAGGTTCCCGGCCCATTCCCAGGGCGTCGTCATGCAACTGCTCCCGCTCTACGAAGATTCGCGTGTGGTGCGCTGGTACATCAGTTACGGGCGCGGAGCCCCCAGGATGAACAAGGGACAGAAAGCCTTCGCTACTGCCCCTTTTCTGATCACTCCTGATCAAAAAGGCTGCACTCTCCCCATCGGCGTCACGGTCCAGGCAAACGTTGCAACGAATCCGCCCGTGCCGACCGGGCTCAGCCGGGGGAGTTGGCCGGGGACATGCGGCTGCATCTGCATGAGCGGCTGCTGCGGGCGGTGCTGTCGTGGACCGACCCGGCCGCGCTGCCGCCCGACGACTACGAGCAGGTGGGGCTGCTGCTCACCGGGGCCGGGCACTCCGTCGCCGACAACGTACGCCAGCACATGAGCAAGCTGCCCCCGGACGATCCCCGCCTCGAACTCGCCCGCATCGTGCTGGGCGAGACCGACCGCCGCCTCACCGAGCCCGGCGCAACACCTTGGTCGGCGTCAAGCACCGTGCCCGGATGCCCAGTCCCTGTATGAGCGCCTGGACCGGCTCCAGGAGACCAAGGCCAAGGACGACGCGCGGCGTCCGACGCACCCGCCGGCTCGTCAGCGCCCTGAACTCGCCCGGCACCGCCCCCGTCGTTGCTGGGCGACCGCCGAGAAGCCCCCGGAGGCCCGCTCTGCACCAGTGGGCGGCCGGGGGCTTCTGCGTGCTCAGGTCCGGTCCGTTCTGCGGTGGCACCCGGGCGGGTGATTTTCCTTCGCGTACGCGGGCGCAGTCCTAGCGGCGCACGCCCAACTTGCCTATTTCCAGGAGGTATTGAAGTTCCTTAGGTGTTCTGTCATGTTCTGTCCGCCGCTTCCGGCGAACGATCGAGAGGTGATCTCATGCGACGAACCGAGTACGACGCGGGCCAGGCCGCCAAGCGCCTGAAGGTGCCCGCAACCGCCTTCCGGTGGGCCCGGCACACCGGGCTCATCCCTGCCCCCGACGCCTCCTCCTGGCAGTGGTCCCGAGCCGCTGTCGAGGCACTGGATGCCGACGCTGTCCGGGCCGCCATGCCCTGCGCGCCGATCCCCGGCGGCGCAGCGGCGGACCGGATCGCCGACGCGCTCGGCACCCCGAACGTGATCGGCGAGAAGACGAACGTCACGGCCTTCGTGGTGCGGCGGTTCGTCGACCGCGGCCTGCTGGTCGACCTGAGCGCGAACCCGGACGGGACGCTGCACCACCCCGGCCAGGTCGCGAAGGTCTGCCGCCATGAGGACCTGGCGGACCTGGTCGCCGCCGACACCCCGCTGGGGCCGGAGCAAGCCGCCGCCCGGCTCCGGGTACGCCGTGCCGACTTCGACCACATGGTCCGGCTCGGCTGGGTCCGCTCCCCGCAGTCGATCGAGGTCCGCTTCGGCACCAGCCGGGCCGGGGCCGTCGACGTCGCGCTCTACACCACGGCGTCCGTCGACGCGGTCATCCCCGCCCACCCCGAAGTCGACTGGGAGCAGCTGCGCAACATCGCAAAGGGCCGGCGGTCCCCCCTCGCCGCTCTGGTGAAGGCCAAGCAGCAGGAGAAGACGGCCGCTCCGGCCTGAGTTCTCGCCGGTGCCACGCCAGGACGGCCTGCCGCCCGCCGCGTCCCAGCCACTCAGGCCAGGCGGTGGCAGAGCACTCGCGTCCGAACCAGTGACGATGCGTACCCGCCCACTCCCGGGCAACACCACGGCCCAGAGCAAGCCCCCCGGCGGCGCCGCGCCCGCCGCGGTGACGGGTCAGAGGACCGTGCCGTACGTACAGGGCGCGGCGGTCGCGGACATTGCGGGCTGCTAGCTCCACAGATCCGGCGCAGTGGGCAACTGCGGCTTCCTGTACGCGCTCTTCAGCAACGGCTCGCCTGCGATGAGTTCGACGAAGTCCTTGGTGGGCGGGTACCCGCCGGACCGCTCCTGGAGGTACACGCGCAGGGCAGCTTTGCGGGAGGGCGCGTTGGCCGCGCTGCTCAGCACGCCTGCCTTGAGGATCTCGTCGACGAGTTCGGGCACCCGTGCGGCGAAGTCGGCGTAGGCGACTTTGGCCGCGTCACTGACCCGCAAGGCCGCCTCGTTCACGGCCTCGTAGCCAAGGCGGCTCAGGCCATGGTGGCGGCACGAGCGCAGGCCGGGGTGTTCGCGCAGGGTGATCCGTTCCCGCTCGGTGTTCCTGGCCGCCTCGCGGAAGGCGGGCAGCGCGTGCAGCAGCCCGGCGATCCGGTCGACCTCTTCCGGGGTGGCGGGCGGATCCTCCGGGTCGGCCGCGGCCTCGAGTTCGTCCTCGTACTTCTCCTCCAGTTCCACCAGTTCGGTGCCGAGTTCGTCGTGCCACAGGGCTTCCATGGTCCACGCGTGGATGATGCCGCCGCTCATGAAGCGCACCGCGAGTTCCTGGCAGCGTCCCTGCTCCCGGGCGGCTCGGGTCTTGAGCAGGGCCAGGCGCTTGCGGTCGGCGGCGTCGAGGAGTTCGGCGCAGCCGGCGCCGACGTCGAAGGTGTCCGCGTCGAACGGCTCGGCGTTCATGTAGAGGAGGCAGACACCCAGCCGGTGAGCCAGCGTGCAGAACTCCTCCAGGCCCATGGCGTCGGGCGCCCACCAGATCGGTGCGTTGCCCTGGGGCAGATTCTCCAGTAGCCGCATCCCGTGGCCGACTGCCCAGGAAGGCAGCCACCGGCACAGGACATCCAGGTCCCCTTCTTCTCTGCCCGGGAGGGCCGACAGTGCCTTCTCTGCCTCGATCGTCGCGGTCATGACGTCCAGCTCCTTACCTCACCCCACCCCGAGCCCAGCGCCCGGGATGCACGAGATGACCGTAAAGACCACCACTGACAATCAAATCCCAAATGGCCTAATACACGAGCAAGTGCAGCACCCGAGACGGTGCCGTACGGGCAATGGGGGGCTTCCCCCCTGGGAGCACGTCGCGTACCGCCCGGGACCTGCGCACAGCTCGCCGCGCTGATGCACCACGACACCGAGCGGATCACCGCCTACCTCAGCGCACGCAACCGCTGAGCCCCCTACCCCGGCGCAGGGGCACCGCTGCCGCCCTGGGCCCACCGTCTATGACCGGGGCCCGGGCGGCAGGCAGGACGCGGCCCGGCGGTACTTCACGTCCGCGTGCCGGGTGTCCACGCTGTTACGCCGCAGGCGCGGCTGGCTCCGCCAGAGGAGGGAAGCGCCGGATAGAGAGTCCCAGAAGCAGCGCGCCTTCCAGGGCCGTGAACAGTCCGAGGAGTTGCTCTCGTTCCTCCTGTGTGCCTGCGTCGCTGTGCTTGAGCCTCTGAAGCTGGTCGCGTGTCCCGACGAAGATGCGTGCGAGGACGTCCTGGATGAGGGCCGGGCCGACGCCGTCGTCGTACTCGTTGGCTTCGCGGGCCACGGGGCCGCCGCTGTAGATGAAGCACAGGGCTTCCCCCCGCTTCGTCGGTGCCTCGTTTCCGTCCTTGTTGATGAAGGTGAGCCCTGGTTCGCCGGGGAGGTTGTCCGCAATCCACTCCAGGACGTGCTTCGGGGGGACCGCTTCCCGCATGATCCGGTCGATGAGCTCGATCAGGGAGTTGGCTGCCTGGGAGACGCCGTCCTCGGAGTACTTCAGCGCGTCTCGGGCACCTCTGATCTTCCTGACGAGCTGCGAGTTCTCGCGCTCCAGCCGCTCGGCGGAGGCTTCAGCCACTCGGGCGCGGAGGCTGGTGACGATCTCCGTGAGGTCGTCGGGCTCCCAGCCGGTGAGGTCCTGGCGCGTCGCAGCCGTGAGCTCCATCGGCAGATTGCTCAGGAGCTTCTCACCGAGGGCCTTGTCGGCGAAGGCGATGCCCCGTACCAGGTCGAGAGAAAGGACTGCCTTGTTTGATACGGCCTTGAGCTGGCCTTTCGACATGCTGCCGACCGCGTCGCTCCATGCCACGGCGAAGGGCATGAGCGCTCGGAGCGCACGCCGGGCCGCCAAGGCAACGACTGCTTGGTCCTCTCGTACCGCGTCGAAGTAGCGGCGGTACTCCGCGGCTCCGAGCAGTCGGCATGCAAAGAGCAGATAGTTCACCTTCTGGAAGGCCTTGAGCCAGTTCTTCGCACCTTCCGGCGTTTGGACCTCGCTGGCTATGGCTGCGAAACCCGTCTCCACCTGCTGCAGCCCCATCGACTCCATGACGCTCTCCAGCCGGTCCTGCCAGGGAAGCGAGCTCTCGGAGTCGGTCAAGACGCGGCAGACGGACACCAGAAGCTCCATGCCGGTGACGAAAGCGTCGTCCAGCCCCAGCGCCGTACGAACCCTGGGATCGAGGTGCCGAGCGAACTCGGCAAGACTTGACCCATAGGCGGCGCCAACCACTGGTCCCTGCATGTTCGCCTCGCTTCACGCACACAGTTGTTTCCGCGATTTACGGTACTCGCGCCAACTCATCCTGATCATCCGGTTTTTGCACGCAGACAGACCTCACGTCCGGTCCGCCTTTTCAGCCTGTCAGACACCACTGACATCAGCCGGACCCGGTCGCCTCACTGAGGTTCGCCGATCTCCTCGCACAGCAGCGCCAGGACGCCGACGGCCTCGGTGTCGGAGGGGTAAGGCGAGCGAATTCCAGCATCAGCTGCCCCATCACACGTGCGTCGGCGGCGACCTGGTCGATGGCGGGGTACAGCGCGGCCGTCTCCAGATCGGCCGACGGGCCACCGGCCAGGAGCTGTGGCGGCGTGTGGGCGGGGGTGGTGCGGATGTCGCGGACCGCCTGGCGCACCACCGCCCCCACCACCGCCTCGTCGAGCGTCGCCAGGCCGCTCCCGGCGTCTCGCGAGCCAGGAACTCCTCCTGCTGGTCCGTGCTGAACAGGAACCGGACCGCATCACCGTTGACCAGCGGCGCCATCGTCACCGTCAGCGGCCCGGACGTGTGTACGTAGACGTCGTCCCTGGGGTCGTCCAGAGCATGGTCGATGCCGCACCAGGACGGGCAGGGCCCGGCAGCCTTCAACGCCCGCCACCCAGCAAGCTCAAGATCCATACCGGCAAGTGCCCATCCCCCACCCCCGCCCCACCACCCGGGACAAAGGCGCACGGCAGCGCACACCGCGGGACATCGAGGCGGAGGGGAACGCGGGTGCGGCCCCGGCCGTACTGCGCCCCGCCGTCACGCGGGGACCGGGGCCTTTCCCACGCGCTCCATTCCGGCGCAGGATGCCCGCATCCTAGCCCGGCCGTGTGAGCCCGCCCCGACGGGAGGGCGCACCGCCCCCGCGTACGAGGGCCCCGGCCGGCACTCGGAAGGGAGCGCCGGCCGGGGCCGGGAGCCGTGCCGCCGGGAGGGGATCCGGTCGGCGGCACGGGGTCAGGCGCGGGCGCGTTCGCGCTGGCAGTGCAGGCACGTGTAGCCCGTGCGCAGGACCAGCCGCATGGCGTCCGAGTCCCGGTGGACCGTGCACAGCCACGACAGTTCGGAGTTCTCCGGAAGATCGCGCTTCAGGAACCTTCGGGCCGTGGCGCGGGCGCTCCCGTCGCCCGAACCAGGAGTGCTCCTGCTGCTGGTCATCTCCGTCGCCGTTCTCATCGCTCTCCGGCTCCGGCTCGGGGGCGCTGATGATCTCCTCGCCCGCCACGTCGTAGCCGTTCACTTCGTCCCTGCCCATCGTGGTCCTCCTTCGTCGGGTGTCAACACACGGATGTTGCGCAGTGCCGAACTCCCCCGCCCCCGGCGCCCGGTAGGGGGCGCACCGGGGCGGGCCGTGGCCCCGTTCCGGCGGAACGGACCTCGTGTGCGCCGGAACGGGGTGGTGCCCCGGACCCTTCTTGGTCCGGGATGGGACCACCCGGGGGTGGACCGGACCGGGGCCGGGGGGTCTAGGGGTGGGCGGTGTCGACGACGTGGAGGCCGGACAGGCCGCAGACGTCCCCGGCCCCGGGGCCCCTCTGGTGGGCGGCGATCTGGTGGCGGCTGTCCACCCACGCACGCTGGTGGCAGCCGGGGCAGCGCAGGGCCAGGATCCGGCCGGACCACGCATCGCGGGTGATCCGGCGGCAGGAGCCGAGGTCATGGCCGCCCGGGCCGATCACAACGAACCGGCTCACCACGGCGCCCACGCCGTGCGCGAGTGTTCCTCGGCGGGCTCCGGCCCCGGCCCCGGCTCCGGCTTCGGCCGGGGGCCGGCCGCACGCTGCTCCTGGTGGTGACGCACCACCAGGGCCACGTCCTCCACGCTGCGGGCGAACAGGGCGTGGCCGGTTGCGGCGGTGTGCTCGATGAGCGCGGCGCCCCCCGCCTCCAGGTCCGCGGTGGCGTCCAGCAGCCAGCGGCAGCCGTCGCCGGAGATGCAGCGGGCGGTGAGGGTCACTTCGCTGTCCGGGTGCCGCCCCAGCCGGTAGAGCACCCCGCGCAGGATGCGCCGCGCGCTCACCGCACCGCCTGCCCCCCGGGCCAGGTCCGGTGGTCGGGATGGCGGACGAGCTCGCCCGTGGCCCGCCGCACCCGGCGGTGCTCGCGCGCGTGGCGGGCCACCTCCCGCTCCGCCCGCCACGCCGCGCACAGGTCGCATGCCCCGGCGCCGCCCGGCTCCGCGCCGGGCGCCGGGTCGAGTTCGCTGACGGACACCGAGCCGTGCTCCCTCCCGGTGGGCAGTGCCCCCACCGACCACGCCCACATCCTCAGTTCCTCCCCCGCCCCGGGGTGTTCCGTACCCCGGGCCGTCATCATCTCGTGCCGGGTCAGACACCGCAGGGCATCCGGCGACGTCGCCCACGGTGCTCCGCCGCCGGGCGGGCGCAGGTAGACGCTCCCCTCGTAGCGCTCCTCCACCACCCCGAGCCGGTCGCCGTTCGCGGTGTCGACCACGTACTCCGGGCTGCTTTTCACGCCGTCTCGCCGTCCCCTTCTGATGACTCTGGCCCGCGCCCGCGTCAACACGGCCGCGCACCTCTTCCCACAGTCAACGCCCGTACGGCGGGCGGGGCTTGCACACTGTATGCACACTTGTGGTGCGGTTACGCAGACGGCTTGCGGGCATGGGTACACGGGCCGTCCCCACGCGGAAGAGACGATCATGAGCACTGAACCTGATGAGGCTGCAACGGAGCTGGCCCCGGGCGCGCACGTCGCGGTACTGCGCAAGGAACGCGGCTGGTCACAGGCCAAGTTGGCGCGCAAGGCCCTGGTCTCCGTCTCCCTGCTGAGCAAGATCGAAATCGGGGACCGGGCCCTGACGCCCGTGGTGGCCGCGTCGGTCGGCCAGGCCATGGGGATCTCCATGGCGGAGGTGATGGGCAAGCCGTTCGTGCGGCGGGGGGAGCGGCGCTCCCTCGATGCGCTGCGCTCCGCGCTGCGCGACTACGACCTTCCCGGCAGCGCCCCGGTGCTCGAAGACAAGCTGTCCGCCGATCTGTGCACCGCTGAGGAGTACCGCAAGAGGGTCGACGTCGCCCGGCTCCTGGTCGTGCTTCCGCAGCTGCTGCGGGACGCCACCGCCCACGCCCACCAGGAGAACACTCCCGAGGCGTGGATGGTGCTGGCGGAGACGTACAGCATCGTCTACTGGATCGCGGCAAGGCACCGGTGGATGGACATGGCCGAGCTCGCTGTCACCCGCCAGCGGTGGGCAACCGAGCAGCAGCCCAACCCGCTCGGCTCCGCCGTCGCGGCCCGCGACCGGGCCGGGACCTATCTCAACTTCGGGGACATCGAGCGGGGCCTGACCGTGGTGGACCGGGCGATCTGTGCTGCCCAGCAGTCGCTGTCCGGGACGGACCGGGACATCGCGATGGGCATCCTCAACCTGCGGGGGATGACGCTGGCCGGGCGGCTCAAGGACAAGAGGGAGGCCAGGCGGGAGGCCGAGCGGCACATCCGGTCCGCGCTCGCCGCGTCCCAGGGCATGCCCCGGGAGCTGGAGGCGTACGGGCTCACCGTCGGCCCGCAGAATACTTTCGCCCACCGCTTCGCGACCCTCATCGACCTGGGCAAGCCGCGCGACGCGCTGGCGCTCACCGAGGACATTCCCACGGCCATGGCGGGCATGCCGCCCACCCGGGTCGCCCCCACCCACATCAACGCCGCCCGCGCCCAGCTCGACATCGGAGACCGCGACGGCGCCCTGACCAACCTCACCCTCGCCTGGGACATCGCGCCCCAGATGGCCCGCATCCACCCCATGGGCCGTGAAGTGTTCCGCGTCCTCGGGTCGCTCCACCAGCGCAGCAACGCGAGGCTGCTGCGCCTGTCCAAGCTCTCCGGCATCCGCCTCTGACCGAGCAGTCGGGAGCTGTTGCGGGAGGGCTGCCGGGCCCTGCGGCGACCGCGTACGGCAAACGCCGCAGGCACCACGGCCGAAGGCACCCACGATGAGCACGCCACCCCACGCCTGCGCCTGCGCCTGCCGGGCCGGGGCGCACGAGGGGCCGCAGACACTCGCCGAGCTGCGGGCCACCCTCGCGCGGCCCCAACTGGCCGCCCCCGCAGGGCCGCTGGCCGGGATCCTCCAGCAGTCCAGCCCCGAAAGGCAGATCAACAGCACGGGCAACCGTACAAGCCCGCGCTGTGCCCTGCCCCGGCCGGAAACCAGGAAGATCCATCCCACTCCCGCGTTCCCCAGGCGAAACTGGGACCACACGGGTGGGAGGAGAGCACGTGGACATACGCCGCACGGCACCGCTGAGCGACGCCCCGCAAGGCCGCCGGACCCCGCGCACCGGGCAGGTCGCCCATCTGCTGATGTGGCTCCTCCTGTGGTTCGCCGCGGTCCTGGCCGCGCAGGCGCTGCGGGAGGCGTTCGTCTTCGTGCCGGGCTTCGTGCCGTGGGACGGGGAGAGTCCGCGCGGCTTTGCCGTCTTCCTCGGCGGGGCGGCCGGTTTCACCGCCCTGGCCCTGTGGGCCGGCTGGGGGATTATCCCGGTGCGGGCCGCCGTCAGGCGGTTCACCGACGGCCTGGGGCTGTGCCCCGCCTCGCGGCGCCAGGCGCTGCGCTGGGCGGCTGCGGGGCTGGCCACCGCCGTCCTGGTGGGGGCGGCAGGGCAGGCGGTGACGTGCGTTCCCTCGCTGACGTCGGTGCCCGCCGGCCAGGACGCGCGCATCCTCGCCGTGGCGCAGACCTCCTTCCCCGTCCGGCTCGGCTACGGGCTCCTCGCCCCCGCCCCCTTGGAGAAACTCTTCTACCGTGCACCCCTGCTGGCGCTCTGGCTCGCCCTCGCATCCGCCCGCGAGCGCGGCGCCTGGGCGGGGCGGCGGTGGGTACGCCGGCCGCTGACCGGGGCCGCCACCTGCCTGTCGGCCGTCCTGTTCGCCGCCGGGCACGCCATGGGCGGCAGCGCCAACGTCGCCCACGCCGCCTTCTTCGCCCTGGCCGCCACCGCCGTCACCCTGTGGCAGCGCTCCCTGATCCCGGCCCTGGCCGCCCACGGGCTGTACGACGCCTACGCCTACGCCTGGGAATGACGCCGCACCGGCCCGCCGACCGCGCGTCGCTGGCGTCGTCCCCCATGGACGAGACGGCGTCAAGGTCCGTGACGTGCAGGTCTCGTCCTTCGACCTTGAGCAGCCGGGGAAAGCTGGTCACCATACGGTTGGGGCGCCTGTGGTTTCGGTGCACGAACGTGCCGGTGGGTTCCCACTCCGGGTTGTTCTGGGGGCTGCAGGCTCCGAGGTGGAGGTCGGCATCGGATCCCAGGTGGAAGCGCCAGGTGACGATCAGGTGGGAGAACTCCTCAAGGCCCTGCACCTGGATGCAGCCTGGTCCAACCGGATCAACGGCCTCCTAGCTGAGCGGCACGCCTCCTACAAGGAGTGTCCGCGCCATCTGGACCACTGACCCCGCCCTCCTGCCCCGACATCTGCCGGCAGGGAGCTCCGTGGGGGTAGCTGTCAGACCTTCCACTCCCAGCGAGGGGTTCCCATACACCGTCGCACCAGCATCGCTGTGTCCTGGCCCTTGTCTTCTCCGCCGCACTCTCCGACGGCTCCAGCACCTCGACAACCGCACCGTCCAGCTCCCCCACCCCGGCAGTTCTGCCCAGGCCAGCCTCTCGGATCGACGAACTGGTGCGCAGCCGAACACCATGACGTGAGAGCTGCCGTCAGTCAGCACATCACACCGTGGGAACACGATCAGGCAGAGTGGTTCAGCTCAGTGGGGTGGAGCTTTGATTGTTCGGGCCGCGGCCAGCGTGTGGTCGAGGTCGCGGCGCGCGGCGGCGAGAGCGGAAGCGTTCCGGGCGACCGCTTGTTCCTGGAGCCGTGTCTCGGCGGCGTGCCAGATTTCGGCGACCCGGTACGTGGTGCGGCAGTCGAGATCGGCGAGGGCGGTGTTGATTTCGTGGCGCGAGACGCCGCTGGGGCTGGCGCGGAAGGCGGGGTCGTCGTTGGCGTCCATCGGTGCGCTGTAGCTGAATCCGCGGGTGCGCATGCAGGTGGACCAGTGGGCGAACACGTTTTTGACGTCTGGTTCTTTCATGGACTGCGGGTAGGAGGCGTTCATCAGGCGGTCCACCAGCGGCGCGAATCCTTGTGTCGAGGTTCCAAGGGCGCGGTTGGCTTCGCCGCTGCAGCCGCCGTCGGGTACGGGTTTGCCCGCGACGATTCCCTCCTGGGCGTCGGAGCTGGTGGTGGCGAGGGCCTCGGGTGGAATCTTCGTGCCGCCGACGACGACGGGTGTGTCGCGGGGCGGTCGGGGGCGGTTGGCCTGCGCCTGCAGGGCAGCGTCGTAGCGTGCCTGCTGTTTGTCGTCGACCTGGTATCCGCGGCGCTCGGTCAGATCACGCTCGTGGATGCCGTAGCGCCAGTCCATCTGGTTCTTCGGGCCCAGGGGCGGGAGTTCGGGATCGGGAGTGAGGGTGATGCCGTAGCGGCGGGCGCACTGCTCGATCAGCGTCTCCCGTGCCTGGCGGATGGTACGGGCCTGCTCGGGGGTAGGTTGGTAGCGCATCAGGGGCAGGTCCCAGGTCGCCGGGTCGTCCGAGGCAGGCTGGTGTGCGCTGGTTCGGGGGTGTGTGTCGGGTGGTGCGGAGGCCACCGCAGGGCCGCTGTCGGTGCCGGAGCAGCCGGCGAGGGGAAGCACGGTAAGGGCGGCGAGAGCTGAGGAAGCCCTGCGGTGGCGTTGTCTCATGAGAGGTTCCTGGCGCCTGGATCAGCAGGCGTCGAAGTTGATCGACTTGTTGTTGTTGTACGTGGCCGACAGGTTCATGCCGTTGTTGGGGTAGATCCGGTCGGTGGCGCCGCGGTAGCCGGAGTTGTAGTGCACTGTGGCGCAGTAACCGCGGTACCAGTTGTAGGCGGAGGCGGAGTTGTTCGCGACTCGCTGGCCCGCGCCCTTGCCCTTGTCGCAGTAGGACAGTGCCACGTAGCCGCCGCCGCTGCCGCCGATGGACAGCGAGGCGAGGTCGGAGAGGTTGTGGCCGATGTTGACCCAGGAGCCGCCGTAGTTCGAGTTGAAGTAGAAGCGGAAGCGGAACTCCTCCGACTGGTCGGCGCACTTGTGCGGCGACTCCCACGAGTCGTGGTCGGTGTCGTAGGGGATGGTGGGGTTGCCCTCGGCGGCAGCGATGCCCGTACCGCTGAGCGTGGCGGCGGCGAGGCATCCGGCGAGTACAGCCGAGCGCAGACGCCGACGGCTGGTCATGGTGGAGGTAGGCATAGGAAGGTGCTCCAAAAGCAAGAGAAAGAAAAAGTGGCTGCCGCGCCAGGGGCCGTCACACAGCTGCCATCGGCAGAGCCAACCCCCGTTGCCGCTCCAAGCGGGAAGTTAGCACGCAATGTCCACATGTAACGGCCACGTGAGGATGCTCACAACCTGCCCACAACGGAACGGGAGTCACGCTGTTGCCGCAGGTAGACAGTGGTATTGAGCCCGACGAGTCGGGAGGGGTGGCGCATCGAGGCGCTGTCGCCCGGCGGGGGACGATGGCCGCCGCATATTGGGTATCTTGAGGCCGCTGCGCCCACCCGTGACCGCCCAGGACGCTGGGGTGCGTGGGATGGTCCGGGGACCATTTCTCACCGGCACCATGGGTGAAGCGCAAACGTTGAGACAACGGAAGTGAACCAAGTGGACGGCGTGACCAAGCCGGTTCCCGGCGCCCTGCGGGCTACGGCTGAGTCCTTTACGGCTGATGTACCCGCCCTGGTGGAGGCAGCATTGGAACGCGGCGAACACATCAGACGGCGACGCATTTTGGCGTGGGTGTCCCTGACTCTGGCAACGGCAGTGACGGGTTGGTTGTTCCTGCGCTGAGACGCGGGCCAGTAACACTCCGGCCGCCCTCAACAGGTTGCTGGAGCAGCGGACTGCGGCGCCGGTAGCGCACGGTCAGTCCCTCGACCTGCTCGGCGAACGTCCGTCGCCCGCAGTCCGCACTGTCGCAGAACAACCCCCGCACCGACAGGCTGATCAGCACCGGACGCTCACCGGCAGCGACGTCGGCCAGCGTGCGCGAGTACCGGCTGTGCACCCGCGCTGACCCGCGACTGCGGTCAGGACACGCCACCACCAACTCACCGGTACGAGCAGCGATACGGACCACGCCACCCGCCAACCAAACCCGCTCCACCTG
Source organism: Streptomyces sp. cg36 (assembly GCF_041080675.1). Lineage (NCBI taxonomy): Bacteria > Bacillati > Actinomycetota > Actinomycetes > Kitasatosporales > Streptomycetaceae > Streptomyces > Streptomyces cyclosori. Next base: position 346,976 of record NZ_CP163521.1, on the reverse strand, counting down.
CACCGCATCCAGATGCGGTGAACCGTTCCGGGTTCGGTAGAGGTCTCAAATGTTGGTTGTGACCTGGGGTTTCGTGGTTGCTCGGTAGTGGTTGGCTTCGTATTCGGCGGGCGGAATGTGCCCTATCTCACCGTGGAGCCGGGTGTGGTTGTACCAGTCGGCCCATTCGGCGGTGGCCAGCTCAACCTGGGCGAGGGATCGCCAGGGCCGCTGCGGCTTGATCACCTCGGTCTTGAAGAGGCCGATCGTGGACTCCATCAGCGCGTCGTCGTACGCATCGCCGACCGATCCGATCGATGCGGCGATGCCGGCCTTCTCCAGGTGCTCGGCCAGCATGAAAGACGTATATTGACCGGATTCAACCGGTTGTTGCAACACCGGTCTGTTGGAGCAACAGTAGCTGTTCGTTGAACGCTTCGGCCGGTGTCTTCCAGCCGAGCGTCTTGCGGGGTCTGCTGTTGAGGGTGTGGGCGACGGCCGCAACTTCCTCGGCGGACCATCGTGAGAGATCGGTTCCCTTCGGAAAGTACTGACGAAGGAGCCCGTTGGTGTTCTCGTTCGTGCCGCGCTGCCATGGACTGTGAGGATCGGCGAAGAACACGGGAATACCGGTCTCGACTTTGAATTGCGCGTGCGCAGACATCTCCTTGCCTCGATCCCATGTCAGCGACCGTGCCAGCTGTTCGGGCAGCGTCGACATCGTATTGGCGAGTGCGTTTTTCATCGTGATCGCCCCGTAACCGGCCAGCGCAGGGCCATTCTTGACCGTGTGTTTGTGCCGGTAGCCTTCCTCGCGCGGCAGGTGAATCAGCATCGTGAATCGAGTTGAGCGCTCGACGACGGTGCCGATCGCGGAACGCTCAAGCCCGATGATCAAGTCCCCTTCCCAGTGGCCGGGAACGGTACGGTCCTCGACCTCGGCGGGCCGTTCGCTGATCAACGCTTCGGGCGTCACGTGCGCCCAGGTCTTGCGCCGCGAACGAGCACGCGGGGAGCGCAGCGCGCGGCCCGTGCGCAGACACAGGATGAGCTCCCGCTTGAGCGCCCCGCGGCCCTGAATGTAGAGCGCCTGGTAGATCGCCTCGTGGCTGATGCGCATGGACTCATCATCCGGGAAATCAAGCGTGATCCGGTTCGCGATCTGCTCCGGGCTCCATGCCTGCACCCACGCGCGGTCCTTGCGGTGCGGCTTGTTCCGCCCCGTCCACTCACCCGTCGCCGGCCCTGCGATCGCCGTGCCGCCGGGCGCGCTGATCTGTCCCGACAGCCGCTCCTAAACGTATGCGTGCAACCGCGGATTGGTGACCAGCTTTGCCGTTTTGGGGCGGCGTGCGGCCATGTCCGATTTCCACTGCGCGACCGATGCCCGGTAATCGAGCTTCCCGCCTCTGGTAGCCGCGTTGCGCCGCAGCTCACGGGAAATCGTCCCCGGATCACGGCCGACGTACCGAGCGATTTCGCGAACGCCCTTGCCCTGAGCTTTTAGGAGGGCGATCTCCTCCCGCTCGGAGAACGACAGGTACCTGCCGGAATGCGGCTTCGGATCGAACGGTCGCATGCCGCCACACTGTCGATACCAGCGCGTGGCCACCGCCGGCGCCACGCCGATAACCCCGGCCGCTTCCTCCGGGAGAGGACCCTTGGCGATCTCGACCCAGAAAGCCGCTTCGACGTGACGCTGATACTTCGGATGCCCCGGGGACCTCAACTTCGGGCGCACCGCTCGATCGGCTGCCTGCTGACGACGAACCATCCAACACCTCGCTGATCACAAGGTGTTGCGACGACCAGTTGAATCCGCCTTGCGATCCTGCGTCCGAGTGATGCACCAACTCACCTGGAAGGGGCGGGTGTTGGTCGCGGTCGCATTGCCACAGTCCCATGTCCAGGGCGTCCAGGACGAGCCGGGTCTGCTTCGCGGCCGAGGCGGGCCAGCCGACGATGCGGCGGGAGAAGGTGTCCACGACGAAGGCGACGTAGACGACGCTGGAGAACGTGGCGACGTGGGTGAAGTCGGCGACCCAGCAGCGGTTCGGCGCGCTGGCGACGAAATCGCGGTCGACCAAGTCCTGCGCCCTGGGTGCGCAGGGGTCCGGGATCGTAGTGATCACTCTCTTGCCGCAGACGGCGCCGGTGATACCGAGCTCGCGCATGAGGCGTTCGACGGTGCAGCGGGCCACGGTTTGGCCTTGGCGGTTCATGTGCCGCCAGATCTTCCTCGCGCCGTAGACACGGTAGTTGGCGTCGTATGCCTCCTGGATCAGGATCTTCAGTTCGGTGTCCCGGAGAGTGCGGGACGAGGGTGCCGTCAGGCGTTTGTGGTGGGCGTAGTAGGTGGACGGGGCGATCTTGCAGTCGTGCTCGGTCAGAACGCGGCAGATCGGCTCGACTCCGCCGAAGCGGTCCCGGTGCTCGTCGATGAATGCTACGAGCGTGTGTGTGGCCGGTCGAGCTCGGCCGCAAAGAAACTCGCTGCGGCCTTCAGGATCTCGTTGGCACGCTTCAGCTCGGCGATCTCCTTCTTCATCGCCTTGACCTGCGCGGACTCCTCCGTCGTCGTCCCCGGCCGGGTGCCGGCATCGATCTCGTCCTGGCGGACCCACTTGCGCAGCGTCTCGGTTGCGCCGATGCCGAGCTTCGCGGCGACCGCTTTCATCGCTGCCCACTCGGTGTCGTAGTCGGGCCGCACCTCGGCGACCATGCGCACCGCACGACGGCGCAGCTCAAGCGGGTACTGGGAAGGACGTGCCATGACTCGATCCTCTCAAATGATCGAGTCCCCACCGAACCCGGAACGGTTCAGGTTACCGGCGCGCAGGGGCACAGCCCGCTTCACGGAAATCTTGGCGGGGCCAGAAAGCCCCGTTCTCCGACACCCGGCGCAACGAGGTGGCCGAGTACTTCAACCGCCGCTCCGCATGCCTCCCCCTCCGGGCCCCCGCCACCCGGCACGGGTACCGGCATGCGTTCTACAGGTACGCCATCACGTGCCCCGACCCCGAGCCGCTCACCGCGCACCTCGCTGCCCGTGGCATCGAAGTCGAGCGCGTCTATCCCTACCTTCTGCCGCAGCAACCCGCCTTCGATAGCATCCCGCACCGTGACGTCGTCACGGCCCTGTCCAAGCCCGCCACCGAGCGGCTCTGCCTGCCGCCTACCCCGAACTCACCGACGCGGAGGGCGAAGCCGTCGGCGACGCGGTGGCCAGCCACTACGCCTGACTGCCGGTCCAAGCCAGCCTGCTCCGCATCGCCGAAGGTTCTGGGCGGGTGCATGGACCCTGGACCTGGCCGCCCTCCCGACCACGGCCCACCGGCTGGGCGCGAGGCTCGGGCCTGACGGCACACCAGCGCTCACACATAGCCTGGATCGGGCCCGCCAGCAGATCTGACGTCGGCGGGTTCGATTTCGGAGGACCGTGGGTCGCCGCTGGGAGCGCCACCCGGGACAGCGTCAGTAGCGCATCATCCAGTGCTGCTCCGGCGGGTAATCCGAGGCACAGGTCCAGAGCGTGAGGTATGTGCCGTTGCCCGCCGAACCCCCCTTATTAGTGAGGCACTTGTCGGAGTAGTTGGTATGCATGGACCAGTCACTCGACCAGAACTGCTGGCTTCGGTTGGTGCCGCTGTTCTCGCACGGCCACAGGGTGAGTACCGCGCCATTGGTGCTGTATGCGTCGCCCTGCGGGGTCAGGCACTTTCCACTCGCCTTGTGAACGATCTGGTAGCCGTCGTGATCCCACTTCTGCAGTTCGTCCCCCGTACATGTCCACAAGGTGACGATGGTTCCGTTGGCGGTGCTGTTGCCCTTCGGCGTGGCGCACTTGGCGGGGTACCAGGTGCCAGGACCCACCGGCGTGTAAAGCTCGCCCCAGTTGGGGCCTGCCGCCGAGGCCTGCGCCGTCGTGGCGGCATGGAAGCCCACCGCGAGCAGAAGTGCCGACAGGTAGGTTATTGGCTTGCGCATGACACGTCTTTCATTAGCAAGAGGTGGTGTCTGTGACTGCGGTGATCTTAGCGGGCACCGAACGGGTGGGATGCGCGAGCCGTGCACCGATCCTTCGTGATCCGGCAAGCATCCCCGGTGTCGGCATCGGCCGCAGCTGGCTGCCGATGACTCGTGCTGCAGTGCGAACGGGCGATGGAGTGCGCGGTGTTAAGCACAGAGCCGTCCCGCCCCCTGGCCCCTGGTACGGCCGTTCCTCTGGCGCGGACGGTTCTCGGGCATCCGGCTTGGCGCGGTGCCATCCGTGCGGTCGGGTCTGCTTCGGGGGCTGCGAACAGACCGCGTGCCCGCGCAGCGCGGCCCGGGGCCTGTCCCGTATAGCCGGCTTGGGGATGGGGCACGGTTCGACGGCCCACGTCCCTGGAGTGGCAGCCAGCCGTACACTGAGCCGAGATTCTCTGCGGGGGATGGCCGCGTAGGACTGGTGCCGTGGTTCGAGCGCGGCGCCCACTGGCTCTGGCTGACATCCAGCACCACGTGGCAGAGACCAACGATGTCACCAGCGCGGCGGTGCGTCCCGTGTGAGGTTTTCACTTCCGCGCCCGCGCGAACGGCGATAAGACCACCGTGACGAGGTGGATCCGGGCTCAGTCCCTCCTGGTCGGCTTCTGCGCTGACCACGGCCCCGCCGCCGAAGCTGCCAGCAACTGCAGGACGGCCGGCCATGCCGCACGGCGTGCGGCCGACCGCTGGTCGGATTCTGGTGCAAACGGAAGATTCCGCCCCGTAGTACTGCAATGGGACCATGTTCCCGCCTCGCCCAGTAACAGCCTGCTCCCGCCCCGGACAGAAGGGGGACAGCACGAGTGGAACAATGACATCGCTTGACATAATCGTCCACTGGTACGGAGCAGCGTGGAGGACCGAATGGATCAGTCTGCCTCTGATGGACCGTTTCACTTCGAACACCTTTGGAAGAGGTTCGATGATTGGCTTACGTGCAACGCCCCGGAAGAGCACGCCGTGCTGCGACCAGGCGCGTCCGATGCAGATATCCTCACGCTAGAAGTCGGCATTGGGTTTCAGCTCACCGGCGATCTCAAGGCGCTGCTCTCGATGCACAACGGTGTCACGCCGCGCCGGTCGAGCATGGAAGCCGGCGGGTTCGTCCTCGGTTACAGCCTCCTGGGCACGGAGGGGATCCTGGAGTGGCAGCAGAACCTCGCCGAAATGGCAGAGGACGCCGAGGAGGAGGGATACGAGGAAGAGGTGGTGGGGCGTACTGCCCATCGGCAGTGGGTTCCCTTCGCCCAGAAATTGAGTGGCGATCTGCTGTTCGTGGACCACCGGATCGAACATTACGGAGAGGTCGGAGAGATCTCTTTCGGTTCTCCTGAGTATGTGTGGCTCTGGCCGGGCATGGGCCTGATGATGGACGATATCTGTAGGGCAGTGGAAGGCATGTCGCCTCTTCCCACTGTGGGCTGTCGCCCCTCTATTCATGAGGAGCGCATGCTGGAATGGGTCGTCAGCTGACCCGCAAAAGAGATCGGCCCTCCAGTAACCTACCTGGAGGGCCGATGCCATGGGGGCCTAGCGGCTAGCTGATGTTGCAGACTGACTTGATGTCACAGTACTCGAATCCTGTCTGGACGTAGTACGGATCGTTGTCCAGAAGCCGGATGTCTGATGTGAACCGCCCGAGATCACCGCCTGCGGAGGTGTTCTGGATTGTCGGAACTGCGGCCCGGCCGCAGACCTCATTCCAGGTGGGATACGGATAGTTACTGTCTAGCTCCAGCAGTCCTGTGTTCTTGTCGTCATACAACTGCACGCAGTATTTACCTGAGGGCAGCGACTGCCCGCCGCTTTCACGGGACTTCGCGAAGGGATATTCGTCGCAGCTCGTTCCCGTCGCGTCCGGATGCGGCTTCCATTCCGCTACAGCCAGATCACACATCACATCCCTGTTGCCCTTGGCCTTGCTGTCGTCGGCGAGGCGGTGGAGCGGCTTGTTGTACCTCTCGCTCCCCGGGTGGGAGGCCAGCTTCTCCATGATCACCCAGTAGTACGCGGCTGCGGCAGGGTACTTTTTCGTGTTCAGCTGCAGAGTCGGCGTGTACTTGTAGAAGACGCAGCCGGTGTTGCCGGCTACCTTGTTGTCACAGCGCAGGTCGAACCCGCTGTTGCTCCACTTTGGCACCGCCTTGACCGCGGATTGCGGCGTCGACCAGGCGGTGGTCCAGTCGAGGTTGAGGATCTGATCGCCGCCAGCGATCTTGTTCCACGTATAGGTATTGGTGCGGGTGGCCACATGGGTATCACCTGCAGTCCAGGTGGTGCTCCCCGTCCAGGGCCCCTCGGTCTCGGCGCATCCCGACGTCGGCCAGCAGTTCTCGTCGAACGACGTGAGACTCGTGGAGCTGATCCCCGTCATGTTGATCAGCGATATCTCGGTCCACGTGGTGAACTGAGACGACTTGGGATTGAGGTTGATCTCCTGGATGATCTGCATGACCGCGTTGCCGACGGGAACGCCATCGCGGGTGGCCGTCAGGGGGACCATACCGCGCAGACAGCCCTCTGTCCGGGTCAGCATGGCGCTGCCGTTCACATTCTTGCACCAGCCGACAGGGCCTGTGCCGCCTGCTGCGGCGGCCCTGGGCTTCGAGGGAGTAGGCGCGGCCGCGAGCGGCGGGGCCGTCTTCTGCATCGTGGAACTCAGCGGTTTGTACTCGGCGCACAGGGTGACGCCGTCAGCACCTGCCCGGCACGGAGAAGCATGTGTCGGACCTGCTGCGAGCTTCTGGGCGGCAACTCCCGCGGGCGCCGCCTCCTTCGCCGTCTGCCTTGCCACGAAATCGATATCCGGGGCGTTGGGGTTTTCAGCAGGGATGTGGATCTCGGGCAGGCCGGAATAGTTGCCGGGGACGAAGGCGACCGCGCCCCAGGCGATGTCCTTGTCCGCGGTTCCGCTGCTGTTGGAGTTGGACAGCCTCACCTCGGGCTGCTGGTCGTTGAAGCGGTAGGCGCCGAGGTCGACCCACTTGCCCGCGTTGGCGCCCTGGTCCACCGTCTTGGTCACCGTGCCGAAGCGGGTGACGATCTGGTAGATCGCTTCCTTTGTCTGGGCTCCGGTGTCGGGGATGTGGGCGTAGACCTTGGCCTGACCCTTGTCGACCGGCTTGCCGAGTTTCCAGGCGCCGTCGATGCTCATGACGCCGCCGTTGCCGCCGAGGTGGGCGACGTTGCGGTCGTGGGCGTACCAGAAGTGGCCGCCGTAGCCGCCACCGATCTGGTGCAGGTCCGCCTTGGCCTCGAAGCGGCCTTCCGCGCCGGGGGTGAAGGTGAACTCGAAGCCGCCCGCCGAGCTGGCCTTGCCGCAGTCGCCCCAGGTCGGGGTCCCGTCGGGGACAGAGGCCACCACCAGAGCGCCGGCCGGGGCTCCGGTGCAGACCGGGGTTCCGTTCTTCAGGCGGGTGCCGCGGCCCGGTTCAGAGATCAGTGTCTGGTACTTGATGTTCTCGTGGCCGCACTGACTGGCACAAGCCTGCTTCCAGGTGGCGTTGGGCTGGTTCCACCAGAACTGGGCGTAGCAGGCCTCGTCCTTGCAGTCGGGCGGCGTGTCCGGGTCGCAGTTGTTGGCGCTGTTGCAGAAGACGCCCAGGGGTGGTGAGACGAGGCTGCGGGAGGAGTTGACGTCCCACCAGGCGGGCCGGAAGCCGGCCGAGGAGAAGCCGGATTCGCCCTTCCAGTCCTGGCGGCCGTCGGTGCCGTAGGAGAAGCCGGTGTCGATGGACCAGGCGGCCCAGCCCATCACCTTCTCCTCGTACGGCCAGTCCTGCGGGTGGGCGGCATCCCGGTTGGCCTCGGTTCCGTCGACGGTGGTGTCCATGAACGGGTGGCCCCAGCTCTTCTTGTAGAGCGGGTTGGCCGGGTTGTTGTACCAGCCCAGACCCCAGTGGCCGCCGTGCGCGGCGGCGTCGGATGGCGGGTTGAAGCCGAGGTTGTAGTTCCACACGGCGGTGAACCAGTTCTCCACCATGGCCGGGTCGTCATTGTTGACGGTGATCTTCTGCCCGTCGGTGTGGACCTCGTTCCACTTGCTCGCGAGGATCTTCATCGAGGCGGCGACATTGGTGGCGTAGTCGATGGCGACGAGCTTCTGCAGCGCCGGGGAGAGGCTGGTCTCGCCCGTTTTCTCGTGCCCGGCCAGGCGCATGCCGTCGGTGACCTGCCCGACGCCGTAGCCGCAGTCGGACTTGTCCCAGTGGATCTGCCAGGAGGCATCGGGGTTACCGGCGACGGCCTTGTGGCCGTAGTAGCCGTCCACGGCGGCGAGGGGGTTGCCCATCTGGCCGGGAATCGCACCGGACTCGGCCTGCCACAGGTTGGACTCCTGCGCCATGATCCCGAGCAGCACATTGGCGGGGATGCGGCCTCCGCCGTTCAGCGTCGGCGGCGGGAACAGACCCTGCGGGTCGACGGTCCCCAGACCGGCTTGGTCGCGGTATCCGCCCTGACGCAGGTAGTTGCCCCGCAGGTTGCCCCGGACCGCCATGTCGACCGCCCACTCGACCTGGTTCGCGGTCGGCTGCAGTGCCTGCACGTTCACGTCGTTGCGGGAGACCGAACACCAGCGGTCTGGATCGGTGGGGTCGTTCGATGCAGCTGCAACGCCGCGCAGCGCCTTGGGTCCCGCGGGGGCGGCTGCCTTGAGAGCAGGGGAGAGACCGATCGCGGAGCCATCCGTGGTGTCCTGCTGCACGCTCTGGGCGAGCTTCGCCCCGGTGGCGGTGGCCGTACTGGTGATGGTGACCGGCTCGTCGGCCGAGGCGGCCGGCGCGGTAGGTGCCGCTGACCGTTCCTGCGCGGGATTGACCTGGGAGAAGCCCTTGCTCGCGTCCTTGACGTGCTTCAGACCAGCGCGGATGCCGGGGGTGAGGACCGGGTCGACGGCAAGGCGGCCGTGGGAGGAAATGTCCGTGTCAGCCGGGGCATTGATCGGGGTGACCCCGGTGCCCCGGGCTGACGGGGCGGTGGCGGGGTGCCCGGTGAGGAATACCTTGCCGGCGTCCCCCTGCATCAGGTCGAGGTCGCCGAGCTTGCCCGTGGCGATCGAGGCCGGCTTTCCCTTGCCTGTGAAGAGCTTGGCGTGGACGGTGGAGGTGTTCTTGCGGTCGACGAAGGCGACCCTGCCGTCAGCGGCGGCCCGGATATCGAAGGGCGTACTGTCCGCGTCCGCGAGCGATTTCACCTTGCCGGAGCGGTCCAGGTGCACCAGGTGCTTGCCGAGGGCCGCGACTGTGCCGTCCTTGACCGGAACGGCGCTGGTGAGCTCACCCTTCGCCGCGGCCGAACCGAGGGTTTTGCCGCTGGTGCCGACGGTGACGACGCGCGTCTTCGTGCTCGCCGGATCGTTCATGTCCCGGAAGGCGGTGAACGCGGCCGTGTGGGTGGCGGTATTGCAGGACGGATCGAAGTAGGCCAGCGACGCGGTGAACGGCAGCTTCGCCACCCGCCCCGACTCCAGATCGACGATCGCGGTGAACGCGCCGCCCTGCATCAGGTCCGGCTTGTTCGTGAAACTGCGCGGCGCATAGACGACAGCGGCGTGCCCGCGGTCCATCTGGCACTGGTTGCCGATCCACGAGTCCGCAGGCATCCCCGGCTCGGACAGCACGGCAACCGTCTTCCAGGTGTACGCCTTGCTGCTGTCCGCGACGAGAATGCGCAAGCCGTCCCGGTCGGCGGCGGCGGTCACGGCACGGTCCGGACTGGACTGCCAGTCCTTCCCGAGCTTCTTGCCTGGATCCTGCACCTGGCCAGGCGCCGATGGCGGAACAGGCGGCTTAGCCATGGCTGCGTCAGCCCACGCCGCTATCGAGATGCCGGGCAGCAGCCCGGTCAGGAGGGCGGCAGCGGTGACCGCGGTCACCGGCACCCTTGCCCTCTTACTGAGTCTCATCGGTTCTCCTAGTGAATGTCCACCACCCGCACACAGTCGGCGGGCAGCTACCGGTACGCATGGGGCGTGGCGCCCGGTGTGTACCGGAAGTCATGAGTGGGAGGCCACCGCAGGACGAGTACAGACAGCACAGGCGTCGGCGGTGTCTCACCGGAGTGCTGCCAGGCCAGTTCCGTATGTGTAGGCGGCCCAGGCCCCCGGATTGCCTTCCAAGGGCTATGTGTTGTTGTGCCGCGTCAGCCGCGCAGTGCCCCCGCTGGAGGGATCCGTGAGGCGCGCCATGCGGAGCAGAAGACCAACCGACAAGCCCATGAAACCCTGAGACGGGGGCCAGGACCGGGCAAGGATGTCGAGGTCGGGGTCCGCTCGCGTACGGCAGCGGCAGCGGCGGTGGCTACGGCGATCCGGTGGCCGGGCCGGTCAGGCCCCCGAGACGGCCAAGGGTGGTCGACATGACGGGGAACTGGAGGGGGATGCGGTGTCCTCGCGCACCCAGGGCGCACCACAGGCCGCTTTGCACATTTCACTCCAGTCGATCCATGGAAAGTCGCCCATCACCTGCCCATACGACAGACCGAGGCCAAGGAAGCCCGGCCGACGGCATGACATCCACCGGAGGATCAGTAGATCTACGGACGCCGGGAAGGACAGGGGAGTGGATGCAGCTACCGCTGACCGTCAAACAAGTGGGCCGCGTGCGGCCATAGTTGGCCACGCACGCGGCGAGTGGCAGTCTCCATCGATGAACCCCCTGGAACACCCGTGTACGCTCACGCCCCCGCGGGCGCCGTGTGTTGACGAGACCCGCTCCAGGCCAGATCCCCCCGGCCGAACGCAGCGGTTGCTCGCGCAACTTCTGCATCATTAGATCACTTTGACAGGCACTCAAACTAGATGTATGACACATACGGGACATCAAGAGTTAGCAAAGTTATGGATTTTCTGTGATGCCGTATGCATACGCGGGGTGACGTGAGCCGGACTCCGCATCGATGCTGCCGTCAGGCCGCCCTCGGCAACACACTTCCCCTTGCTCTGGCGGCATGGATCCGCGCCTCGCCGGGCTGGTACCAGAACTTCGGCAAGGAACTCCCGGACGGCGGGGACTGGACCTTCCTGGCGCGAGCGCTTCAGACCGCCACCGTCTACGAGTGAAACGTTCGCTCCGAAACGCTCAAGCCTCTGTGCTGAGCAAGTCACGGCAGACGTGGGCGCTCTCGCGTCCGAACCAGTGAAGATGCGTACCCCTGCTCCCGTGCGACACCACAGCCCGGAGCAAGCCGCCCGGCGACCGCCGCGCCCCGCCGCGGTGACGGGTCAGTAATCCGGTGCGCCTGACGGCGACACCCTGTGGGCGTGAAAATCGGTGTGTGGCCGTCCGGCGGACGTCGAGTCTTCTTGGTGCGTTCCGAGCCCGCGGGTCAGTAGGACGCTGGGGGTCCATGACAGGCACCCGGATGTGTTGCTTCGAGCACGTGAATCAGAGTCTTTGGCCTGCCGGACCCCTGCCGGGCGGTCGCGTGCTCGCGGCCGATCACGGAAGGGGGTGCCGGGGCGATGGAAGTGATCCACGAACGCTGTGCGGGGATCGACATCAGCAAGGTGGACGTGAAAGCGAGAGCACCATCTCGTCGACGCCGGTCAGCCGGCGCTGCCGCTTCTTCACGATCTTCGACTCGAAGCTGCCCTCCCGGTCGCGCGGGACGTCGATGGCGACCGGTCCGACCTCCGTGAGGACAGTCTTGGACCGGGTGCCGTTGCGAGTGTTGCCGCTGGTCGTCTTCTCATGCTTGTCGTGGCCGAGGTGGTCGGTGATCTCGCCTTCGAGGGCGGACTCGAGGATCTTCTTCGTCAGCTGCTGCAGCAGCCCGCCCTGGCCGGTCAGTTTGATCCCGTCGGCCTTCGCCCGGTCCACCAGCTGGCTGATCAGCTGGTCGTCCAGGGTGTCCCGTGCCCCGGCGGGCTTCACTTCCTCGACGGCCTCAGCCGAGACGATCACGTTTGTCATCAGGTGTTACTTCCTGTTCGAAGATCCACCGTTGACGGTACAGACCCCATCCTGGCTGAACCTCGTGGAGCGGTGGTTCGCCGAACTCACGCAGAAGAAACTCAAACGCGGTATCCACCGCTCCGTCCAGGCACTGGAACGAGACATCCGCAACTGGCTCACCGACTGGAACGACAACCCACGCCCCTTCATCTGGACGAAGACCGCCGACGACATCCTCGACAAAGTCGCCACATACTGCCGACGAATCTCTGACTCAGGTCACTAGCACCCCTCATCGACCAGCTCGACGAGCGTGAAAGGCGCATTGTCAGTATGCGCTTCGGATACGAACTCACTCAGGCTCAGATCGGTGCCGAGCTCGGCATTTCCCAGATGCAGGTCTCCCGCCTCCTTTACCGGATCCTCACCAAGCTCCGCAGTAGCATGCTCGCCAATACGGCCTGAACTACAGCCTGAACCGGGAACATCAAACCTGTGAGGCGGGCCCACGGTCGAAGGGCCCGCCTCACAGACATGGGGAAAATCGGCTGACGCCCCCTACACGAATCCCGCTCCGCCACGCCGAAATGATACGGAAGAGCTCGCCAGCCGACTGCACCGAAGACTCCGTGGCAGACCTGGTGGTGGGGGTAAAACCCACGGGTTGTGACCCCCACCACCGAAAAGCACCAGAGATACGGTCCAGGTCAGCCCTTGAAGACGTCCTTGACCTTCTCCTTCGCGCCACGGGCATCGCCCTTGGCCTGCTCCGCCCGTCCCTCGGCCTCCAAACGCTCGTTGCCGACCGCCCGGCCGACCGTCTCCTTGACCTTGCCCTTGGCCTGCTCGACCTTCGCCTTGGCCTTCTCATCGCCAGCCACAGCACTCAACTCCTCACGCAATACGAAAGAAAATCCCGCTCACAGCACGGATGTCCCCCGCGCCACGTCGCAAACAGCAACCGGCACACTTTTTTTCAAGACGCCGGACACCAGCCCGGCACCGGCCACACGACTCACCCCGTCGGCGGAGGGAACCAAGAAGTTTCCCGGTCAAGAATCTTATAAACAGCCGCGTCTGCACGGTGTAGAACCACAGCACCAGGGCATCCGGTGGCCCGGAGGTTGATAACTATGGTTCCCCTGCTTCTCGTTCTTCTGCTGGCACTGCTCCTCTTCGGTGCGGGATTCGCACTCAAGGCGCTGTGGTGGATCGCCGTCATCGTGATCGTTGTCTGGCTGCTCGGGTTCATCGCCCGTCCCAAGGGCGGAAGTGCACGCTGGTATCGCTGGTAGACACCAACCGCACATCATCACCGTGTGGGGGCTGCCCATCCTGTCAGGATGGGCAGCCCCCACACGCATATCCGCACAGGCACCTGAGAAATCAGCACGGGCGCGGTGCGGGTCATGCACCGATTCCCGGGTACCAGCACTCAACGACCGCGGCGTCGGCCTCCGCGCACCGGAACCACGCCTCCAGGAAGCCGCCGCCGCGGTCACACCCCGGTGGACCCGACCACGCCCGTCCCCGCACCACGCCGACGCCGACGCCGACGCTGTCACGGTCAAGACCCAGCCGTCGCTCGCACCCAGCCGTCGCCCCCACCCCGGTCGCCGTTCGCGGTGTCGACCACGTACTCCGGACTGCTCTTCACGCCGTCTCGCCGTCCCCTTCTGATGCCCCTGGGCCGCACCCGAGTCAACACGGCTGCGGTGCCTGTTCCAGCACCCCCGCCCTCCATCTGGAAGGCCCCGCCGGTGACAAGGACGTGCGCACTGCAGACCGGGACCCGGTGGTCAACATGCTGCGCGTCGTACAGTCCTACGAGCCCGACGGCGGCCCCGCGGCGGCGGGGCCGAGCAGCCGGAGCGGGTATCTCGCGCTGTCCAGCCAAGAGGAGCGGGAGGCTCGTGCGGAGCGAGCGCGGGAGCTGGCCGGGATGCCGCGTCTAACCCGTCAGCGCTCGTCGCGGGCGGTGGTGGACTGGCTCAAGAACACCGTTGTCTCCGATCCGGTGAGCTTCGATCTGGAGCGGGTCATGCAGGCCGCCACCGCCTATCAGGCTCGCCACGGCGACCTCAAGGCCCCCGCCGCGTGGGAACAGGACGGGCTGCTGCTCGGCGTGGACCTGGACAAGCCGCCAAACCCGCGCCGACCGCGCCGACCTCCACCAGCTCCTCGCCCGCACCGGCGACGAACAGGCGGCACGGGCAGCCTGGCTGCGAGCCGGACCCGCGTCCACCCCGCCCGGTCAACGGCGAGACGGTACCGAGGCCGTGTACACGGTTCTCGGTGATGACTGCAGGCTCCCGTGCCGCAGCTGTCGATCTGTCGGGGCGGGACGGGTGCGGCCTGCACGGCAATGTGCCCCCGCCCGGCCGTCTCCGCTTCACGGGGCGTGCGGCCGGGCAGGGGTCGCGCCCCGCGGGCCCCATGTCCGGGATGGGACCACCCTGGGGGCGGGCCGGACCGGGGGCCGGGGCGTTTACCGCTTCTTTTGGATCATCCGGTCGTTGTGCTGCTCATGCACACCCGGGCGGGGTGGCCGGGTGGCCGCGGGGCGGGAGTTGTTGTTCCGCCCCGGCGGTGGTGGGTCAGCTGAAGAGGACGGAGCGGAACCGGAGGCGGTCACCGAGCTTCTTGCCGGGGGGCATCACGTAGTAGACGTCACCGTCACAGTTGGCGTCGAGGAAGACGGTCGCGGTGGAGGTGGTGAGGTTCCTCGGGGCGAGCGCGGGGAAGTCGTTGCCGACCGTCTCGGGGATGTCGATGCACACCCCGCTTTCGGGGTCGGCCAGCTGGCCGTTCACCCTGATCCCGCCGGTGCCGATGTAGGTGTAGAGAAAATCGCCCGAGGCCGCCTGGGCCGGGTTGGCGAACGTCAGACCCAGCAGCAGGGCGCTGGCCGACGCGACGAGCGCGTTACGAAGTCGCATGGAATGTCCTCTCCTTGCAGAGCCGGAAGTTCCGGCGCGGGCAGACTTCCCGCCCACGCGCCTTCCTGGATGCACCACAGACCAGGCTGTACGGCGGATTCACCCCTGCGGCCTACAACACAGGAACGAGGCGCTCTCACCCCACACCCCCGGCAACCCTCACACCCCGGCCCGGGCTCCCGCTCCCGCTCCTGGCCGTGCCCGTCCGGCGCGGCGGGCCGGACGCGGGGACTGGCCGACGGGCGAGCGGGAGAGATCCGGCCCGGCTGCTGTCTGTTGTCACCGTGCCGTCGATCGGAGCGCGTACTGCCGGCCCGCCTTGGTGGCCGTGGGTTCGTCTCATTGAAGCCGGAAGAGCCCCCAGCGCCCTCTCACTCGCGCTGAGTTCTTCCCCGCACGCTCAGCGCATGCGCTGGAATGTACGGAACAGGTCAGCGCTGTACCAGGCGCTGCCGTCGTCGCCGGTGACGATGCGCTCCGAATCCCGGGCCTGGCCGGGCTCCTTGCGGTTGACGTCCCACTGCCGGTAGTGAATCGGGCTGCCATCACCATGGGTGCGGGGCAATGCTCCGTTGCGATTCGGCAAGGTGGCACCCCCCTTGGTACCTGAAGCATCGTTCGGCGGCCACTCGCCGGCGTCGATCAGACTCAACGTGCGAAACGCACGCTCCGGAATGGCCACGCGCACGGAACGCAAGGAGTCGCCCGACCGCGGCTGATTGGCACCCCCGTTGGCGGCGGTGTCAGCATGGACCGTTCCGGAGAAGGCGAGAAGCGCCCCGGCAAGAGCAAGGGAGGCGAGTACACGCCTGGCAGTGTTGGTCATGCCCCGCCAACGATCTTTGTCCACCGGGGTCACGCAAGCCCGCACTGCCGACGGCCTGCACGCCATCGGCGGTCCGGTGCTGTGCCGGGGCCGATGACACGTTCCTATCCACCACCCCGCTGGTGTGGGTGCGGCTGTGGTCAGGCCCGGGTGGTGAGTCGTGCGAGTGCCGTGTCGTACCGTGCCTGGATGTCGGGGTCCGGTGCCGCGCGCAGGAGGGCGGCGAGGGCGCGGACCGTGCCGTCGTCGTAGCCGGCGGCCTCCGCCTCGCGGGCGGCGAGGTCGAGTTGGGTGGCGCCGTCGGTGTGGTGGCCGAGGCCCACGAGTGCTTCGCCCTTGATGATGAGCAGCAGGATGTGGGGGATGTCGGTGGCACCGGGCCGGTAGTCGAACTCCAGGGCCCGGTCGGTGGTGGTGAGGCCTTGGTGCCAGTGGCCGGCGTCGGCCTGGTGGCGGGCGAGGTGCTGGGTGGCGAGGCGTTCGATCCTGCGGTCGCCGCTCCGGCGGGCCAGGCCGGCGGCCGAGCAGCACATTGCCGGAGTAGGTGACGCCTTTGTCGGACGTTCCCGAGCTGCTGCTGGAGGAGCAGCAGCTGCCCTCGGCCCCCAGGCGGCGGCGACCAGCGCGGGGCCGATGCGCTCGCTGGCCCGCTCTTTCGCCTCGGCCTTCGCTTTCTCCTCATCCAGCCGGGCCTGCTGGGCCTTCCAGCAGCCGTGGCAGTGGAAGCCGGGCCCGGCGGGCGGTACGGTCGCCTCTTCCGCAGGGCGGGCGGGAAGGGGTCTGGGGACGGCTGGCCGGTGGGCTGCCGTCTCGAGGAGTGCGCGGATTTGATGGGCGAAGTCGGGGCCGGGCATAGGCAGGTCGATGTCTGGTTCACGCAGGTAGCCGGTGGCCACGGCGATCCCCCGTCATCCATCTGCCGCCGTTGCCGCACCACCACCCCCCTCTCCGCCTGGCCCCGCGCTCCCCGCTCTTACGACGGCCGCGGAGGGCTTGTGGTCCGGCTGGTTCCATTCGCACGACCTGGATGGTCGTAGCCGCCCAGAGGCCGAGACCGGATCGGGCACGATGTTCCTCGCCGGGCGGCGGGCGACGAACAGCACGCGGCGTATGGAGCCAGCACGGTCACAGATCCGTGGACACCGCCGCGTCGTCGGTCCGTGTGTCCGCCATGAGGCGCCAGGGGTCGCCACATTGACCGTGCGGGTAGGGGCTCGTACCACTGATGAAGCGGTCGACTGCTTCTCGCGGCTTCGGCTGTATGTGCCTTATTGGAATCTTTTGCGATTTCGCCGTGGCTCCTGCGGGCCGTCATGCAAGATGTGCGCCTTGGGCAACACCCTATGTAGTCAAGGAGCGTTGGTGGCTGAGGAGCTGGCCGAGAGCGGTGGGCGTGAGCGCGGCGAGGAGTTAGTACTGCAACGGTCTTTTCTGTGACGGGTGGGCAGTTTCTGGTGGTGTGTGGCCGCGTCGTTTGTAGTGGCTGAGGCGGGCCTGGTACTGCCTTTTCCGGCGCCAGTGGGACCAGTGCAGGATGTGCTCGACGGATGCGGGCCGGCGGTGGGTGAGGCGGTGGGTCAGGCGTCTGATCTCGGCGAGGCTGAGGTGGATGAGTCCGGAGGATCCGTTTCTGCTTTCTCCGTGTCGAGTGCGCGGGCGCGCACGACGGTCAGGGCGGCGTGGGCGGCCATGGCCAGGGTCATGTGGCGGTGCCAGCCGGGGTAGCGGCGGACCTGGTAGTCGTCCAGGCCGCACTCCTGCTTCGCGCTCTGGAAGCACTCCTCCACGGCCCACCGGCTGCCCGCAACCGAGATCAGCTTGTCGAGCGTGGTTTCGGCGGGGCAGTAGGCGATGTAATAGGAGATCTCTTCGGGCCGTCGGACGCTGCGGCGGGCGATCACCCAGTGCCGGCGGTCTTCGCGGTGCCATGGCCGGACCTCGACGCGGGCCCAGTCATAGACCCGTGGGCCGTGGGCGCCCTGGCCGCAGGAGCGGCGTTTCCATGCCTGCCGCGGCAGGCCGGGGAACAGGTCGTGGACGGGGTGGTCGATGGACCAGCGGGTGACGACGGTGTCGTGCCGGGTGGTGGCCATCACATGGAAGACATCGGCCTGTTCCAGCTCGAAGCGCCAGCCCTTGCTGTAGCCGTAGGCGGCATCCGCCGTCACCCATCCGAACGGGATCCTGTCCGCGATCGCCCTGCGGACCATCGCCCTGGCCATGGCCACTTTGGTCTCGAAGGCGACAGTGTCGTCGATGCCGGCCTGCCGACATCTTTCCCGATCGTCGGTCCATGACGTGGGCAGATACAGACGCCGGTCGATCAACGTGCGCCCGCGGTGGGTGGCGTAGGCGAGGAACACGCCGATCTGGCTGTTCTCGGTGCGTCCGGCGGTGCCGGAGTACTGCCGCTGGACGCCGGCGGAGCGGGTGCCCTTCTTGAGGAAGCCGGTGTCATCGATGATCAGGACCGCATCCCGGTCCCCGAGGTGGGAAACCACGTAGTCGCGCACATCGTCCAGGACCTCGTCAGCGTCCCATTCAATCCGATTCAGCAGTCGATGGATGCGATCAGGACTCGCGTGACCGGCTTCCTCCGCGAGTGTCCAGCCGTTCTTCCGCTCCAGCGGAGCAATCAGCCCCCGCATATAGGCAAGCGCCGACTGCCGCGGCTCTTCCCGATTGAACCGGTGCACGAACCGCCCGTGCACCGCACTCAGTTCCCCGGCCCACAACCTGACATCAACAACGTCGTCCCCACCCATAACCACACCAACGACCGACCTACCCACCCGTCACAGAAAAGACCGTTGCAGTATTAGAGATCATCTCATTTGGAGAATCCGGTAGCCTGTAGGTGTGTTGATGGTTGAGCGGTTGGTGCCGGACGGGTTGTGGGAGTTGTTCCAGCGGGTGGTGCCGGAGGCGCCGACGCGTCCGCAGGGTGGTGGCCGGCGTCGGTACGGGGACCGTGAGGTGCTGGCGTCGATCATCTTCGTGGCGACGACGGGGTGTACGTGGTCGCAGGTCCCGCCGGTGTTCGGGCCTTCCGGGGCGACGGCCCACCGTCGGTTCATGGAGTGGAGCCGGCTGCGGGTGTGGGCGAAGCTGCACCGCCTGGTGCTCGACGAACTCGGCGCCTGTGGCGAGCTGGACTGGTCGCGGTGTGCGATCGACTCGGTGAACATGCGGGCTTTGAAAAAGGGGACCTGACGGGCCCGAATCCTGTGGATCGGGGCAAGTACGGCTCGAAGATCCACTTGATCACCGATCGGACGGGCCTGCCCCTTTCCATCGGCGTCTCCGGCGCGAATCTTCACGACAGCCAGGCACTTGAGCCGCTCGTGCGCGGCATACCGCCCATCCGGTCCCGCCGCGGGCCGCGTCGACGCCGTCCCGCCAAGCTCCACGCTGACAAGGCCTACGACAACCGCCACCTGCGGCAATGGCTCCGCTCCCGGCACATCACACCCCGCATCGCCCGCAAAGGCATCGAATCCTCCGAACGACTCGGGCGCCACCGCTGGACCATCGAACGCACGATGTCCTGGCTTGCCGGATGCCGCCGCCTGCACCGCCGCTACGAGCGCAAAGCAATCCACTTCCTCGCTTTCACCAGCATTGCCTGCACACTCATCTGCTACCGCAGACTCACCAAATGAGATGATCTCTAAGGCGCCGAGGGGGTGGAAGGGGAACCTTATCGGAGTATTGAGAATTCCTAATCGATCTATTCCGAAACGTTCAGTAGAGTTCGAGCACAGCACAGGAGTGAGACGTCGGTGCAGTTGGGGCTGAGATGCCGTGCTGCCGATTCGCGCCTGAAATGGGAATCAAGAGGAGCTTCGTGCGGCACGCCATATCCGGGACAGCGGTCGGCCGCTGCCGACCGCACGCACGAAAAAGGAATACGGGCGACGGTATCCGCAGGTCGGGTGAGGGGAGTAACGAGTGCCGTGCTCCGTCTCGGAACTCACGAGTCACACGTAAGCAAAATCTCTTCCCCTATCAGTTCCGACCTTATTGACATCAATGACGAGAAGGGGATCGCCGCAGCCCAGCAAGCGGTCGACCTCGTCGGCACGATCTCCGACTCGCTGATCGAGTGCATTGCGGCGACCATCTGGTCGCAAGACCAAAGAGGGGAAAACCTTGAAGTTGAGAAGACTGACCGCTGCCACGGCTGCGATGACCGCAGCCGCGATCATCAGCACTGTTCTAAACCAAGCTGCGGTGGCCGTCGATCGAGGCGCCTCGGCAGGTCCGGCGGTTGTGGCCGCCAACAAGCACATGTCCGCTGCGGAAGAGTTGAACTCAGCTGACGGGAAGAAGCTTCTCGCCACGCTGAAGGCAATAGACGAGATGCCCGAAAGCGTCGCCGATCAAGGGGACGCTGCAGTCCAAGCCTACCTTGAGTCGCACCCTACTGGTGCGAAGCCGCGCATCGACTGGTCGCAGGCAGCTAAGTGCGCAGCTTCCATAACGGCCGCCCTCGCCAGCGGCCTGGTCCCCGCCGCGAAGATCCTCAAGCTGAAGGCATTTATTGGGAAGGCCGGTTCCGCAAGGGAAGCTGCCTTCCTCCTCATCCGCATCTCCAAGGGCGAGGAAAAACTCAATGAACTGGGCCCCGTACTCGGTAGCCTAGCCTCGGAGGTACTCGGGATCGACGGAATTAAGACGAACTGCACGTAAGAGGTGGACTGGAGCCCTATGACGAACACCAAAGCCCACACGACCGCACTGATCACGCCTATCGCGCAAGAAGCCCAGAACGAGGGGAAGGAGCTGGCTGCTGAAGGACGCTTCATCAAGGCCATCCGTCGACTGCGCAAGGACTCGGGCCTCAGCCTGGCCACGGCCCCAGTGGCAATGGACCTGCTGATTCAGGGACACGCATTGCCCACTAGCTATGGCCAGGCGTTGGATGCACTACGGCAAATTGATGCCCCCCTGGTCGCTGAGTTGAGTGCCCTACTCAACAGCGGCCATCGCGACTCTGCGATCAAGCTGCTCAGGGAGCGGACTGACATCGATCTTGCGGGGGGCTACCATCTCGTCACGGAGCTAAGCGGCCAACTCGATACGAAGTAAATGCTGTGCCGGCAGCGACCTGGTGGTCGGAGAACTGCGGCCCGCTCGTGTCGGTTCCCGTGGCTGTGAGGGCCGGGCATCTGGTGGTCTGCGGTCTTGACGCCGGGGTTGGCGGCCGCGCACCTCGCGCAGCACTCCATGGCTTGCTACCAGCGCCCTCCCGGTCCGTGAGCACGGCCAGGACGACCGGGCCGCCGCACCGCCAGGGTTCGGCACGCGCGTGCCTGCCGGTGTCCCGAAGGTGGGTGTGGCCGCCCTCCAACTTGCATGCGCAATACGCCCCGGGCCTGGGAGCGGGGGCGGTGCGCAAGTGAGTCTTGAGGTGCGCGATGGCGGCCGCGGACGGCAGGCGCTGCTCGGCACACGTGGGACGGCTGCACGAGACGCGTACCGCCGCACTGCCCCGGCCGGCGGCATCCAGACGCACCGTCCAACGACGCCCCGGCACCCGCTCACCGCGGCCTGCGTCATCTCGCTTGACCTTTATCAGCCGGGGTCGAATGGTGCCTCGAACTTGCTCACTCGGTTCGGCATCCGGCGTACGCTAAAGCGGCCTTCGTCTGAACATGTGCTCCGACCAAGGAACACACATGTCCAGCACGAAGGCCGTGAGGGTGAGTCTGCTGCATCGCAACGCCCGGCGAGAGCCGTTGGCACAACTGTCATGCTTCCGGGGCGAGTTCTACTCCTGCCTCACCGCACGTTCAAACGCGTTGTTCGAGCTGGCCGATGCCATTCTGTGCGGCGACGGGCCGGTGAGGTCGTCGGCCGAGCTGTCACTGGTGGGTGAACACCGCCGGGGCCACGGCGGGCTGTATGCCGCGGTGGCCCGTGGACGCATCGACGCCAGCCGGCTGCGGCAGGCCCTGGCCGCAGTGCCACTCCCACGCGCTGCCGGCGGCCGGCTGGTCCTGGCGGTTGATGTGACCTGCTGTCTGCGGCCCGACGCACACACCTCACCGCAACGGATCCTGTGCCACACCTACGGACGGGGCAAGGACCAGCACATCCCCGTCCCCGGCTGGCCCTACTCGATCGTCTGCGCGCTCGAGCCCGGCCGCAGTTCGTGGACCGCACCCCTGGACGCACGGCGTCTGACCCCAGGGGACGATACCGCCACCGTCACTGCCCGCCAGCTGCGTGATCTGCTTCAGCGACTCATCGCCGCCGGACAGTGGCACCCGGGCGACCCGACGTCCTCATCGTCGCGGACGCCGGCTACGACGCGCACCCCGACTCGCCTACGTCCTCAAGGACCTGCCCGTCCAGGTCCTGGCCCGGATGCGCTCGGACCGCGTCCTGCGCAGATCCGTCCCGCACCGCCAGCCACACACCATGGGCCGCCCACCCCGGCACGGAGGCGAGTTCGTCTTCGGACAGCCCGCCACCTGAGGCACACCCGACACCGAAACCATCACCGACACACGTCTCTATGGCACCGCCACCGCACGCTCCTGGGACCGCCTCCACCCCAGGCTCACCCACCGTTCCTCCTGGGCCGCAGCCGACGGTGCCCTCCCCGTCATCGAGGGGACGGTGATCCGCCTGGACATCGACCACCTGCCCAGCGGAGCAACCCCCAAGCCGGCCTGGCGGTGGTGGTCAGAAACCGACGCCACCCCTGCAGACACCGACCGCCTCTGGCAGACCTACCTGAGACGCTTCGCCATCGAGCACACCTTCTGACGGCGGCCGTGAGGTGTGTCAGTGAGCTGTTTTCAAGCTGGCGGTGCTGACCGCGAGTTGGCCGGTCCTGCGTAACGATAAAGCTCCTGGTAGACGGGTTCTCGACCAAGATCACCCGTGTCCGCCAGGAGCTTCGCGTGCTTGTCTACCCGTCCTCGATCGACTTGTCCACCCGCACCCTGCTTTTCCTGGCCGGGCAGCTGACTGCCAGACGGAAGGAGATCGGCACGCGGTGGCGGCGACTTCCCGCGGCACGGCATGCCCTGCTGACCCTGGCCCACCTGCGGTGCGGTGACACCTACGCTCAGCTGGCCGCCGGGTTCGGCATCGGGATCGCGACCGTGTACCGCTACATACGCGAGGCCATCGAGGTCCTGGCCGCTCTCGCCCCGGCCCTGACCGAGGCGATGAAGACCATCCGGACGAAGGCGTTCGTCATCCTCGACGGCACCCTGCTGCACAGCGACCGCATTGCCGCCGACACCCCGTACTACTCCGGGAAACACAAACGCCACGGCATGAACGTCCAGGTCTTCACCGACCCGTTCGGCCGACTCCTGTGGACGTCCCCGGCGCTGCCCGGATCCACCCACGACCTGACCGCCGCCCGACAGCACGGAATCATCGAAGCGCTCACCGCAGCGGGCCTCAAATGCTAGGCGGCGTACCAGGGTGCCGGACACCCCGTCCGGGTCCCGTTTCGGGGCCGCCGCCTCAAGCAGTGGAAGCGCCGCCACAACACCACCCACGCCAAGATCCGTTGCCTCGGCGAGCAGGCCATGGCCATCCGCAAGGGCTGGCGCCTCCTACGGAAACTCCGCTGCAGCACCAATCGCATCACCGACGTCGTCAATGCCGTCGTCGTCCTTCACCATGCATCAGCGTGAGGTTGGAAAAGGCTCACGGTCCGACAACCCTGCCCGAAGGTCACAATCACAAAAGCCGCAATGATTAGACAGACGCTCAAATTACCCCAGCGAATGCACTGCCTCACCGTCATACTGCACCTCCTAGCTCATCATTTTCTTTGACATGATGCAGGATCAGCACTGGCTGGCGCTCATGCCCCGGAACCATCTCTGCCAGGGTGCGCCGCATGCGTCGGCCCGCCATCGCGGCTCGCTGATCGCCGTCGTGGACCAGCTGCTGCACGAGTGTGCGCAAAGCATGGCCGTCGTAGTCGTCCTCGTCGTTTGGGCAGCTAGAGGTGGAACTGGGTACGGTGGCAGACAAGATGCCGCGGCGGTCAGTCGTTCGGTCATGCTTGGATCGGGGTGTCGTGGTTCTTCGGGGGATTGGTGCAGGAAATCCGTCCAAGGGGACTTCAGGGTGCCTGAATTCGTCCAGAGGATGCTGATGTTCACTAGCAGCGGAGATCTCGTCTACTCCCTAATGCATTCGCAGTGTTCAGAGGATATAGGCCGGAGGCGTCGTACCGTGATGAGGATCCTCTGTCGGAGCATCAGAGGGATGTCCTGTTCGTCGCAGGAACGCAGGATGCCGGCAAGGTGGCTTGGTGTGATCAATGTGACGCCGCATAGTTGGATGTGGCGAGGCATGAATTCCGCTGCGGGGACGACCTCCACGAAATTCCGGGTGTCGCTGACCGCGCCGGACACGATCTCCTTGCTCATGTCCGGCTGCTTGGGTTGAGCGACTGCAGAGCGATGGATGGTCGACCGCCAAAGGGATGGTGCGGTGTCAGTCATTGCGTAGGTCCCCGCTGGAGTTCGTGCGGGACCTACGCGCTCGCTGTTCTATGTCCCTGGCCAGGTGTTGCCAGGTGAGGGAGCAGTTGTGGGCGAGTTGGGCCAGGGCACCGAGTCGGTAGGCCGGCACCGCATCGACGAAGAGCCTGAGCTGTTCCGCCTCGAGGGAGACGCTGAGCCACTGAAGGATCTGACGGCCTTTGTCGGTCCGCCGCAGCGCGGGATCCTTTCGCAGGCTCTCCAGCAACCGGTGAACTGCGAGCATTTGTGTGGTGGGTTGCATCACTTCAGCGCTCCCTGGAGTCTGCGGCGAGAGGGAAGGGGGTTGCTGTGTGGTCTGGACCTCTCTGCCCCGAGAGGAGGTGTTTGTACGAGTCTTTGCCTGACTGATGATTCCTACTCGGATTCTGTGTGCGGTGCCTATCGAGATTCCGGCTTCGCGGGCTATTTCCCTGATCGTGGCATGCGGACGCTCCCGGATTATCTCGACGGCTTTCTGGTGCCTGAGTGTTCCTCTGACGGGGCGCCTGCGGCCGTCACGCCCTACTCTCGTGTTCAACTGCCATGAGTTTTCAGTTGAACGGTGACGGATGCTCGCAACGGTTGGCGGGCTGATGCCCGCGACCTCCGCTATCGCCCGGTCCGACCAGTCGGGATAGGTTCGAAGGATTCTCGCTGCGGCCGTCTGCCGCTCCCCTGTCGTCAAGGGGAGACCGTGCGTCACGTTCGCGCGTACGGACTGTACAAATGACTGTTCGTCACTTCCTTCGAAGTATTGAACCAGAATCTCTTCATCGCCCCGTGATCGCGCGGCGTGCAGGCGATGCATGCCGTCGATGACACGCAGGGTCGCTCGCTGCACGAGGATCGGAGGGGTTGCCCCGGCCATGTCCGTGAGGCGCAGCACATGCTCCGGATCCGTTCCGGCGCTCCTGGGGGTGTCGGCAGGAAGCAGCGAGTCGATGGGCACGACCTCGAATCCGCCGAAGACAACGGCCCAGCTGGGGCAATTCGGCACTTGACTTTCGCTTTTCTGGTACATGAACCTGTCCTCGCCCGTCACGCCTAGATCCCCATCAGGATTTCCCACTCGCGCTCCTCACTCTTGCTCGACCAGTCGCTCTGATCGATGTGGCGCAGGGCCTCAAGTCGCTTCCGCCACCAGATACTCCGGCCGTATCGCACACACCCGACTACTTTCGAAGCGCATCCTAAACCGATATGCTCTCCACCCCGACCATCAGAGGGATAAAGGTTGTTCCTGTCACCAGGCAGGGAAATCATTTCGGCCCAGGTCAACGCTTGGAATTATTGCCGGCCAGGCCGGTCGGCCGGGCGTCGCAGCAGCAGCATCTTCCCGTTGACGGCTTGCTGGCGCACTCTCGAAGGGCAACCCGACGGGGCAGCCCTGCCGCGGCATCAGGGTGATGCGCGCCAGGGCAAGACAAATGCTCGCGATTGGTCAATGGCCGATGCCATCACTCCTGATCAACTTCCCGCATCCTTTTGGTCCTTGGGGGTGGGTTGCGGTCTGCTGATGCAGGTCCATGAGGCTGATTCCGGGTCTTGGCAACTCTCTGCCGGACTTCTTCCGGACCTCTGCCGGTGGTGGCGCGGAGCACGCATCATCGGCCGCCTCTGGAGCTTGTTCAATAGGCCCGGCTCGGGTGATCGGAATACCCGATCTCGTGGCAGGGGCACCCTTCCGTCTATCCTTGCCTTTCCTCGCTCGTCGCACCAGCCGGTTTATGATGGCCGTCGGAGGTAGCCCACCATGCGTGTAGAACAATTGGAATACCTGGCTGCAGTGACACGGCTGGGGTCATTCCGTCGCGCCGCGGAGGAACTGCACCTGTCCCAGCCAGCATTGAGCGAGACACTCCGCAATCTGGAACGTGAACTGGGCGTGGACCTCCTGGAACGCACGCGGCTCGGGGCAAAGATCAGCAGTGGAGGACGCGAGCTGCTGCCGCACATCGCCGAGGTGCTGGACGCGGTCAGCCGACTGCGCCAGGCAGCCGACGAGCAGCAGAACGTCAGCCGCGTGCTCAGGCTGGGGACAGTCCACGCAGCCACGGCTACACTCCTGGCGCCGGCCATCCGTGAGTTCCGCACGGCACATCCATCCACCCAGGTGGAAGTCGTCGCGGCCCGCCAGGACGGCATCCAACGCCAGCTGTCTGATGGACGGTTCGACCTCGGGCTGGTCAGCTATCTGCTCGACGACGAGCCTCCACCTGGTCTGCACACCATCGAGCTCTTGCGCGGCCGGCCGGTCGTCTGCATCCGTCCGGACAGCCCCCTGGCGTCGCTCGAGACCGTCACCGTCACCGATCTGCTGGCCCAGCCGCTGATCGCGATGCGATCGGGCTACGTCATGCACCGCTACGTCCACCGGCTTCTCAGCGGCCGTACGCCCTCCCATTCCTACTCGGCTGACGGCACCGAGATGGGCAAGCTCATGGTCGCGGAGGGGCTCGGCGCCGCCGTGTTGCCCGATTACAGCGTCCACGGCGATCCGCTGGAGCGCTGTGGCACCATCACCTCCCGTCCACTGGCAGATGACATCACCGAGCTCCGCGTCATGATCCAGCAACGGCACGCCCACGCGGTTCCCAGGGCGGCCCGGGACCTGCACGCCATACTCGTGCGCCGGGCCTCGGTACCGCGCACCAGATGATCACCGTGGAAGCGACCGCTGTAGGCGACGACGAGCACGGCCTGGCCGTGCAGCCCGCCCGTCCCCGGCATCCCCGCAAGGCGGGCACGAGGTCAAAAAATTGCGAGCATGCGGTAGTGCGAGGACGTGGACAGTGTGTACGCGCCTCCAGACCGGCGGGCGGCTCAGCCACGGCGGTGGAGTCCGGACCGCGCCGGGCTGCGCACCTTGGGTCCATGGGCGGCTGGGCACGGCTGGTGTACATCCGACGCCTGTACGTCGGCGGGCGGTCAGGAGCTGGTTGCCGCTATTGCCGTGGTGCCCTGCTGAGAGCGGGAGGTTTTCTCGCCGACGCGGCCAGGTTCGATAGTGCGGGGGTCAACCGCTTCACCAGGGGCGCCTTGCTGGTAAAGGCCGGCCGGTTCGCTGTCTCGGTCGTGCGGGAGCAGGAAGAAGACCCGGCGGAGCTGGAGGCCGCTGTCGGGATCGGCTTCGGCGTCGGGGGCGAGTTCGGTGTAACCGACCATGCGTCCGTCACGGGCGTAGCGTGGCTTGCCGCGGCGGCGGGTGGTCTTGTCGAGGGCCTGGCGGACGTAGTCGAGGCGGGTGGTGTCTTCGAGCCAGACGACGTTGTCCTCGTGGGCCAGTTCGCTGTCTTCCAGTAGCGAGCTCATCTCTGTGGCCCCTTCGTGTCCCTGTCGCTGTGGCTGGCGAGTGGTGCGGCACTGATCTCATCGTACGTGCGCGGGATCGGGGCGGGCAGGGCACACTGGTTAGCCATGTCCGCTCCCGGCGGCCGTTCTCGGGTCGGTGTCGGTGTCCTCGGGCAAGAGGCCAAGGCCGGGGTAGTACTTCTTGCCGCTGGACTTCATCATCTCGGCGGGTGAGGCGAGGCCGAGTTCGCTGCGGACGCGGGTGGCGAAGGCGCGGGCGGTGGCGGGGCGGATGCCCTCGCCGACCGAGCACCAGGCGCCGTAGGCGCTGTAGAGCAGGCCCTGCTCGACGCGCAGGTCACCTGCGCCTGCGTCGGCCAGTGTGGGGACGCGGGTGCAGCGTTCGGTCAGGAAGCGGCCGATGTGGTCCTCGGTGGTGGCGTATGCCTCGGTGGCGACGCGGACGGTGGCAGGGCCGGTGAGGGGGTCGCGGGTGGTGAGGTAGCGCTGGGCGCCCTCGGTGAGCCAGTGCAGGATGCCGGGGCCTTCGTCCTGGACGAGCTGACGGGCCAGATTGTCGATCTTGCGGTCGGCGGCCACCACGCGTTCGAAGGGGATCAGGCGGATGCGGCGCCAGAAGGCGTGGCCGCCGGTGCCGACTTCGGGGCGGTGGTTGCCCAGCAGCCACAGCTTGTGGGTCGGTGTGAAGGAGAAGTAGTCCTGGCGCATGCGGCGGGCCATGATGCGGTCGCCGCCGGTCAGGAGTTTGACGCGGGCCTCGTCGAACCGGTCGTCGGGCCTGAGTTCGGAGCACACGACGATGCGCCGGCCATGGAGTTCGGTGAGTTCGGTGGAGTGTTCGGCGAACTTGCCCTTCTCCATGAGGAAGCCGGGAGGGGCGGCTTGGGCGTAGTCGCCCAGGATCTGCATCATCACGTCCAGGAGGACGGATTTGCCGTTGGCACCGGTGCCGAAGAGGAACGGCAGGACCTGGGCGCCGACGTCGCCGGTGATGGAGTAGCCCAGCAGCAGGTGCAGGAATGCTGTCGTCTCCTGGCCCTTGGGGTCGTCGCCGAAGGTGTCGGTGAGGAAGCGCTGCCAGCGCGGGGTGGGCATGGGGTCGGGGGCGACGTGGGTGGCGCGGGAGTGCATGTCCATGCCGGGGTCGGGTTTGCGCAGCTCGCGGGTGCGCAGGTCGACCACCCCGGCCGGGGTGCACAGCGCATACGGGTCGCCGTCCAGGACGTCGGGGTCCAGGGCGAGCAGCGGGGACGCCTTGGCCTGGGTGAGCATGGCCTTGATCCCGGGTGTCGACATCGAGCGCTTGCGGTGGGTTTCCAGGTCGCGGTCGGTGAAGCGGCCGCGCGGATCGGTGGCGGCCATCTCCTCGGCCATGTCCCCGGCCGCCCACACGGCGGCTTTCTCTCCGCCGGTCCGCTTCCACCGGTAGGAGTCCCACACATACCAGCCCAGTCCCTCGACGTGCCGGAACTGCCCGGCGTAGAGGGTCGCGAACAGCTTCGCGTTGCCGCGGTCGGACAGCAGATCCGGCAGTAGTCCCGCGGTCGTTGCCGGCACGGGCGGCGCATCGACGCTCTGCTGGGCGGGCAGGCTGGCCATGTTCTGGCCTTGGCCGAGGTCGAGCATCTGCTGAACGACGGCCTGGGCGTCGAAGCTGTGGCTCTCGGCGCTGCTCATCGACGTCCTTCGCAGTGGATGGGGTGACACGCGCCGGTCGACACGGCAGAGGGCGGGCCGGGTCGTGTACCACCCCCGGCCGTTTGCCCGCAGGGACGGGGTCCGGGGGTGCGGGCTTGTACGTACTTCTTAAGGAGAGGGGGACGGTGGACGCTGCGCTGCGTGGAGAAGGGGGCCGGTGTCTGTTGCGCCAAGACGCTGCTTTCCTCCAGGCGCCGCACGTTCTCGTCCTCTCTTTCAGTCCCTCACGAAACAGCAGGTCAGAGCCTTGATCATCTCCTTCGAGGGACTGAAGGGACTGAAAATCCCAGTTATGAAGGCGTCAGGGCAGAAGAGTGTCCTGTCGCGTACGCGCATACGCACACACACGCGATAGGAGGAACAGGAGAATTGAGTCCCTTCAGTCCCTCCAGTCCCCGCCCTGTTCACAGAGAAGGGATCTGACCTGCTACTTCGTGAACGGCGGGGCGGAGGGACTGAAAGGGCCCAGGCTGGCGCGGTCCCCTGTCGAGGACAAAACCTGGTGCAGCGATGCCGGCAGCCCAGCCGGGCTGGGCCGATTCCCTCGTCGGCTACCGCGCTGCGAGCGAGCCCCTGTCCCGGGTGTCCGCGGCGAGTTCCCCCCTCGCAGGCGGGGAGGAGTCATGTGGCGGCTGGTGTCGGGCTGCTGTCTGCGGGGAGGACGGCCCTTCGCCGACGGTTTCGGAGACAGTGGTGGTGCCGGCGATGAGGATGCCGAGGAGGACGGCTGCTGCCTCGCCCTGGAGGATCCGTGCGGCTGTGCGTAGCCGGTGGGCGTGCTGCAGGGGCAGGGACAGGGCGACACATTCTGGTGCGAGTCCTTTGGTGATGGGGATGGCCGCGCACACGGTGCCCAGGGAGTATTCCTGGATGTCCAGGACCGGCCTGCCGAGGGGGCGGGTGTCGAGCTGGCGGAACAGGGCCCGCTCGCTGGTGATGGTTCGGGATGTGAGGCGGGCGGTGTGATGCCGGGTCAGGTGGTCTTTGCGTCCGTCGTAGTCGAGTTCGGTGAGCAGGCACTTGCCGACGGCGCTGGCGTGGGCGGCGGCGCGGAAGTCGACCCATTCGGTGACCTTGGGCGCGTGGGGTGCGTCGGCGTACTGGGTGATGGCGACTTCGCCGTCGCTGTAGCGGCTGACGTAGACGGCGGCGCCGACCGCGTCGCGCACCAGGGCGAGGGTCTGCTGGAGCTGGCCCGTGCGTTCGGCCGCGGAGACGGTGAAGTGGAGGGCGGAGCCGGTGATGTAGGCGCTGGGGCCGATCCGGTGGGCGAGGTTGTCGCGGACGAGAAGTGCCAGTACCTCGGCGAGGGCAAGCTGGGGCAGACGGGTCTCGCGGGCGATCTGTGCCGTGCTGACTCCGCCGGAATAGCGTCCGATCACCTCCAGGACTCGCAGGGCCCGGTGCACTTCTGCCAGTGCCTTCGGTGTCGGCCGGTCCGGGATCTGCTGGACGGCCTGGGTGATCGCCGGGCTGCGCAGCGCGGCCGGTGACCAGGCCCCGACGCCCTGCATCGCCCGCAGGGGGATACGGCCGTGGAAGCAGCTGAGTTCGGCTGCCAGGTGTGCGCTGGGTCGCAGTACCTCCCCCAGATCAGCGTCCTCCTCGGCCACCAGGGCGGCGACGGCGCGGTGCAGGGGCCGGGGCAGGGCCCGTCGTTCCTCGCCGCTCCTGCCGAACGGGGCTGAACACGCGGCCAGGGGCAGGAACGTGAGGTCCTGGGTGGTGATGGGGGGCGACGTCCAGATCACCGACGCTTCCAGCGCTTCCTCCAGCCCGTCCGGCAGGGGGGGCAGCTCGGGCAGGCCGGACTCGGGTGGCAGTTCGAGCATCTGCTGCTTCCAGTGCCGGGCGGTGCGGACTTCGGCGCGCGTCAGGTGCAGCAGGTACAGGCAGCGGGCCGCTGCCTGTGAGCCGGCGCCCGCCGCGTACTGGAACCAGAACTGGGCTCCCTCAAGGCGCCCTCCCAGGTGCAGCAGCGCGGCGAACAGCAGCGCGGACTCCCGTCCGTGCGGCCATGAGGCCGCGTCCAGCGCGCGCAGGGCGAAGTCCTGGTCCCTCACCAGCCGCCAGGCCAGCAGATCCAGTCCGTTGCCCGCCCGCACGTGGCAGGCCGCGTCGAGCACGAGATTGTCGGGGCCCGGCACGGTCCGGGGCCCGGGCACGCTCACCGTCCGTGGGTGGTTGAGGGCCGGTTCGGGCCGCGCCCCGCTGCGCGAGCCCGCTTCCTGGCGGGCCTCGCCCGCCACCAGGCGCCGTGCGATCCGGCGCCGTGCCGCGTGGTCGTCGTAGCCGGCGTAGTCCTCCACGAGCACCTGCGCGTCGCGCAGGGCCGCTGCCACCACCTTCAGCACCCGCATCATGTCGCTCACTGGTCCGATTCCTCTCCAGGGGCCCAGTCCACCCCGAGTGTGTGAGACAACTTCCGGCGCGCCCCGCGGATGTGGGACCGGACCGTTGCGGGCGAGATGCCCATCATCCGCGCGGCGGTCTCGGTCGAGCAGCCCTCCAGGAAGACCAGGAGCACCACGTCGTAGTGCCGCTCCGGAAGCTGCGCGATCGCCGCGTACAGGCCGAGCTTGGACTCCAGCAGCTCCAGGCGGGTGCGCGAGGTGCGGCGCAGGGCGGCGAACCAGGCGGTCTCCACCATCGCCACCGGCCGGTCCAGTACAGCCCGTCGGCGCTCGACCGCCTCGCGCAGTGCGGCCCAGGCGAATGCCTCCGTGCTGGGCTCGCGCAGGGCGTGGTCCCAGACCTTCAGCAAGAACGTGAACACGTCCTCGACGACCTCTATCGCCTCCGCGTCACTGCCCAGCTGCAGATGGACGTAGCGCAGGTAGGTGCGATGGTGGTGGGCGTGGAACGCGACGTAGTCCACCGGCAGCACTCCGGCCAGCTCACCGCTGACCGCCTGCTCACTCAGCCAGTCATCGCCCTCGCTCACGAGGCCCCCCACCCTGCCTCCGCACCGGCATCCGCCTGGGCAAGGGGCACCTCGGGGCGAGGGCGGCGGGAGTCCGGCCCGGACCGGTGGCGGCCGGTCAGCTCGGCTGCCCCCACCCGCACTCCCGCCCCCAGCAGGCGCCTCCAGCAGCGACCCACGTCCGGGGCGAAGACCCGGCCCGCCGTCACCACCACCAGCACCCACATGGTCTTCTCGACGACATTCACGTCGGCCAAGGTCCTTCCGCTCAACGCAACAACCGGACAGCCTGCCCGCCCCCCTACGGCAGCCGGAGAACCGAACGGCCCTCACTGCCCAGCCAAGCGAAATCCCACCCCCCTCGTGCACGCCGCCCACCGCCCAATTCACGGAACGGTGGCATCCGGATACGAACACGCCCCCTCACACCCGCGCACGCCCCAGCGCGCAGACACCTTTCATAAGGCCACCCGGCGGCATCGGCCCGAAGGCAATACCCTCACCCTCCATGGGCGTTGAAGCGGCATCCCTCGGGCGGACCGGGTTCCCTCTCAGGACGGACAGGCCATCACCGAGCACCCTGCGCCCATGGACGAGATCATCGCCACCGTCAGTGCGAGCCTGACCGGCCGCGGCTGGAGCGGCCGCGTAACTGAGTCCGCCGGGCGGCTCATCGTCACCGACCCCGCCACCGGCGAAGACTGCGAAGCCGACAGCATCAAAGAGGCCCTCTGGGCCTCACCCCACCACGAAGTACGGTTCGGTCCTCGCCCCCGGCGACGTCCTCGGAAACGGCGCCCCGTGCATGAACCGAAGGCGGCGTCACGATCGGCTGCCGGGAAGCCGTGTGCGCCCGGCACCTGCAGCCTCTCCAGAGTGTGACGTCCATCACGCTGGAAGTGGAGGGAGACATACCGCTCTTTGCGCAAACGGTAGTTGATTGCGCACCTAAAGACATGATGCACAGGTCGGCGCCACATGTTGAACGCAACCCCCAAGCCGTGTACGCCCTTTTGAGGGCAGAGTGAACCCGTGAGCGAACCTCTCGTAACTGACCAGTAACTTTGTGTCGAAGATTTGTTGCCGTTCACCTCAACGATCCGCAGGTCCGGCCCGCTTTGCTGTTCCGCAAGAGCAATGTCGCTCAGGCGCCGGGCGGGGATGCCCAGGGGGCTGGTGCCGCACACGAACGCGAACAAAGGACGACAACCACCGTGAAGTCAGACGTTGTCAGCCTCGTGCTGGCCATGGCCGCCGCCGCGCGCGCGTACGCGCCGGATGCGTGGTGCCTGCTGCGGCGCCTGTTGGGCGCCGGCGTCCGGATCGGAGCCTCAACCCTCGTCAGCCAGCACCCCCGCCCTGCGGTGCGCCACGACGCCCCCCTGCGGGCCGAAGGAGCTGACAGTGAGTGAGAGCTCGTCACCGGAGCCGAGCGAGCGGGCGATGACGGAACTGATCAACGCCATGCCGCTGCCTTTTCGCGCCTTCCACACCGACTACCACCGCCCCTACTACGAATACGCCCGCATCCAGCTCGGCAACGAACGCGACGCGAGTGAACTCGTCCACGGCACCTTCCTCTACCTGGCGATCAACTGGCAGCACTGCACAGAGCAGCCCGACTTCCACTCCTACTCCTGGGCACTGCACAAGGAACGCGTCGCCACCGAGCTGATGATGCAGGGACGGCCGGCCGCGGGCCCCCAGACGATGGTGTTCGAACGAGCCATCAAGGCAGCCACTCATGTCGTCATAGAGAACTTCCGTGCCCAATTCCACGCTCAACTCGACGAACTCGAGCACACCATCGGTCTCTATGCGGCTATGGCCCGCCTGCCCGAGCGCCAGTTTGATGTGATGGTCCTCAACTACGCACTCGGCTTCACCACCAAGCGCACCGCGCAGACCATGGGCATCACTCCCGAGACAGTGCGCACCCTGCGCTGCAGTGCCAAGCGGCGGCTCGCGGCGGAACTCGGCTTCGACATGAAAGACGACGATGACCAGTGAGGACACCATGCCAACCCAGCCGCCCGGCAGCATCGACCACGCCCTCACCCGCACCCGGGTCTTCCAGGGCGACTACACACCCGCCCACCTGGAAGCCTCCCGCGCCCGCCTGGCCCGCGACCTCACCGAGCTCACCTGGATGGGCCTGCTGATGGCCGACCAGGGCCGCGGAGCGCGCCGCCGGACCCCCACCGCGCTGCATGAACAGGCCGCACACCGGCTGTGGGAACTGTCGCAGAACGTCATCACCGACTCCGAGGCCGCCTGCCGCCTCGCCCGCTTCCACGCCGACCGCGACCCCGGGGGCGCCCTCACCTTCGCCTGCCTGCTCGACCTCGCCGACCGGGAGGAAGGCGCACAGTTCTGGTGGCTGTTCGCCGCGGGCGCGGGCAATCCGACCAGCGCGCTGTGTCTGTACTTCCTCCACCTGCGCCGCGGAGAGCTGCGGGACGCCGACTTCTGGGCGTCCCAGCTGGCCGTCCTCGACCGCGAGGTGGGCCAGTACACCCCCGTCGGTCACAGCGCCATCACCCCCGGCGCCCCTGGCGCGGGCATCACCATGCGCTTCGAAGCCCCCGGCGACGACACCTACGTCCCCGACGACGCCGTCAAAAACGCCGTCCGGTACCTGGCTGTCGAAGGCGACGACGAACTCGGCAACATTCCCCAGCCCAGTGCCGCTCTCGCCCACCGGCTCGAAGACCTTCTCACCCGCTGACTGCCCTACCGGCCGGTCTCCATCCGGCCACCGGCAGCTCCGCCCCGCTTCGGCCGGGTAGAAGAGGAGCGGAGCTGCCAGGTTCTTCACACCGCGCCCAGGACACCAATGCATGTCGGATTGTTCCCGTCTGTCCTGCGGAAGCGAGCGGGATAGTGCACACTTCCGTACACTGGTGTGCATGACGGAGAGCACGTACTCGATCGTGGAAGCCCGCGCCCGCCTGGGCGCCATCGCACGCGAGGTCAGCGCCACCCGCGAACCGGTCGCCATCACCGACCACGGGCAGACCGTCGCGATACTGGTCAGCCCCGCCGACGCCCTGGAACTGCAGGAACTGCGTGCGCTGGCCGCCTACCGGGCGCGCCAGGCGAGGGGCGAGAACGCCGGCGTCCCGCACGACGAGGCGTACCGGCGTGTGTTCGGCGGAGCTGAGGCGTGACCTACGAGGTCATCTGGGAACCCGAGGCGCTCGCCCAGGCCGCACGCTTCGCCAAGGACGACCCCGACGGGGTGCGCCAGGTGTTCACCGCCGTCGACCACCTCGCCGAGGAACCACGGCCCAAAGGCGCGTTCGGCAGTGCCGACGTGCTGCGCATCCATGTCGGGGCCTACCGCGTGATGTACGAGATCAGCGACCAGCAGGTCCGCGTCAGCGTCATCCACCTCGGCCGCCTGCGCTGACACCACAGGGTGGGCCTCACCCCCGGCGACCGGCGTGCATCCAAGGATCCACCGGAGCTGGGACAGTCCGCCGTGCGGTCGCTACCCGGTGCTCTCCCGCCGGCAGTAGATGCAGTAGCCCTCCTGCGGATGGGGGCCGGCCAGTCGTTCCAGCTGCTCCCAGGCAGTGGTGCGGGGGGTGGTGGCGAGGAGCGATTCCAGTGTGGTGATGAGCCGTTCGTTCCTGCTGGGTGCCAGGCCGACCAGGTGCACGGCGATGCCGGGGTGCCAGACGGTGTGCTCGATGACGGCCGCGAGCCGGTCGGCCTCGCCGCATTCGGGCAGGATCACCAGATGGTCGCGGCCGGTGGTCACCAGCACGACGGCCGGCGCCGGGCCGGAGGAGCCGCCGGTCTTGACCGTGCGCAGCACGACCGCCTCCAGGTACGCCCCCGTCGCGGGGCCCGGGGCCGGCACGCTGCGCGGGATGTGGACGGCGAGCAGGGAGGCGGGCCCCGCCGCGGTGCCGCTGGGCAAGGAGGGCGACTAGCTGATCGAACCTGCCGTCGCCCAGTGTGCCTTCTCCCCGGTCAGGGCCACTCTGATCGAAGCCTGCGACGAGCCCGAGATGGTCGACGCCGTGTACTTACGAGTTGGTGCGTGATAGCGGGTGGGCATGCTCTCGTGGTGAGGGACACGGTTGATCGGGCAGTGCTGGCGCATCCGTTGTTCACGGGTGTCTCGATGGCGCATCTGTCGTCGCTGGTGGCGGAGTTGGCCAGGCCGTGGGTGGCTGGGGTGGAGGGTCGCCGGTATCAGGCGAGGGGCGGGGAGAGGAAGCGGGCTCTGGGGGCTGGTGCCCGCTACCGGCTGGTTTTCGTGGACCGTCTGGTGGCCACGCTGATCCACTTGCGTCACGATCTGCCGCATTCTGTTCTGGCCCTGCTGTACGGTGTGGACCGATCCACCGTCACCCGTGCGGTCGGTGAGGTACGCCGGCTGCTGGCAGAACGGGGCTTCGCGGTCCCTGAGCGGCCTGGCGTGCGGCTTCGCACGCTGGAGGACGTCTTCGCCTACGCCCAGGCCGAAGACGTCCGGCTGCGGCTGGATGCCACCGAGGTCCAGGTCCGCCGCCCCGCCGCGGGCCGCAGCGGCCGGCGTGCATTTGTGTCGGGCAAGAAGAAGCAGAACACGATGAAAGCTACCGTCATCGCCGACCACCACGGCCGCACACTGTGGGCCGACACACTCAGGCCAGGGCGGATGCATGACACGACCGCCGCCCGCGCGGCAGGTATCAGCGGGTGCTTCGACCACTTCGGGCTGGTCCAGGTCCTCCTTGATGACGGCTACCTCGGCCTGGGCCGTGACCACCCCGGCCAGGCCCTCACCCCGCCGCGCAAACTACGACCGGGAGCCATAGCGCCCTTCGTCGAACACCGAGAACGCCAGCGACATGACCACTCCTCACAGCGGATCACCGTCGAACACGCCCTCGCCGACTACAAACGCTGGAAACAACTCATCCGCTGGACCCACCCCCGCGACCGCCTCCCCGACACCTACCGAGCCATCGCCGGCCTCGTCTCCGACCGCACCGCCACAACCTGAACCACACCCCCGAGCAGCCCAACACACCCCACCCGCTATCACGCACCAACTCGTTAGCCAGTGATCGTTTGCCCACCCCCACCGGGTCCTTGAAGTCTGCCGCCGACTCGCGGAGCGTTGGCCCCCCTTGGGTATCCCCTCCGATGTTGTCGCCTCGTCGTTAGCGCGCTTATCGCTCTGACGTCAGGGGATCCGCGCGACGGAGCAGAGAGAGAGCGCCTGCGGACGTCAGGAGCGCCCAGATCGCCGACCAGAGGAGCCCATCGAGCGAGCCGGACCACACATCGCGCAGCCAGTCGACCTGGTAAGTGAGAGGGTCGACACGGGCGATGATCTTCAAGTATTCGGGGGCCGACTTCAACGGATAGAAGAGTGGCGCCGCGAGAATCACTGGAAGCGTGATGACGGACACGATGAGGTTACGCGTCGCGTACGAATGCACTCGCGTGGCGACCGCCGCGCCGACTGCTGTCCAGCCAACGCTTGCCAGCACGCCCGTTGCTAGGGCGCTGGCCAGCCGTCCACCGGACGTGCCGACAAGACCACCGAGTGGCACGGCAATCACGAGGATGAGAGCAAGTTGAACGAGGAACATGCCGGTCAGGACAATAAGGATGCTGGCCAGATAGCCAGCCACGCCACCGCCATACATGCGGTAGAAGGCGAAGACACCCCACTTGCGATCGTTGGCGACGTCTGACATGGCCGCAGTCGACGACCGGAAGGCGAGCATGGCGATCATCCCGGGGATCACGAAGGACAGGTAGTCCTCAGGGTGTCGACCGTCGGCCGATGCGAGTGCCCCGCCAATGCCGACAGCGAGGAACACGAAGTAGGTGACGGGCTCGATGATGCGTCCATAGTAGACCTGCCGCCAGTTCCACATGGAGGCCGTATGGAAACGTGCAGCGACGAGTACCCGGTCAAGACTGACGCGAGTGGAAGTCATGAGCCGTCCAGGTCTGCCGTCAGGAGTTGATATCCGTCCCAAAGGTCGGTGGATCCCGGGACGGGTTCCAGGAAAGCGGCGGTGGGTGCGTCGGCAACTACACGACCACCGTGCAGGGCAATGACACGTGTGCAGTGGTCGGCGAACCGCGACGTCTCATGCGTACTGACCAGCGCCGCACCAGAGTTCAGCGCGCTCTCGCGCAAGTAGGTGAAGACACGAGCGATGGCGTCGGGGTCCAGCCCGGTGGTCGGTTCGTCCAGGAGCATGAGGCGAGGACGACCGGCTATGGCTCGGGCTATCTGGCAGCGCCTCAGCTCGCCTCCGGACAGGGTCTCTGCCTGGTTGTCCAACTTTTTCTGCAGCGCGACCACTTCACAGATTTCGACCACTTCTTGCCGGACATTGCGCCGAGAACCCTTGCGGAGCGCCAGGCCCAATTCCACGTTCTGGCGCACCGTCAGAGACCAGTCGATGATTTCGCGCTGCGGGCACCAGCCGAAATCGTGCCGGGGTACCGAAAGTCGTACGGCACCCTGGTCGGGACGCTTCAGCCCGGCGACGATGTCGAACAGAGTGGATTTGCCTGCCCCATTGTGCCCGATCAGGGCGACCACCTCCCCTGCATCGAGAGAGAATGACACGTCTTGCAGGGCCGGGGTGGTGCTCTTAGGGTAGGTTTTGGCGATACGTTCCAGGGTCAGCATGTCGCCTCCGCCATCAGCGCCCCTCCAGTGAGTCGAGGATTTGCTGAGCCGTCTCGCTCGGAGTGGCTTCGGGGGCCACGGTCACGATGCGCGTACGAGGTGGGAGCCGACTGCGTATGTCTGCAGGGTCAACGCCGGAGAACCACCGAGAGGTATCCGTTTCCTGCCAGGAGGCGTGGCCGGTCGGAGCCTCCTGGCGGACCAGCCGGACCACGTGCTGCACCTTCGCCCGGTCAAGGTTGGGTCGTCCAAGAACATCCTCAGGACGGGCAAGGAGCACGAGTCCGGTGTCAGGGGAAACTGTTTCCTGATGGTTGATGCTGGTGATCTTCGCGAGGTGCTGGCGCCTGGAAGCACGGCGGAAGCCGATGGGGCTGTCGTGCCGCAGAAAGTACCCGGTGTTCACGTTCAGTACGGCCAGGCTGTCGCTAATCAGGCGGGCTCCCCGATCGCACAACTCTAGGGCTGCCGAGGTCTTGCCGACATAGTTGTCTCCGGTCAGGAGAAGCCCGCTGCTGTCGGGCAGGCGCAGGCATGTGCCGGCTGCTACAGCGAGGGTGTTCCACAGGCTCGAATACCGGAAGGGTGGGAGGGGGGAAGGAATGCTCGACCATGTGGTGAAGGTATGGTCTGCCACCCGTTGCCACTGGGAGTCGGTGCGCTGGTCAATCTGAATGCGCTTGGCCAGCCCGTCCTTGCGGAGCAGGCTCGTGAAGAATCCGCGGCTGGGCCATTCCGTGCAGTCCAGACTCACCTGAACATCGGTCTCCTTGAGGGAGACTGGAGCGATGCGCTGACCGCCGAAGTAGAAGAGCGCTGCATCGATGTCCGCCTGTGTGATACTCAGGCGGGTTACCGTCCCATAGAAGTCGAAGTAGAGGCTGTGGCCGGAGCTATCGGGGCTTGGGCTGCCGTATTGCGTCATGTCCTGTCCTCGGCAAGGGCCGCAGACAAGTCTGCGGCAGCGCGGTGTGTGTGCAGATAGGGGTCCATGGTGATGGACCACTCCGAGTCGGACTGTCGGGTGAACGCATAGCGCGCCGAGGGGGCGAGCCGGGCCGTCCAGGTCCACGCAGTCCTTGCCGGGGCGCGTCGACTAGGCAGTAGGTTTGGATGAACGGCCCAGGTTGTACCCGTCGGGGTGTGGAAGCTGGGCGTGCGGCGTATGTGCGCGGCCAGCCACGGGTGGATCTTCAGTGTGCGTTCCCGGATGCCGATGGGACGGCTGTACGTCAGTGTCGTGTCACGGGCCTCGATAAGCGCCGTGTCGTCGCAGACGAACCCCCACCCTCGGTTAAGGAGTTCCAAGAGGAGGGCAGATTTACCCGAGCGTGACGGTCCGTGCAAGAGAATAGATTTGCCAGGGGTATCAGGCGGGGTGGCGGCGCTAGCGTGAACCGTGCGAATGTATCTATTCAGTGGCCATAACGCAAACGGGGGGAATGGCGTCGGGCGCTGCGGATAGTTTCTATACTCGTCGTATATTTCCCAAGGCCCGTTATGGCATCTTACGTGGACGCGCTTGAGTGAACCCGCACGTTCACCGATGAAGCTGTGAGATTCCGAGGTGAGCGCCACGGTGAGTAGTGGTGCCCGATCTGATGCGGGAACCAGATAGTCCTGGAAGTAATACGAGATATGGGAGATATCATAGCTGCTCTGAAGCAGCAGCATGACGTCTATTCCCCAGAAA
Source organism: Streptomyces sp. cg36 (assembly GCF_041080675.1). NCBI lineage: Bacteria > Bacillati > Actinomycetota > Actinomycetes > Kitasatosporales > Streptomycetaceae > Streptomyces > Streptomyces cyclosori. The sequence goes on along the minus strand of NZ_CP163521.1, from coordinate 306,517 downwards.
TTCAGGCGGGTCGAGGATAGAGTATCGAGTTCCGTCGGGAACGTGTCCACTCTTCACTCCCTCCGATATAGAGGCTCATACCGCTGTGGCTACTGGAGGCGAGGGTGTCGATCTCACCCACGGTCGTATGTGCGATCTGGGGCGCCATGTCCGCTCGCCAGGCCGACAAAACTGCGGCCACGGGCCGGTCCGTGGGATAGAGGTCACGGAGACGTCGGGTGAGCGGGGCGAGCCGACCGTAGAGGTTGTCCCGCTGCCTCAGTCGGCCCACGCCAAAGGACCCGAACTGAGACAGCACGACAGGGAACCTGATGTCTGGTTGGATCTGATACCTAAAGAAGACATTTGCCTCGTAGGACTGCACCGCACGGTCAAACCTGGCTCCCAGGTCGATCAGCAGTGAATCCAGGAAAGAGGTGGCTGGGATTGCCTTGACCGTGATGCCGTACTCAGCTGCTGCTTGTTCAATCCACCATCCGGAGTCGACAAGGAACAGCGGGTGACCGTAGGTGAGAAAACACGCATACCCCTTACCCCGAGCGTCCACCCCGGCGAGAAGTGCCTGCGTGGCCATCTCTTGGTATGCCTGCCGTGGATCAGAGCCCGTTCCGTAGACCTGCTCAAGATCGACGACGTCCCCCGCGGAGAGGCGCCGAAGATCAGCGTCAAATGCCGTCAGGTGCAGCACTTTCTGCGCGCTCTTCAGCAGGTTGTCAACTTCTACACTCCTGCGATCAAATCCCCCGATGCCCAGACCGACCAGATAAAGGTCGGCCTGAGCATCGGGGACGCGCAGGTCTTCACGCTTCATGCGCACCCGATGACCCTCTAAATACTCTCTTGGGATTCTCTTGATGAACTTAGGAAACGATGTTCGGCGTCGGGTCTTCGGCAGCCTGCATGTGGCCACCGCTTGCCTTGACGGTTTCCTCGATGGTGGGGATGTACGCCGGAACGGTGTCCACCCGGTCCGCCTCCTCGGGAGCGGAGGGTGCGATCGGAGCGGTAGCTGTCGTGGCCATCTTGTGACTCCTCGGTAGTGATTGAATGCCGTCCGGAGGGCTACCTGAATCAATATATTCAGATGAGCCCGGCATGATCAACAGGGATAGGCGTATTCAACGTGGACTTAATGTTTCGGAAACTTCACGGCAAGGGTGGATTGCCCTGCTGCGATCAGCGGGCAGCCGCCTTCTTCGCGCAAGTCGTGTTACTGCGTGGCGAGTTGGTATGCTTCTTGTGCGCGAGAAGTGGGTCGAGGCGCTGGATCGCTCCGGCGGGATGGCGGGGCCTCTATTGCTTCGGTCAAGAGGCAAAAGGGAGCGGTTGATGGAAGCCCCATCGCGGAGGATCGCGAAGAGCACGTCGGCTCGGCGTCGGGCGAGGCAGAGGGAGTTGGCGTGCGCCCGGTCCCCGGCAGACAGCTGGTAGGCCTCCGTCAGCGGACCGAAGTGCCCATCAGGGCGGTCCCAGAAGTCGTAGGGCCCGGCAAGTTGAGCCAGCAGGCGCGCGAGCCCGGCCGGGACCACGGCTCCGGGCGGCCCGAGCGGTCCCGGTGCGCAGCTGTGAGGTCCTCGGTGAACGTCACGTCTCTCACGTGGTGCCGGGCCTCGGTCTTCCCGTGGCCACGGATCAGTTGGGCGAGCCGGGCGGCGGTGGCCTGTTCGGCGGTCAGGCCGGTGACGGCGTAGACAGACTTGTCTTTTCGGGCCTTGCCACCGGGGTGGGGCGCCATGTTCTCGCGCACCATCCAGTAGTGCGCGGCTGCGGCAGGGTACCTACGGTCGTTCACCTCCCCAAAGCGCCCAACGTGCTTTTCGCTGGCCCGCGACAGGACGCAACTGGATGAGGGAACCGCTCCGGGTTCGATAGAGATCTCAGAAGCCGTATCTCAACCGAACATCATCGCTTGATTTCCGCTGGTCAGGCATGGTCTAGCTCGGAATGAGGGAGGCATGCGGCGTCTTGTTTCGGCTCCGTGATCGGGGGGTGCGCGATGGCGTCGGTGCTGGGAATTCTGGAGGAGCGGGAGACAGCAGCCCGGGTGCGAGTGGAGGGTCTGCGGGAGGAAGTTACGCGGCTGGCTGGGGTGTTGGAGGCCGCGGAGATCGAGCTGGACCGACGGGTGATCGCGCGGGAGGAGCTGGTCGAGGCCCTGGCAGCCTCGGCTGCCGAGACCACCGCCGTGACCGCGGCGAAGGCGGAAACCGCGCCCTCGCCGGTGCCGGGTTCGATCGTGCCGCCTTGGCGCGAAGGACTGCCGGTGACGGTGCTGGCGCCGGACTATCAGCGGATTCTGGGCGTGCTCGACGAGCGGCAGCCTGCGGGCCAGGGGCCGCTGAAGGCCAGGGAGATCACGGCTCGGCTGGGCTTGGAGACAACGTCGGCGAAGGTCGAGGGGGTGCGCTCGAAGGCCCGGCGCCTGGCCGAGCGCGGGTGGCTCCTCATGGAGGAGTCGGGGGCATTCAGTGCCGGGCGGCGGCCCGTGGCCGTGCCAGACGCCGGCTCATCCGCGTGACCATCGACCACCGGATCATCGCCTCGCTACTGGTACAACGTCTCGTAGTCCCGGCCCAGCCGGCGCGAATGCATTAGCCACGCGAACGTGCGCTCTGCCACCCAGCGCCTGGGCAGCACCACGAACCCTGTCATGTCGTCGGTGCGTTTGACGATCTCCAAGGTCAGCGCGAGTCTGTCCCGGCACCAGTCGACGAGGGAGCCGGTGTAGCCGCCGTCGGCCCAGACGAGGGTGATGTCGCGGTGCAGACGGCGCAGCTGCTGCAGCAGGCCCGTAGCGGCGTCGCGGTCACCGATGTTCGCGGCGGTGACACAGACGACCAGGAGCAGACCGAGTGTGTCGGTCACGATGTGCCGCTTTCGCCCGGGCACTTTCTTCCCGCCGTCGTAGCCGCGTGAGGCGGCCGGCACCGATGGGGCGGCCCGCACCGACTGCGCGTCGATGATTCCCGCCGTGGGCTCGGCCTCACGGCCCTCGTGCTCACGGACCTTCCCTCGCAGCCGGTCGTGGAACTCAGCGATCAGCCCCTGCTCGCGCCAGCGGCGGAAGAAGGCGTAAACCCGGCCCCAGCCGGGGAAGTCCGCGGGCATCGCCCGCCACGAGATCCCGCCCGCGACCAGGTAGCGGACCGCGTCCAGCAGTTGGCGGTGGCAGTAGCCCTCGGGGCGTCCGCCCCTGCCCCTCAGCCAGGGCGGCACCGGCAGCAACGGCCGGATGGCCGCCCACTCCGCGTCCGTCATGTCCGACGGATATCGGCGTTCCCGGTCGGGATGGTCGGCCGCATTGCCGTACACGTGCGCGAGGCAATCACACGATCGTGCAGCCGAGTTGAACTGGACGGGCTCCAACGCGTACAACAACGACATCAGGGCCTCCCGGCACTGCTCGGTCAGATTCGCATCCCCGAGCTACCGAGAGGCCCTGTCTTCATGCGCGCACAACGGGAAGATCACCCCAGCGGGAAACCTGTTCGACCCGCACGTTCCATGATCGGTTGAGATACAGCTTCTAAGGACCGGGGCGGACAATCCCGTCCGGCCCTCCCCTACCGCCAAACCTTGCGAGAGGACCGCTGCTGGTGGCGGCCCCCGTATTCACGGCCGACCCGAACTCGGGCCTCACCGGTGGTGAATCCGGCTGGACCGCCCGGACACCGCCTTGGGCCGACACGCGAGGGACCCAGATGTACAGCTCCGACCCGACGAACGGAGGGTCGTCTATCCCAGGACGGGTCTTTATCGTGCTGTCGCCGTGTACTGCTCGGGTTTCGGGGTGCGGGACATGAGCAGTTCGGCGGCCTGCCGGGCGGTCAGCTGGGCGTCGAGGACGCCTACGACGACCTCGGTGATGGGCATCTCCACGTGGTGGCGGCGGGCCAGGGACAGCAGGGCTGCGGCGGATTTCACGCCCTCTGCGGTCTGCGAGGTGGCGGTGGTGGCCTGGGCCACGGTCATGCCCTGGCCGAGGTGGGTGCCGAAGGTGCGGTTGCGGGATAGCGGGGAGGCGCAGGTGGCGACGAGGTCGCCGACGCCGGCGAGGCCGGCGAAGGTGAGGGGGTCGGCGCCGAGGAGGGTGCCGAGGCGGGCGGTTTCGGCCAGGCCGCGGGTCATGAGGAGGGCGGTGGCGTTGTCGCCGAGTCCCAGTCCGCTGGCCAGGCCGGTGGCGAGGGCGATGACGTTCTTGACCGCGCCGCCGAGTTCGCAGCCGATGACGTCGGTGTTGGTGTAGGGGCGGAAGTACGGGGTGAGGGACGCGGCCTGGAGGGTGTGGGCGAGGTCGTTGTTGGTGCTGGCGATGACGGAGGCGGCGGGCTGCTTCGCGGCGATCTCCCGGGCCAGGTTCGGGCCGGAGAGCACGGCGATCCGCTCGGAAGGGAGTGCGGCTGCCTCCTGGATGACTTCGCTCATCCGCATGCCGGTGTCGGTCTCGATGCCCTTCATCAGGCTGACCACCGCGGTGCGCTCATCGAGGTGCGGGGCCCAGATGGCGAGGTTGGCGCGCAGGGACTGCGCGGGGACGGAGATGACGGCCGCGTCGGCGCCGGCCAGGGCCTGGGCGGGATCGGTGGTGGCGCGCAGGGTGTGGGGCAGGCAGATGCCGGGGAGGTAGGCGGGGTTCTCGTGCCGCATGTTGATCGCCTCGGCGATCTCGGGCCGTCGGGCGTGGATGAGCACGTCGTTGCCGGCGTCGGCGAGGACGGCCGCGTACGTGGTGCCCCACGATCCGGCGGACAGCACCGCGAACCTCATGGTGGATTCTTCCTTCCTGAAGGGATTGCTGGAGCTTAGCGGCCCTCGTGCCGGGGGCGGCGCAGGGTGAGGACCAGGGCGCGACGGTCGGACAGGCGGGGCAGCATCCGGTGGGCCTCGGCGAGCATGCGGCTGGCCTGTTCGTCCCCGAGTACGCGGTGCAGCGCTGTCTCGTGGGAGATCCAGAGCTGGTAGAGGCGGCCCCATGCGGCGGGTTCGTCGGGTCGTTCGTCCAGGTGTTCCAGCTCGAATCCGGCTTCGTGTAGGGGCTGTTCGAGAGCTGCGGTGGGGGTGTCGTGGCGTACGGCTCGGGTGAGGACGGCCCGTCCTTGGGGGTGCAGGACGCGGTGGAGCTCGCGCAGGGCTGCGGTGCGGTCCGGGGCGAAGGAGAGGGCGTCCACGCAGACGATGCCGTGCACGTGCTGGTCGGGGAAGGGCAGGCGGGACATCGGGGCGGTGTAGAAGGCGGCGTGGCCCGGGGGCAGGAGGAAGCGGGCGCGGCGGGCGGCGAGGTGGGTGGCGACGGGTGAGATGTCGATGCCGATCAGTTGGGATGCCAGGGTGCGGGCGAGCCACAGGCCGATGCCGCCGGCTCCGCACCCGGCATCGAGCAGGAGCTGGCCGCGGCGTAGGTCGAGCCGTTGGGCCAGGGTGGTCAGCAGGGCGCGGTCGCAGGAGCTGTGGGTGGCGAGTCCGGCCGGGTAGGCGTCGCCCAGGGCCTGGGCTTGCAGGCGGGAGATGAGGCGGGTCTGGGAGCGGGCGAGGTGGAAGGCGTCGAATCCTTCGCGGAGTTGCTGTTCGGCGGTCACCGGGGTACCGCCCTGGTGATCCGGGAGCGGGTGCCGGGGCAGACCACTTTCACCGCGGCGATCGGCGCAGCGGGGTCGGAGAGGTCGGCGACGAGCGGCTGGTGGCCGGTGGTCTTCTCTACTCGCCGGGCCACTGCCGTGACCTGAGCGGCGAAGCCGCCTTGTGGCGGTGGCGCGTCGTGCATCACGGTGTTCCATGCATGCCGGGGGCCGGGGGTGGGCGCGGGTCTGGGCTGGGGGGCGGCGGTGAAGACTTCTTCCTGGGAGGGAAGGTCGTCGCGGGTCCCGGCGATGCAGGTGAGCCTGGACTGCATCGCTTCGCTGAGCGCGCGGGACAGGGCGATGGATGCGGTGGTGTGGCAGCCGGAACCGGCGAACCAGAGCGGGAAGTCCTCGCTCCACAGGAACGCCAAGCAGACCGGAAGGCCATAGGCGCCGTCGATGGTGCTGATCTCCACCTCCATGCCTGCCTGGTGCAGGGAGTCGAGGAGCCGTCGGCAGTGGTGATCGTCGACGGTGGCGGGGTGGATGAGCAGACGGCCGGCCGCTTGGCCTGGATCACTGTCGGCGAGGACGTCGCGCTCGATCACCTCGAACAGTGCGTGCAGGATTGCCTCGTCGCGGGTGTTGCCGCAGGCGAGGCCGGTGCTGGTGGTGTGCCACAGGTCCGGCTCCCATACGCGGCGTGCGGCGCTGCGGTGGATGAGACCGGCGGGCAGCAGGTGCGCCTGGCCGGTCAGCAGGCCGGTGCAGGTCACCCAGTCGACCTCTACCCGGGCCAGTTCCGGGTGCTGGTGGTGGAGCGGGAGGGCGCCCAGCGGGTAGGGCAGGTCGAGATGGGCTGCCGGGGCCCTGGTGGCGATGCGCGGGGGCTGTTCGGCGTGCCACAGCTCGATGCTCTCCATGACGGCGGAGATCTTCGCCAGCAGGTCGGTGGCGCCCTTGCCCTGGGTGGCCGCGAGGGTCTGCGCGGCCGGCCGGATCGCTGTCCACACCGGCCATCCCAGGCAGTCGAGTCCGGTCAGCCGGGCGACCCGGGTGATCCCGAAGTTGGCCAGCAGCGGTGACAGTGCGTTCCAGGTGTCCTGGGGGGTGCGGGCCCGCACGGTGCCCTCCAGGCTGAGGATGTGCGTGTTCACCGGGCCGCCGGGGCGTGGAGGCGGTTCTGGTCCCGCAGGAGTCCGGTCATGAACATCTTCAGTTCGTCCAGCGGTTGTTGGGTGGTGCGGTAGCCGCAGGCGGCCGCGTGTGCGGGCATGCCGGCCGGGCTGGTGTTCCACAGGCGCAGCAGGGTGTGGCGGGCGGCCTCGGTGCTGATCGCTTCGCAGCAGTGGCCCGTATCGGTGCGGGCGCTCTGGTTGGCGTCGAGGTAGCGGGTGAGCGCGGCCCGGTCGGCGGGGGTCTCCCGCGCCAGCAGCAGGGCCTTGGTCGCCGGGTCAGTGAGGTCGGGCTCCGGCCGGAAGGCGAGGTGGGCCGGCAGGGTGGCGGCGTGCGGGGCGATCCGGTGCAGGCGGCTGGCCAGCGCCATGGCGTCGCCTGCGCATCCGGGGCCGGGGTGGCGGGAGAGGTGTTCGAGCCAGGCAAGCCACACGGCGGGGTAGGCGGCGTCGAACAGCCGCTGGTAGGAGAGCCGCAGGCCGAGCGGCACGGCGCCCTCGGCCGTGGGGGGCGCGGTGAAGAGGCGGGCCCAGCGGCGGGAGTAGGCGGTACTCCAGCAGCCGGCCGTGGGGGCCGGGGACGCCTGGCGCGGTGGTGCGGTGCGCGCGGTGCTGACCGCCTCGATGGCATCGGCGCGCTTCACGTCGCCGAAGTGCTCGTCGGCGGCGAGGCGGGCCATCAGCCACCGCTCGAAGGCCCCGCTCCCGATCCGCCGGCAGGCGGCGCGGACGGCACCGGTGGTGCGCTGCGCGTAGTAGACGGCAGCCCATTCCCGCAGCAGCTCGGACGCCTGGTGTTGCTCCAGGATGTGCTCGGCGACGGCGTGTCGCAGGACCTCGCGCAGGTTGACCAGCGGCCAGGTGAGCCGTGTGTAGTGCCCGGCAGGGTCCTGGCCGACAGCGACCTCGTCATCGCCGTCGATCTCGCCGTGGGCGTAGGCGTGGTAGACGCGGCCGATGCCGGTCATGCCGTACGGGGCGAGCTCGGCCGCCCGCAGCGCCCCGATGGACGCGGCGCCACAGACGCGGACTCCCCGGGCCAGGGCGGCGAGGATCTCTTTGTGCCGCAGTGCGGGCGCCTGGTGGTAGGCGCCGTCGAGCAGTACGACGACGTCGCCGGGTGCGATCGACGGGTCGAAGAGGTCGCCGTGCCGCGCCGGGGGATGGACCCTCACCTGCGGGGTGCACAGCACCGGCTCGGCGCTGCCGAGCGTGGGGCCGGTATAGACGTGAATCACCCAATGCTCCTTGCCGACGGGAGCGGTGCCGGGACCGAGTCCCGGCACCGCCTTCCAAGGGGTCAGATCGGGCAGGGTCAGGGGCCTTCGTCCTCGACGTCCTCGATACGCACGACGCCCGACGGCGCGAGCATCGAGTCGGCACCGTCCGGTGCCACGATGACGGGGCCCGCCTCCAGGGCGTGTTCGGACTTGGACTGTTCCATCACGGTCTCCTCTCGGTGAGCGCGGACCGGCTGTCCGCGCCCGTAGGGGTGGGGCGTGTCGTCCCGTTGCCAAGACGGCAGCGGGGGCAGTGCGCGCGCCGGCGTGTCCTTGCCCGGGCCGCTGGCCCCCGAGGGCTGTGCCGGAATCGGGTCCGTGGCATAGCGCAGGAGGTGCTGCACGCTCTTGGCGAGCAGCCGCAGCGTGGCCGCCGGATCCCCGCCCGAGGTCGCCAGGCTGCGGGCATGGCGGACCGTGCCCGCAGCCACGTCCCGCTCGCGGGACGCGGCCATGCGCCGCACCCGGCTCTCGGCCGGGACGGCCAGCACGGTGATGTAGCCGCGCAGCCGCTGACGGACCCGTCTCGCGGCCTCACCGGCGGGGGCGTGCACCGCCAGCGCCATGGCGATCTCGATGTCGCGGGACATGCACTCCCGTGCCACAGCCTTGTCCTGGCGGGCCTTGGTGTCGGCGAGCGTGTGAGCCACAGCTGTCTCCCGGCGGCGGGGAATTCCTCGTTACCCCAGACAACCCCCGCACGACCAGGTGAGGTCAGGCGAGAAAGCGGGCACCTCACGCACGAGGACCGGAGAGTTTTGCCCACGCACCGCGCGCGGCGCCGCTAGCGTCCCTTGCACGGCCCGCACCTTGAGGGGAAGCGATGGACCCAGTGCCCAACCGCCAGCTGGCAGAGCTGATGCGCGAGCTCGACTTCACGCAGGCCACACTGGCCGAAGCGGTGAACGAGGCCTTGGCCGAGCTGTTCGGGCCTGACTGCCCCCGCCGCTGCAGCGACCGCACCGTGCGGTACTGGCTCAGCGGCACAGTCCGCTGGCCCTGGGTTCAGTACCTTCTCGCGCTGGAACACCTCTTCGGCCGCCCCGCCCCGGCGATCGGATTCGTCCCCAGGGGAAAGGCCAGTGCGAACCTGCCCCCACCGCCGCGACGGCCGCCCCTCGCACCGAAGGAGGCTGAGGTCCAGGTGTTACGCCGCCAGTTCATGACCGCGTCCACCACCGCGACACTCGCCCTGGCCCTGGGCATCGACGAAACCCCCCACCGCGGCCGCCTGTCGATGAGCGACGTGGAACGCGTGCGCCGGCAGACCGCCCGGCTCGACGCGCACTTCTTCGCCATCGGCGGGGGCCCGCTTCTGGCCGCCGCCACCGCCTTCATCGACCGGCTCACCACCGCTTTGGACACCTGCCGCTACGGCGACCGCGTCGAACAGGCCCTGCACAGCGCGATCTGCAGCCTGTACGCCTCCGCCGGCTGGGCCGCCCACGACAGCGGCAACACCGCCACCGCCGCCCGGCTCCACGCAGCCTCCCTGCACAGCGCACTGCAGGCCGCCGACCCCAGTGCCGTCGCCCGCGCCTGGTCCAATCTCGCCCTCCAGGCCCGCATCGAGGGCCGCCACCGCGAGGCGGTCCGCCTCACCCGCACGGCCCTGGACCACCGCCAGGTCCAAAAGGACCCGCACCTGGCCGCGCTGCTGCACTCCCGTCTCGCCATCGGCCAGGCCACCACCGCCGACCGCACCGGCGCCGCCCGCTCCCTGCTCGCCGCCGAAAGAGCCTACGACCGCGCCACCAGCCCTCCCCCCTCCTGGCTCGCGTTCCTCAACGAAGCCGAGGTCAGCGGACTCGCCGCCATCGCCCACACCGCGCTCGGCCACTACGCCCAGGCCGAAGCCTCCACCGTGCAGGCCCTGCACCTGCTGCCCGGCCCGATGCGCCGCCAGCGCGCCCTCTACCGCGTCCAGCTCGCCGAACTCCAGCTGGCCCAGCACCACCACGAGCAGGCCGCCGCCACCCTCGCCGCCCTCGACACCGCCAGCCTCGACAGCCGCCGCATCACCACCCGCCTCACCGCCGTCCAGCACGCCCTCGCCACCACCTAGCAGGAGCCCCCGCCGTGTCCCTCGACATCCGGCACTACGACCACCACCAAGCCGCCGGGCTGCGCCCGCTCCTGATCGACCTCTACGCCGAGATCTACCAACAAGCCGCCGAAACGGATCCGTTCGCCACCGTCGACCGCTTCGCCCAGGGCCTCGACGGCTGGTCCTCACGCCCGGGCTGGACCTGCACCGTCGGCTACGACCACGCCTACGACATGCAGCCCGTCGGCTACGCCTACGGCGCCCCGCTGCCCGAGAACGCCCGCTGGTGGGGCGGCCTCCTCACCCCCGTCGACCCCGCCGTCACCGAAGAGAGCGGACAGCGCACCTACGCACTCAGCGAGCTGATGGTCCGCCCGCCCTGGCGGAAAACCGGCGCCGCCAGACAGCTCCACGACGCCCTGCTCACCCACCGCCCCGAAGAACGCGCCACCCTCCTCGTCGACCAGAACCACCCCAAAGTGCGTGCCCTGTACGAATCATGGGGCTGGACCGTCCTCGGCGACCTCCGCCCCCGCATCGAGAACGCCCCCCTGTTCCACGCCATGCTGCTGCCCCTGCGCTGAACTTGACGTTGAACGTCATTCCGCTGCTCTTCCGTTCAGTCAGAGTTCGGCGGCTGCGTGTCATCGTTGGCCAGTTTCGTGGACCACGGCCGTCACCCTGCGGGGCTGTTCGCGCCACCGTTCACCGTTCTGGTCGACCGATGGCTCCCCGCCACGTGAGTCCGATCCGGGCCGTGCAGTGGGCGACAGCCAGGCAGGGGGCGCTTCCGGGCTGCGGTTGCAGCACGCCTCACCCGGTGACGGACAGCCGTGACGGTGGATCATGGCGTGGGCAGAGCGCCGTGCTGTTCTTGGCGGGGCTGCGGGGTGCGGGCCGGCGAGCCGACCGTCCAAGGAAGCGGGCCTGACCTGGGGGGCCGCCCTCACCTTGATGCTATATCTCGTTGTAGCCGCGGGCGGCGTCGTAGATGTCTGCCTCGATGACGACCACCCAGAAAGCCGTCACGACGTAGTGCACCATGACACCGTCGTCCCAGGCCGAGCGGGTCACTGTGTCAGTGGTGTAGGCGAGGTGGGTTTCGGGGCCTTCGGGGTTGGCCGCGATCCGGTCGATCAGCCGTATCAGGTTCTGCCGGTCTGCCGCGGGCAGGTAGTCGCGGAACCGGACCACTTGCTCGGTGAATTGCACACGCTTCTTCATCGCAGCCAAACCTAGGTGCGCCGTGCGGATGCGCGCTGGGAATATTGCGCGCGGCGCCACCCGCCGCCGCCCCGGACCGGCCGGTCCCCACCCCAGTCATGTGCGGTCTTCTGCCCTGCCGGCGGGCGGGTTCGTCATGCTGTGAGGTCCAGCAGCATCACCGCGTAGAGCGGGGAGTCGGGGAAGGGCTGCTGCTCGCCGACCTTCCGGTATCCCCACGCCTCGTACATGGCCTGCAGGCGGGGCCGTTTGGTGTCGACGGTGAGCACGGCCAGGGCCTCGGGCCTGCCGTGGAGGAGTGCGGTGTGCAGGCGTTCACCGAGTCGCTTCTTGCGCCAGGCGGGCCGCAGCATCAGCTCGGACACCGAGAACGTCGTCGGGTCGGCCGGGGAGGGGTCGAGGTATTCGCGCCACCATTCCCGGCCCGGCTCGCAGGGGGCGCCGTAGGTGAAGCCGACCGGCGTGCCGTGGTCATAGGCGATGACGCAGGAGAATCCGGCCCGGGCGCCCCAGTGGTCGACGAACCACGGGAAGCGCTGCACGAACTCCTCGTGCATCCGGTCGGCGTAGGCGTCGGTGTGGACGTCGAGGAGGGTCTGGCGGATGGTGGCGAGGTCGGCGTGCTGGTAGTGGCGCAATTCGATGGTGTGCGCGGTGGTGGTCAAGAAGGGCTCCATTGGGATCGGTAGCGGTCGCCCCACTCCCGCGCGATCTGGGCGGAGGGTGCGAGGGTGAGCAGTTCGCGGTAGTAGTCGCCGAGCAGCACGCGCAGGCGGCCGGGCAGGGGGCTGCCGGACATGAGGGTGAAGACCCCCTCAGTCGTCGTGCAGGCTTGTTCGACGTCGCCTTGGTGGAGCTGGGCGGTGGCGAGGTCCATGGTGGTCATCGCGCGGTTGCGGCGGTAGGCGGCGGGGAGCGCGGCCAGCGCCCGGTGGGCGGCTGCCTCGGCGTTGGCGGGGTCGGCGAGCTGGTTGCGGATGAGGCCGGTCAGGGCGTGCAGTTCCGCAGGCCCGTAGAAGGCGATCCAGCCGGGCCGGGGTTGTGGCTGGGCGCGTGTGAGGGCGTCTTCGGCGTGGCCGAGTGAGCGGAGGGCGGCTTGCCGGTCGCCATGCTGGGCGTGTCCGATGGCGGTGCGGGCGTGTGCGAGGGACGCGAAGAGCGGGTCGCGGCGGGTGATCGCGGTGGCCTGTGCGGCGTGGGCTGCGGCGATGACTTCCCCGGCGTCGCCGCGCTGGTGGGCGAGGATCGCGGTGGAGTTCCATACGCGCATCTGGGCGATGGGGTCCTGTGCCATCCCGGCCAGCCGGAGGGCTTCGTTGAGGTGTGCCTGTGCGCGGCTGTTGTGCCGGGCGTCGATGCAGGACCAGGCGGCGGCCGCGGTGTAGTTGGCGGCCACGCTGAACAGGCGCTGCCGGATGGTCTGGGAGGCCGCCTTCTGCTGCAGCGCGACTGCTTCGGTGGCACCGGCCAGAGCGGAGCGTTCCAGGGCGGCATGCCCGCCCCTGCGCTGGTCGAGGTGGGTGAGTGCGTCCATGCCTTCGCGGAGCCGGATGACGTCGCAGGTGCCGACGGACGGGCGGGCGCCCAGGAGAGGAACTGTGGAGACGGCGGCGGCGGTGGCGATGAAGTTTCGGCGGCGCACGGCGAACCCCAATTGTTGGTCGGTCAGGCCGGTGACGGCCCGCAGTGCGGCGCGCTGCACCGACTGTGGCCTGCGGGTCTCGCCGGACCTCCATTTCATGACGGTCCGTTCCGTGACCTGCCCCTGTCGTCCCGTCAGTTCGCGTACGGCGTCGTTGACGGCGTCGGTGAGTTCGCGGGTCCTGGTCCCGGTGTCGTCCATCCACCGGATCAGCGCGACATTGCGCGTGCGCTCCATGCCCCCACGGTAGAGCTGGGCTGCCGCACCGCGCAGGTAAAGGAACAGTCAATTGGACAGGAGGGGTGCGGCAGGCCCGTGCCTGCTTCGGCATGGCCAACTCGGTCGCACCGGCGGTTACTTACTGCGTGCGGCGCTCCCCGGTCCGGGGCGGGGCCGCGGAGCTGTGGAAGGACTCTCCCCATGAGCGCCATGACCAACCCGACGGCCGCCGACATGAACCGTGACGTCCGCCTGGCCAAGGCCCTGGTCCGCGCGCCGGCGGATGAGCGGGCGGGAGCCTGCCGGGAGCGTCTGGGCGGCTACCTCGCGCTGCTGGCCGAGGATGCCGGGGCGCGGGTGCGGCGGATGGAGGCGGACCGGGCCCGCGATGTCGCCGAGGGCACGGTCCGCCTCGCCCGCCACCTCCTGGTGGAGCGGACCGGCGAAGACCCGGCGGCCGTCCTGCGGCTGCGGGCCGGGGTCGTCGAGCAGCTCCTGCGCTTCGGCGCCCGGCCGTTGTGACGGCCCGCGCCGGGGCGGACCCCACCCTCCGGCACGGGCGCCCAGAAGACCGTCCGAATCAGGCTCCAGGCCGCACGCGGCCCTCGCTCCACCCACCCGGAAGGCCCCCTCGCATGCCCCCGACCGCGCAGCACGCCGTAACGATCAGCGCTGCCACCCACCGCGTGACCCTCAGCTCCTGCCACTACCTGGTGACCGCCTGGGCCCGCGACCACTTCGGCTCCTGGTGGACCACCAGCGCCGAGCACCCCCCTTATGCGGGGCCCCTGGTGGAGGCGGACGTCTGCCCTGTGGAGGCCGACGAGCTCACTCAGGACGTCCTCGCCTGCCGGCACGAGTCGACCCGGTACGCGGGCGCCTCGATGATCTACCGGCGCACCCCGGGGGACGTCCTGCTCGCCGCCCAGCCGGGCGAACAGGTTGCTTACCGCTATGAGCCCGGCGGACCGCTCCAGATCTTCGGCCACGACGCACTCCCGGTCGCCCTTGCTGCGGCCCGCCTCGTGCGCGAGCGGATCCGCGGGCAGCTCCTCGCCGACGGCTGGTCCATGCTGCACGCCTCCGCCGTCACCGACCCCGACGGCCGCACCGTCCTCGCCCTCGGGCCCGAGGGCGCAGGCAAAACCACCGTGGCCCTCCTCCTCGCCCGTGCCGGGTGGTCGCTGCTCGCCACCGACCGCGTCTTCGTCCGCCGTTCGGGATTCCGGGTACGGGTCCTGCCTTGGCCCACAGCCGCATCCGTGGGCGTCGGGCTCCTCAACTCCCTCGGCCTGTACGCCGCAGTCGCCGACCGGGTGCAAGGCGGGGATGTGCTGGACCCGACCCAGGACCAGCGCGTCACCGACGCCCTGCTCAGCGGATCACGGACGCCGGTCCGCACCGCCCGCGGCACGGAACTCCGGGTCCGATTCCATCCCGGCCAGCTCGCCGACTGGCTCGGCCTGACCCTGGCTACCCAGGGCCAGGCCACACGGCTCCTGTTCCCCACCCTCACGCCCGACACCACCCCGGCCGTACGCGACGAGGACCCTCAGCTCACCCCCGCCCACTTCGTCACCCGGGACACCGAGAGCCGCTACCCCGACGTGTTCGAGCTGCTGCCCCCCGCGGGCGGCGAGCAGTACACCGACCAGACCGCCGCTGCCCTGCGCCTCCTGCCCTGCCAGGCCCTCGCTCTCAGCCACGACAGCGACGCGAACAGCTCCCTGCTCACCAAGGTGACCGCCTGATGGACCTCAAAGACCTGCGCCACGACCTGGACATCCTGCTGCGGTGGCAGCACCACCCGTGGCCGGACATGGTGCAGGCCGCCGGGGCGGCCGCCACCCGGCTCTGGGACGGCCTGCACGAAGCCGGCCGGTGGCAGGCGCTCCCCGACCACGATCACGCCGCCGTCTCGGCGGCCCTCGCCTCGGCCTACTGCCTGCGCAGTGCCCTGCCCACCCGCGTCACCGAACAGCAGTGGGGCCCCCGCCTCGCCCCGCTGGCCCGTGAACTCGCCTATTTCGCCACCTGGCTGGACCCCGATACGGACTGCTGGCGCTATGCACTCCCCGACCGCGCGCAACAGGCCACCGATGCCGTGCGCCTCCACCGCGAGCTCCTCGCGCTGCCCGACGAATGGCAGGCCGAGGCGCTGCGCCGCACCGAGCCGGAACGGGCCGCACCGTGGCGCCCCACCCCGCCCGCGCCGCCCGCCCTCGACGCTGTCCTCGACCGGTGCGCACGCGCCCGCTACCGCACACCGACCTGGGTCGATGAACCCGGCGCCGACGGCCCCGGCACCACCTACCTCGCCCTGGAAATCCTCCACACGCTTCTCGCCCTGCCACGCGGATGGCAGATCGAGTGCGTCCGCCAGATCTCAGGCGGGGAAAGCCCGACGGGCGCCGTCACCAGAGCGGCCCTCGCCCGCAATCTGCTGCGGCCTGCGGCAGGAATGGAAAGAAGGCGATAGAACTAGGCGCTGTTTCTTGGATCTCCTGACAGGTGTGGGGTGTTGGGGTCACGCTGGCTGTATGGGTCGTGGGGATCTGACGAATGCGGAGTGGGATCGGCTGGAGGCGTTCTTGCCTCGTGGTGGTGCTCGTGGGGGTCGGTGGAGTGATCACCGTCGGGTGATCAACGGGGTGTTGTACCGGGTGCGGACGGGTGTGCAGTGGCGGGATCTGCCTGAGCGGTTCGGGCCGGGAGACGGTTTATAAACGTCATCGCCGCTGGTCAGCGGATGGGACGTGGACGATGCTGCTGTCGAAGGTGCAGGCTGCGGAGGACGCCGAAGGGCGGATCGACTGGGACGTGTCGGTGGACTCCACCACGGTGCGGGCTCACCAGCATGCTGCCGGTGCGAAGAAGGAGCCGCCCGTTGTGATTCCTCAAAAGGGGGTCGCGTCGGGGACGAATCAGGTCGATCCGGTTCTTCGGAAACTGGCCGTCCGGCTGGAGGAGGTGGTCAGATCGGCGAGTGCCTGGGACGTTCCCGCGGGGGTTTCACCACCAAAGTCCACCTCGCCGCCGACGGACGCTGCTTGGCCCCTCTGTCTCGTCCTGACACCTGGTCACTACGGTGACGGCCCACAACTCGAGCGTGTGCTGGAGCGGTTGTCCGTGCCCCGTATCGGAGTTGGCTACCCCCGCACCCGGCCCGACCGTGTCCTGGCGGACAAGGCCTACACCTCCCGCAAGAACCGCCGCTACCTGCGACGACGCGGGATCCGCCACACCATCCCCGAACGTCTTGACCAGCAGCGTCACCGGCACAACCGAGGCTCCCGGGGCGGCCGTCCCACCGGCTTCGACAGCGAGCGTTACAAGAAACGCAACACCGTCGAACGTGCCATCAACCGGCTCAAGGGCTTCCGTGCCGTCGCCACACGCTACGAGAAACGGGCCTACATCTACCTCGGCACCATCACCCTCGCAGCCCTCACCATCTGGCTCCGAACATGATCCAAGAAACAGCGCCTAGCGCGTTCAGCCCCTCGCCCGCGGCCAGGACACCAGCCGCCGGCCGGCATTACCGGGCGTTCTGGCCGCTTTGGTAGATGGCTCCGTGTTCCCGGCCGAGCCGGTTGGCCGACGCGCTCGTCCCAGAAATCCGCTCGAGGAAGAAGGCCCGCGCCACGGAAGCCACCTCCTGCTCCGTCAGCCACAGCACGTAGCGGCCGCCCTGCGCCTCCTGAACGGCATCGAGCAGCGCCTTCTCCAGGCCCTTCACGGGCGGAGATCGCAGCGCCGCGGCCGCCGCTACATAGCGGCGTAGAACCAGCATGTCCACGGGTGACAGCCCGACCCGTCGCCGGCCGGCGTCCGCGTCGGAGGCAGTCGCGGGGTTCGCGGGCGGGGTGGCGTTGCGCAGGGCCTCGTAGACCAGGGCGTCGTGGCCGTCGTCGGTCAGGCGCACGGCCCAGCCGGCCTGACGGCCCAGTCCGAGGGCGGGCACCTGTTCGGGCGGGGCCATCTCACACAGGCCCAGGCTGGCCAGGCCGCGGAAGACCGCCGCGGAGATTCCGCACGCCGGGCCGACCCAGCCCTGCTCCGCGGCCTCTCCGGCCGCGGCGGTGCGCAGCGCTTCCCAGTGTTCAGCACGTAACCGCATCCCCCGCGCCCCTCCGTCCCGATGAAGGTAAAGGGGGACGCTACCCGCCCGGGGAAGACCGGCACCAGTTGCGGCGTCACCGTGTTGCCGCATGGTCAGCGCATCAGTGCCTGCCACGCCCTACGGTGGAGGCACCGTCTGTCACGGGCAGGCGGAACGAGCGAGGCCTGCGGCCACTTCGCACGACGCCGGCCCCGCTCAACCCCGTGTCCTGGGCGCGCAGGTGTCAGGGGAGGGTCCGCTCAAGATCGGGGAGTTGCGGCGGGAAGTGGCGTTCCAGGATCTCCACCCAGTGGGGCAGGATGAGGAAGCCGGTGGCGTCGGCTTGTGCCTGGACCAGCTCGGTGAGGGCGTCGACGAAGGGCTGGGCAGCGCTGCCTGGCGGCAGGCCGGCTGCTGCTTCCTTCAGTCGCGCATGCGCGGACGGGAACACGCCCCTTGCCCAGGCTTCTTGCTCCCGGATTCGCCTGCCTCCTTCTTCCATGGTGATCTTCATGATGGCCAGGGCCGGGCAGTCGGGCGTGTGCCAGGTCTCGCTCATCCCTCCGCCGGTTTTCAGGTGCGCGATGCGCGTGTTGTCGGGCCCCGGCATGGCAAAGCAGTCGGTGCAGTCGACACGTTCGATCTCCGGCTTGCCGGTCATGATGCGGCTCCCTTCGAGAGGAAGCAGAGCCTGCCATTCCGCCCACCGGTTGACCAGAAGGTTTCACGAGCCCAGCGGTCTCACCGCGGACCGCTGGGCGTTGTCCGCCCTCCCGCCCCTCCATGAGCGCTCGCCGTTCTACACGCAGTCAGCCGAGGGCCTGACGGCGGGAGTGGAGTGGCACCGATCGGGGGGGAAGCTGGTGGCGGGTGTCGTCGACGCCGTGTCTCGGCGGGGCCGGTGAGGGTGGGCGGTGACGCAGAGCGCTCCGCCGGGGAGATCCACGCGGTAGTCGGCGGGCGCCCAGGCGGGGGGGGGGCGACTGCGGCGCAGTCACCAGTGCCGCACGCCCGGATCTCCCCCGCACCATGTTCATGGATAGGCAGGACGGGGTGGTGGGGCCGCGGACAGCGACGAATTCGGTGGTGAAGCCGTGGGGTGGCCGGCCGACGCATCGCCCTCAGCACCGGCCTCGCACTCCA
The DNA here is from genome assembly GCF_041080675.1 of Streptomyces sp. cg36. Classification (NCBI taxonomy): domain Bacteria; kingdom Bacillati; phylum Actinomycetota; class Actinomycetes; order Kitasatosporales; family Streptomycetaceae; genus Streptomyces; species Streptomyces cyclosori. Next base: position 288,127 of record NZ_CP163521.1, on the reverse strand, counting down.
GGGCCTGGGCACGTGGATCGGCGAGCACGGCTGGTAGCTCACACTCGGCCGCAGCGCCGCTCTGGTCCCGGTCGCCGCGTCCGCCCTCCAGGCCGGGCTCCATGCGCCGCACTTGGCGATCGCCGTACCCGTCGTGTGGCCGCTGACGCATGGCCGCTCTCCGATCCGTCCGCCACTCCCCCACCGGACCCCGCCGCCCCTCCCGGAAATGCTCTCGCAGGGGGACCGGAGAAGTCGAGCAAGTGCAATACCAGCCTGGGGAAGAAAAGTTGACCACGTACTCCGTACACGAGGCAGGTGCCGGAACGATGATCCGAGCCCGGTTCGCCGCCCTCGCCGCGCCGCGCACCGACCACGCGACGCACTGCTGCGCCAGCTGCGCAGGCCCGAGCAGCCACTTCGGCTCATGATCCGCGAGAAGATGTCCCCATGGACAAGCAGCTTCCCAACGCCATCGCGCAGACCCTCGTCGCCCTCGACAAGACGGCCCACACCCGGGGCTACGAGCACACCCGGCAAGTCATGACCTTCCTCTACCAGCAGGGCAACGAGGCCATCGACCTCGGCCTCTTCGAGGGCCCGCTCCCCATCCCCGTCGTGGGCCAGACCGTGACCCTGTGGGCCACCGGCAACCCGCTCCTCGTCACCCGCATCGAGACGCACTACGGGATCGGACAGCACGGCGACGACACGACCAGCGCGCAGGTCGCCTCCGTCCTCGTGTTCGTCGAGCCCGCATAAACGACCGCCGTCCAGTCCTGGCAGGCCGGCCGGCGCGTTGCCCCCGCCCCCGCATCCACGCGGGCCCCGGGGGCAACAGCCTACGAGCCGGGTCTCGCTGCTCCACCACCGTCCACACTCCGCACACCCTCAGCCCAGCTGCTTCACGCGCCGACCACAACGCACGCCGCCGTGTCCGCAGCGAGTAGGCATGCTCAGGCACATGCGCCTCAGCGCACCGTGCCTGAGAGATATCCAGAGGTTGTTCAGGAATGTACGGCATGTTCGCAGCATGGGAATCGACCTTGGGCGCTGCCCGTCGTCGAACCGAACCGTTTCCGTCCCCGGGGCGTCAATAGGGGCATCTGACACCCGTGGGAGCCGCCCGCTATGAGTACACCCCCGACACCGCCGTCCTGGCCGCACTGCGGGCACGGCGCGGACCCGACCACCGATCCCGTCGGTTGCCGCGGCGTCCACGTTGTCGGCCACACCGCGTGTCTTGCCCACCTGGCCTCCGCCGACCACGCCGCCTACCTGGCCGGTCTGGCTCCTGGCTCCAGCATCGATCACCGAGGCACCACCTTCACCGAACCCCTCCTCAACTCCCTGCTCAACCCCCTCCGTGACCCAGCAACCAGCAACCCCCGCTTAGGTAAAGCCCAGTTCGAGGCAGCGATCTTCGAGCGCGACGCCGGGTTCGGGTCGGCAACCTTCGAACGCGACGCCGGGTTCGGGTCGGCGACCTTCGAGGGCATGGCCTGGTTCGGGTCGGCAACCTTCGAGGGCATCGCCTGGTTCGGGTCGGCAACCTTCAAGAGCACCGCCTGGTTCGGGTCGGCGACCTTCAAGAGCGGCACCGGGTTCGGGTTGGCGACCTTCGAGGGCATGGCCGGATTCGGGTCGGCAACCTTCGAGGACATGGCCGGATTCGGGTCGGCAACCTTCAACAGCAGCGCCTGGTTCGAGGCGGCAACCTTCAAGAGCGACGCCGGGTTTGGGTCGGCGACCTTCGAGGGCATGGCCGGATTCGGGTCGGCAACCTTCGAGGACATGGCCGGATTCGGGTCGGCAACCTTCAACAGCAGCGCCTGGTTCGAGGCGGCAACCTTCGAGGAGGCTGACCAGTTGGGGCCTTTTGTGTGTGCCGGGCGGGTTGTGCTGTCCGGCGCAAGGTTCGGCGGGCCGGTGACCCTCTTGTTCGCTGCGCGCCGTCTGGAGTGCCGTCGCACCCGCTGGTCCTCGACAACGGAGATCCGTCTGCGTTACGCCACGGTGGACTTCGCTCATGCTGTGGTCGAGTACCCACTCACCATCGCCGCCGAAGCCGATCCGTTCGTACTCACCAGAGGCCCGCAGCTGGCCGAAGACCTCCTTTCGGGCGCGCCCGGTCCTGGGGTAAGGGTCGCGTCGCTGCGCGGGGTGGACGCGGCCCATCTGGTCCTGGCCGACCTCGACCTTTCGCGATGCCTGTTCGCCGGCACGGTCCACCTGGACCAGCTCCGCCTGGAGGGGGCCTGCACGTTCGACACCGCCCCGCCCGCCGTGCACTGGCGGCGCCGGCGGCCCGTGCGGTTCACCGCGCGCCGGGTCCTGGCCGAGGAGCACCACTGGCGTGCCGCCCAGCCCAGGGCCGTTCCGGGCTGGAACGCGGCAGTCCTCGGTGCCGGGCGGGCGGGACCGGTACAACTGGCCCCGGTCTACCGGGCCCTGCGCAAGGCTTTCGAGGACGGGAAGCACGAGCCGGGGGCCGCGGACTTCTACTACGGGGAAATGGAGATGCGCCGCCACGCAGACGACATCCCCCGCAGTGAACGGGGGCTGCTGACCGCCTACTGGGCACTGTCCGGCTACAGCCTGCGCGCCTCCCGCGCCCTGGCCTGGCTCGGCGCCGCCATGTTCCTCACCATCGTCCTGCTCATGGCCTTCGGCCTCGCCCAGAACACCCCCCAGCAGACCGCGACCGGCACCATCCCGGCCGGCGGCGGCACAGTCACCTTCGAGATCGGCAAGGACGCCCCCCACAACCCCACCGGCAACCGGTTCACCGGCAAGCGCTTCGACCAAGCACTCAACATCACCCTCAACTCCGTGGTGTTCCGCTCCTCGGGCCAGGACCTGACCACCTCCGGCACCTACATCGAGATGACCTCCCGCCTGACCGAACCCGTCCTGCTCGGCCTCGCCGTCCTCGCCATCCGCAACCGCATCAAACGCTGATGGCCCCATCCCCGGCAGGTGAAGCCCTTCGGCACCCTGGATAGCGTTCACGCTCGGCACGCAAGGGGGGGGCGCGGCGAACGATGATGCCGACAGGTCGCCGCGCCTCCGCCGGTCTCGATCCGTGCAGCCATGCGCTCCGGCACAGCAGCCCGATCCGCCGAATCCCCACCCCCCACAGGCAGTTGCTCGACCGGGGCACCGCAGACACGCCGCCTGCGGCACTATGCCGAGGAAAATCCCGCGCCGGTTGTCAGTGGCCTCGCATAATCTCCACTCCCTGACAAACGATCACAACACGATGCGCTCCGGCGCACACATTCCAGGGGTGGGATTCATGGGGAAGCGCTGCGTGACAGCCTGTGCGGCGGCCGCAGTCGTCCTGGCGGGGCTGACGGCCTGCACGGCCCAGCAGGCCGACAAGGCTGCGAAGCCGCCGGTGAGGTCAGCGAAGGCCGCGGCGTCCAGCGCCCGGGCCACGGTCCTGGCCGCCCTCGCGCGCACCACCAGCAAGACCGACCACGCCCAGTCGGCCACGATCACTGCCACCATCACCGGCGCAGGCCAGCCAGCCCCGATGACGGCGTCCGGCACGTACACATGGGGCGGTGACGCGCCCGCCTTCGACACCGTGATCGACACTCGCAGCTCTGGCGTCAGCGACCTGCGCGCCGACGGCCACACCCGCATGCTCTTCGTCGACGGGGGGTACTACTACCTGATCGACCCCCAGAAGACCGGCCCCTTCACGGGCAAGCACTGGCTGAAGGTCGACGCCTCCGCCGTCATCGGCCAGCAGGGCAAGGCGGCCATCGGCCGGGGCAGCAGCGATCCGACCGTCGGCCTGAAGGCCCTCAAGGGGGCGCGTGACGTCCTGGACCTCGGCACCGAGACCGTCCGGGGCCGGGCCACCCGCCACTACCTGGTCCGTGTCGGCCCCTCCCAGTGGGGCGAGGCCGGTGACGCCCTGACCGGACGCACCAAGGACAGCCAGATGGGCGGCTACACCGGCGACGTGAAGGAGATCACGATCGGGCTGTGGGTCGACCCCCGCACCGACCTGCCCGTACGGATGGAGGAGACGATCGGCACCGCTCAGGTGAAGATCGACTTCAAGAGCTTCGGCGGCCCCAAGACCATCACCGCGCCCCGGACCAGCGACATCGTGGACATCACCGATGAGGTCAAGGGCCAGTCGCCACAGGACTCCGACGACGAGACCACCGCGGGCCAGGACCAGACCCGCATCTGAAACAGGGCGAAGACCCCGGGGCACCCCTTCCCCCCGGGGCTCCAGAAGTTGAGCCAGAACCCGAGAAATGACGGCAGTGCCGTGCCACTGGGGCAGATGGCCAAAGGTGCGATGATTCGTTCGTGGTGACAGATGCCGAGTGGGCCCGGATTCGGAGTGGTCTGTGCTTTGGGCAGGTCTTCGAGGGCACCGTGGTGAAGGTTCCCAGGCCCGGTGCGATCGGGATCTTCGTGGACATCGGCCTGAGTGTCGGGGGCTTCGTCGATGTGCTGCTGCTGCCGAGCGAGGGCGAAGACTGGCCGGCGCAGGGCACGGTTGCCGATTTCGAGATCTGGTGGGCGGACAGCCGCCAGCAGATCCGGCTGAAGCCGTCCGACTCCCGATATCTGCGGACCGACTTCACCAACTTCGTCGAAAGCTTCCGTCCCAGTTGGCCTGCCGACGTCGGCCAGCCCGTTCGTGAGCCAGGGCCTGTCACTCCCGACGAGTTGCGGGCCCTGCTTCGCTCCGATCAGCCGAGGATCTAGACCAGGGCGCGGAGCTCCTGGAGGCGGGCGTGCCCATCAGCCGGGCCGCGAGGATGATCGGCTTCTCGGCGGCAGCCCTGCGCGATGCGGGCCAGCGTCACGAACGTCTGCGTATGCCCCTGCCCCCCCCCAAGCGGGACTGGGCCGGTGTGGGCGCGGTGAGCCGCCTGACACCGCAGGTGGAACAGGAACTGCCCCTATGTGGAGCGACCTCCGCTACAAGACCAAGACAGCCCTCGCCGCTCATCTTGGATCAGCATCGGCACGCTGAACGTATGGCAGCAAACGCTGGGACAACCGCGCCGGTCCACACAGGGCGGCTTCCCGAAGAAGGCCGCCGTCCGCTGACCGCGGCGCACTCCATCCCCGGTCAGCAGCCTCACGCGGCGGAACGGTCACCCGGCGCCTCCCGCTCGAAGTCCTCGGCGGGTCCGCTGAGCGCGGTGCGCCCCCATTGCCGTCTCATGGCGATCGCGTGACCGCGTGCAGAGCAACCCGGCGCCGGACTCCCCCGTCTTGTCGTCCGATCGGGCGGACTCCCCGGCCCCGAGGCATGTCTGCGGGACGGGGGGACAGAGTCCCGCCACGCCGACCACCTGGGGGTCCCGCCATGCGCCGCCGTCTCACCATCACCGCCGCGGTCGTCTTGCTCACTGCCTCGATGGCAGCGTGCTCATCAGGCAGCAAGACATCCGACAACGCCAAACACACGGGAGGACCAGGAGGTTCCACGCACGCCAGTAGCGTGTCCGCGCCGGCCCCGGGGGCGCCCGCCGCGCTGCAGTACGGGCCCGGCCCGCAGTCCAAGTACCGCATCCAGCCCCAGCCCGCCCCCGGAACCTGCACCTACCGGTACACCGCCAACAAGCAGCCGCTCCCGGACCCGAAATGCACGCCCGGCGCCCTGAACCCGAAGGTCACACAGGCCACGGTCAAGACCACGGTCTGCACGTCGGGGTACACCGGGACGATCCGGCCGCCGGTGTCGGTGACCGGCCCGGAAAAGACCGCCAACGCCCGGTCCTACGGATACACAGGCCCGATGGGCGACAGCGAGTACGACCACCTCGTGAGTCTGGTCCTCGGCGGCGACCCCGACGACCCCCGCAACCTGTGGGTGGAGCCCCCCTCGCCCGACCACAAGCCCGGAGGCGGCCCCAACAACCCCAAGGACGTAGTCGAATCGAAACTCTCCAAAGCAGTCTGCTCAGGCAAAGTCCAGCTGAACGCCGCACAGACCGCCATCGCTACCGACTGGACCACCGCACTGGCCAAGCTCGGCATCCAATAGCAGGCACGCGGCCCCAGCCGGCGAGGGCTGGGGCCGCACAGGGCCCCCTCCAGGTCACATGTCGTAACCGGGAGGGCCTGCGGTGGTGCAGCTGCGAGGGGAAGCTGGCCGCTCTCGCTCTGTTCGTGACGGCTCAGCAGGGCCTAGCCGATCGGGTGGCGTTGTCGAAGTTCCAGGCAGGGTCCGCCAGGTCCGGGATGGTCTTTCCGGGCGGGACCACACGGGCTTCGACCTGGTAAGCGTCCCCGCGGTAGATGCACCAGTTCTGCTTGGTGTTGTTGGTGACAGAGCTGACCTTGTTCTCCAGGCTGTCCGACGACAAGTAGGGCCGTTCGCTCTTGTAGAAGCCTGAGCGTCCCGTGTAGTTGGTGTCTTCCCACATGCAGAAGCTTCCGGTCTGGCATCCGCGGACCGCGAGGGTGTGGTAGGCGCCTGCGGTGATGGCCGTGGTGCCCCACTGGGCCGCTGCGGGCCGGGTCTGCTGGTAGCGGTCGTCGCCCCAGGCGATGACTTCTCCCGTGCTGCGCAGGGCGACTGCGTGTTCGTAGCCTGCGGTGATTGCCGTGACCTGGGTCTTCGCGGTTTCGGGCACGACGAGTTTGCTCCGGCTCTCACTGCCCCAAGCGTAGACGCGGCCCTGGTCGCTGAGGGCGAGGGAGAAGTCCCGGCCGGCGGCGATGGCGATGATGGAGCTGGACTGAACTTCCGGAGGGACCGCGGTCTGCTTGTTCCGGTTATCGCCCCAGGCGATGACCTTTTTGTCCGCGGTGAGTGCGAGGGCGTGGTAGGCGCCGGCCGCGATGGCAGTGATCCCGGACTGGGTCTGCTGTGGCAGCTGGGTCTGCTGGTAGCGGTTGTCGCCCCAGGCGATGACCTTGCCGTCCTTCAGCGCGAGGGAGAAGAACTGGCCTGCGGCGACTGCGGTGACACCGGACTGAGAGTCCTGCGGGACCTTGGTGGCGTCATAGCGGTCGCTGCCCCAGGCGATGACCTTGCCGTCCTTGACGGCGAGGGAGTGGAGATAGCCGCCGGAGATCGCGGTGACTCCGGAGGAGAGCTCTTTGGGCACGGTGGTCTGCTGGTACAGGTTGCTGCCCCAGGCGTACACGGCGTTGTTCTTCAGGGCCAGTGAGTGGAAGCGGCCGGCCGAGATGGCGCTGGCGCCCTTCTGTACCGCGGACGGGATCGCCGACTGCTGGTAGGCGTTGTCGCCGAAGGCGCCGATCTCCTGCGAGTCCTCGGGAACGATGCGGGCCGCGGCGGTCGCCGACGACGCAGCAGCGGACGCGGGATGGCCGGGGACTAGGCCGAGCGCGGCCAGGGCAAGCAGGACCGCGGTCGTGCCGATGCGGCGGGGGTTACGGGCGGGCGGGCGGCAGTGTGCCGCTTCGCGGGGTGTGATCATGGCGTGGCTTTCCTTCACGGCTTGTTGTAGATGTGCAGGGTGCCGGGCGGGCCGACGGGGTTGGATTCACGGTCCGCTCCCGTGGCGGGGGCATCCGCGCCATTGGGGGTTACGGCGTTGGGGCGATGAGACCTGCAGCGCTGCAGCTCGGCCGGGGCCAACGGGCCGGTGCGCTGGTAGACGCGGTCGGACAGATGCGGCGAGGGGTAGTCCAGCACCGTGTACACACGCCAGTCCTGGTTGGCGTTGACCGGGGTGGGGCTGGAGGTGAACCAGCCCTCGGTGCGCTGGCGTGCGGCCTGCGTCTCGATCCAGGCGACTTCGTTGGGCTGGACGATCTCCTTGATCATGCGGCCGGTGGTGGGGTTCCAACTGGGGGAGGTCCCGGTGCCCGTGGTGAACTGCTTGGTCATGTTCTTGGAGGCAGGGACGGGAGGGAGTCCTGCCTCGGGTGGCAGGTCGCTGACCGTGCGGGAGGAGAACTGCAACGGACGTTCACGGGTCTGGGTTTCCCGGGTGCAGTTGATGTAGCCCTCGTCCGCTACGCGGGCGGGCGCGTAGGAGGCGAAGGAGTAGTCGTCCAGGGGCGTGAACTTGCACGGCGTTGCGTCTGCATTGCACGCGTTGACCCCGTCGATGACGGTGCGTTTGTCGTTGCCCCGGAAGGCCAGCGAGGAGGGGAGTTTGTTGGCGGGGATGGTCTTGTCCAGCGGTGGCTGTACCTGGACGGCCGTGACGTTGGCAATCATCGGCCCGCAGACGACGTCGTACGTGCCCGGGTCTGCGTCAGCGGCGGGAATGACATTGTCCGGCAGGGTCGAGGTGAAGGTCAGGAGCGGCTCGTACTCGGTGGAGGTGAAGCTGTAGGTGAGGCCGGTGCGCCACACTCCGCTGCCCAGCTTGAGGAATTGCTTGTCCGGGTCGGGCTCGGTGCGGTAGCTGCTGACCGCTCCGCCCGGAGCCTGGAGGGTGTAGCTCTGGCCCTGCTCGGTGCTGCGCGGCCCGCAGTCCAGACGCACGGTGGGGCTGTCGTCGAAGGTCACCGTGACCTTGGCGCCCGGGCGCACGCCCCGCAGTCGCTGCTTGAAGCCGGAGGTATCGCCGGATTTACGCAGCGTTACGGCGGGCTTGCCGCCCGGATGCCCGGAGGCTGTCGAGGAGAAGCGGCCCACTCCGCCGACAATGCCGTTGCCGTCGTTGTCGGCAGTGGAGCCGACGGACCAGCCGTAGACGACGTTGTCGGTGTAGTCGCCGGTGAACGCCGGCTGGGTGAAGTCGCCGTTGACGACCGCGACGCTCACCGGGTCGGCTGGTCCAGTTGGCTCGGCATGCACGGGCGGGCTGGTCAAGCAGAGGCCAAGAGCACTGCCGAGTGCAGCGGTCCCTACGGTGGCACAACGCAGGCGGCTCACAGGCCACCGCCGTGCAGACTCACACCTGCACCGGTCCCGCCGGTTCTCAACATGCGGACAACGGGGGGCTGGGCGGTGCGTGCGTCGGCCAGCACAGGCTGAGGCACTGCCGCCCTCGCACCCGGATGGATCTGTTGCATGAGGAATCCTCACGAGGGATGAATCACGAATGCACGCTGGCATATCGTGTTGACATCGGAATAAATTACGGAAAGCACTGCACATTCGGTGAAGTCCACGCCGAAACCTGCCCCGAATACCATCCCCTCGGCCTATCGACCGAGACTTCACACGCCACCGCCTGAGCCCAGGCTTTCACACCCGTCGAGGCGGCGGGCCGCGATTCACCGTAAAGCCGAACGCCCACCTTTACCACCCCAGCCATTCACCCGGAGCCCGGCGCCATGAGAATGAGATCAATGCATGTACTTGACTCTTAAGATCAGCCGATATCAGACTACCGAAACAAGGATTGGATTCTCACCCAGCCCAGACCTTCCAGCGAATCCACTGTGCCCCTGTTGACTATTTCAACAGGGGCACCAGGAGTCGCCGATCCGGATCTTTAATCCTGCTCCTCCGTCGCCCCCCATCAGGTCTCGGGCTCACCCGCCGACCCTCGTTCAACGGCCAGAAATCCAGCAACGCGTGCGCCTGATCCGACGCCGAAGGCAAGGTGTCATGACGCCCGCACCCTGGTCTGCGTCACCGCATTTTGCCTCTCGATTCACTAAAGACCGCACGCAGCCTCCCAGCCTTCACCCGGAAAGCGCTCCCCATGTCATCCACTGAGTCGTCCTCCCGCCACCGGGGTGATAAGTTACACGAGAGATAGCGTCCTGCGAATTCGTAGGGATTCCCGGGTTCGGGTTAATTGCTTGTTCCAAGATTCCCTTGGAAGTATTATTACCCTCCGCGTCAGTTTGGGTGAAGAATTTATGACCCAATCGCCCGAGGGCCTCACGAATCAGTGGCCCGAGAACCGGTCCCGCCTCATTTGCGAGCTTCTCATCTGCCATTTTTCTGAACTCTTCTGCTGCAGATCCGGCGAAGGCGTTCGGCCCGGCAGTGTATGAGAAGTCGTGCTGAACGCAGGCGTTGAACAAATCCTCTTTCTGTCTCTGGGTGAGGTCGCGCGGAAGTCCGGTGCACCCATTCGTGAAGAATGTCCTGCGCAAATGACTGAGTGGACCTGCTTTGGCCAGAATTGATTCCCGCAGGCAGATGAAGTCATCGTTGTCCATTTCCGCAAGCTGGCGGACCTGGTCCGCAGGCAGTGCCAGCCCGGGGCTCACTCCGCTACCAGCCGAAGGCGCCGCACCGAAGTTAGTGACCTTGGGGTGCGCCGCATACGGGGTGCCCGGGGCAGGGCTGGGATCGACGGTCCAGCCGTTCCTGGTGCACTTGTGGTGCTGCCCACTGCCTGTCCCCGCTGCGGTGGTCGCAGCAGGTGATGAGGCGGAGGCGCCCGTAGCCACCGTGAGCGTGGGGACCGTCAGCGTTACCCAGAGGACTCCGATCACCAGCATGCGCGGCATACTGCGCCCGCCCTCAGCTGCCGAGCCGTATTTGTGCATGGGAATCCTCCTGATACGGCCTCCCGCCGAGGGAAGGCGTGCGCGGGCCTGGGGATGGGGAAGGGCGGAAATCTGGGGCAGGCAAAAGGCCGTCGGAGACAGCAGATGCGGTCGCTGGCGACGGCCCGGCTTCTTCCGGGCGGCTTGTGTGACAACGAGGCGCCGCGCCGGTCAGTGCCGCGCACAGCTGGAGAGTTCACGGGGCGAAGCCGCCCGGCAGAGGGAAGCGTCAAGGGCGCGGTGGTGCCGACCGGCTGCCTGCCGGGGTCTGACAGCCGGCCTGCCTCACTTGGACAGCCGTGCTGGAATCCTCGCCACCTGGGAGGCGGAAGCCACGGAGCGCTTCTTCAGCTGTGCCCCCTTGGGCAGGGCGTCGATCGGCGTCAGCATGTCCGCCGCGGGCATCGCACGCGGGCCCGCGGCCTCTTGCGCAAGGCGCCCCTCCGGGCGAACGCGTTGGCAGGTCCCGTCCGGCACGGTGAACGTGTCCGCGATGAACGTACTGCGGTTCACCGAGGACGGGCCGTCGACGGCAACATTGCGGATGGACCCCCCGCTGCCGGTGGTCAAGGTCCCCGTGACTCTCTGCATGGCGTGGCTTGCCGCGAATACTAGGGTGTCTCCTGGCGCGACAACCACGTCGTACTGGGTCTCCTCGGCTTGCTGGTCCATCCAGGTGCGCGAGTACCTTCCGTTGTAGGCGCCCTTGAACGCCGCCGAGGCGCCCATGGAACCAGTGACGGAGCCGCTGGCGCCGGTGGTTGTTGTGCCGCCGATGGTGCCCGTGGGGCCCGTCTCCAGGTTGGGGAAGCTGAAACTGCCGTTGGTGTTGTTGTTGTTCTCCAGTGAGGAGGAGACCGATCCGGAGACGTTGCCGGATGAGTCGGCAGACCCCCCGATCTCGCCGCCCAGGTTGTCGGAGGTCGCCGTAGTCAGCGTGAGCTTGCGAGTGACCTTAATGTCCTTCTTCGTGCAGTTGATCACCGCGTTCCCCAGGGACTGCACTGCGGTGTTGAATTCTCGGGGCTTGGTCTGATCGATCTGGAACGAACAGGTGGCGCGTGTGGCCGCACAGTCCTGAAGAACCGGCGCATACGAGGCCATCCGCTCGCCCTTGGCGTCGTAGCCCTCGGCCGTAGGCATCGCCGAATCCGCATCCGCGGCCGCGAGCGCGCTGCCGGGGGCGACGGCGATGAGCGCTGCCACAGCCAGCACCAGCCGACTCCTTCGGGCAGAGAGAGGAAGGGACTTCACCGGGTCATCTCCTTGCACATCGCGGTGTACACGTCCGGGTTGTTCGCCGGGTCCCCCGCCGGCAGGCTCGCCTGAAAGTCCCCGCAGGTCTTCTTCACTGCGCCCGCTGCGTTTCCGACCGGCTCGGCCTGGTACTCGTCCAAGGTCTTCTTGGTGTCATTGATGCCGGCGTACTGCGCGCTGCCGTCACCCGCCAGCTTCTTCATGCACGCACTGTCACCTGGCTGGCAATAGTTCTGAAGCGTCTGCTGAATCAGCTTGAGGTCGGTCGCGTTCTGCCCCCGCTCCTGCTTGGCATCGTTGCGCTGGGCGTCCACCTCCTTCCGGTCCTCCGCCGTGGCCCCGCAGGGCTTCGCTTCACCATGCGGACACGGAGCATTGGGGTCGGGCGGGGTCGGCTCCGCAGCACGGACCCCGGAGACGCTGGCGCCAACGACGGTACCCGACGTCACCCCCACTGCCATGCCGGGCGCCGCGGAGAACACGACGCCTGCGAGAGCCAAGGCGGGCAGACCCGCCCGCACTACCATCCCCCACCGAGGGCAATTCCGCTGCATGGACCTTCCTCACGAAGAACGGACGCGAATACGCATCGACAAATCACGTTGACGCGAGCACGTTACGAACTTCTATGACAATCGCAATAACCGCCACACCGTCGTTGCGCCGCACTCGGTAACGAGTTCGACTGTCGAGCATGAGATCGGCTTGGAAAACCGAGCCGTGCCACACTCCATGATGTGTTGCCAGTGTCTCCGCCCGTCCGCCCACCGTGGCTGCCACGAGAACCGTCACCCGCAGTCATCCGACGGCGGCCGACGTCCCCCTGGCCGTCCCCGGGAGGCCAGCCAGAGGGAATGTTCGGACCGCGCTAAACGGACGACGCGCCCCGGTCGTCCGGGACCGGTCAGACAATGTCGACACCTTCCGACGACGCTGGACGCTCCATCCGATCTTCGGCAAAATGGTGGCCACGTCCGGCGTGCCCACACCGCCGCGGCGTGACCAGCTGCACGTACGACTTCGGCACCATCTGCGGGCCGACGATGATGGGCGCCGGCTTCCTTAGGCGCATCGGGGAGCGGAAGGCCAGCAAGAAGAGGCGAAGCGAAAACGGGACGCCCCAGAACGTGCTGGGCATCATCACCGGCCGGCTTCAGTGCCAAAGACGCGCTGCTGCGCCGTGCTTGGCGGTCTACGCCCCCGGCAAGGCGGTGATTCGGATGCCGGTACGCCCGAGCTGCCACCGGTGGGGCTTCAGTGGGGTCAGACTGGTACCAGGCAGCCAAGCCCCACCGAAAGACTGAGCGTTAGCCACCGAGGCCGCGCTGCCCACATTCCACGCCATACCGTTTCCCTAGGCCCGACGGATACAGGACCGCACCCACTATGCAGAGCAGCGTTGGCACCTACGGCGCACACGCACTGCCCAGGCGGCACAGAACGATCGTGTTGCCGACCCCGAGTGGTCGTCAATCCGCCGGGCCCTACAAAACGGCTGCATCGCCGATATCCAAGTGTCTCCGGTGTCCAAAACCCGGGGTCAAGGCCCGGTCCAAGCCGCCGAGTCCCAGCCGGGCACCGACCCGGACCGACGCGGCTTCACCATCGCCCTGCAGGGCGCCCGTGACCTCGTCGTCCAGGCCGTCGGCATCACCACGGTCCCGAACACCAGCACCATCGGTGTCATAGGCCAGCGGTCCTGGCCGGTCTCCTCCCACCCCGCCGGCCCCGCGTCAGCACCCGCAAGGTCCGCTCATCGGATTCCCGGTACGCCAACGCCAAGACGACGGCCGCCCCGACCGCAGCCGCACCGTCACCCGCCTCTGCATCACTGTCCTCGAGCCCGCAAATGAGCAGCCCGCGCTGCCCCCCGCTTCCCGCGACGACCGGCTCACCACCCACGCCAAGCGCCGCAGACACCGCATCCTTGACCTGCTCCACGAAGAACCCGGCCGTCCATGGCGGCCCCGCGACATCGCGGCCCGCTTCGACGACGTCACCCTCGAGACCATGTACAGACAACTCAACCGCTGGGCCGCCAACGGCCTCATCTACAAGATCGGCCCCGGCCTCTACACAGCCACGCAGTGGTCATCAACACCCTTTGCCAGCAGCGGAAATGCGTTAACTACCCGGCCTTGGGTCAAGGCTCCTCGGGGGAAGGCCCCTCAACATCAACACGGGGCCCGCCCCCACGGACGTCATGGGCTGGTCCTCGCCGAGGGCGGCATCTCTCCGATTCCTGGATACCGATCGAGCCGTCCACCGCCGTGCTGACGGCCTGGAACAGGAGGGTGGGCACGCCCGGCGCGGGCTAACCCTCGGTGTTCTCCAGGCTGGTCGTGGCCAGGGTCGTGACCAGCTGTCCGGCTTCGAGGTGGTGGGTGAGGTCGAGACCGCTGTCGATCATGGTGAGGACGGCGTGATGCCGGGCGGCGGGGATGGCGGCAATCCGGGTTCCGTCACGGTGGACTGTGATGGTCGCCGGCTTCTTGCCGGGGTGGGTCAAGGTGACCGACCCGTCTGCGGTGCCCGGGCCTACCCGTGCCAGGGGGATCGTCACGGGGCGACCGCGCAGGAGTTCGTTGAGCGGGTTGGCCGGTTTGCTCACGTAGTCGAGGAGGTCCTCGACCTCGTACGTGTTGGCCTTGTACGTGGTGATCCAGCCGTCGATCTGCTGGTCGGCGAGCCAGGTGCGGAGCTCGCCGGAACTGATGCGGGCATCTGCGGCAGCGCGGCCGATCTGGTGGGCCAGGCGGCGGGAGGTGATGCCGGAGGTGAGCAGAGTGATCGCCTACTCGGTGTCGACGCCGTGCCGGATGTGCCAGGCCGTGTGTGCGAACAGGCGGGGCGTGGTGGGGGTCAGCAGGGGGTGGGTGTTGACGAGGTTGACCAGGGCGCCTGCTGTCCAGCTGATCGCGTGCTCGAATGCCTGGCTGATGCTGTGCACGGCCTGCTCGAGCGGGCGGGGATCGGATGGCTCGCTGTCGGGCATCCAGGCGCGGGCGAGTTCGGGGATGGAGGTGCCAGAGATCCAGTTCCGGATCGCATCGCTGATCGGCACCCCGTTGGGTGGCCCGGTGTACTGCCAGCACCCGGTGGTCTCGGGCAGCTTCAGAAGGTCCTCGAAGACGCCGTGCTCGACGAGGAAGTTCAGGGTCTGCTCCAGCGGCAATTCGGGCGGCCCAAAGAAGATGCTGAGCTCGTCCAGGGTGTCTGCGGGGGCCGCTTGGGCGACCAGCTGTTCCGCGAGGCGCTGGGCGATGCTGTCGAGGGAGCGCGCAGATCCGATGCTGGTGCCGGTGGTGGCCCAGCGGCGTGCGACGCCGGAGTCGGTGGTGTCGTAGATCGCGGCGACCCTCTCCGCGAGCGTCATCCAGCGGGCCGGGACCGATGCATCGGCGGCCTGGTCCATCGCGAGCAACGACCGCACCGGGTCCAGCCGGTCGCCGGGTGCGTGAAGGGTCTCCGCGTGGGTCTGCAGGACGAGCCACACGAACGCGGCGAAGTCGGCCGCAACCGTCCCCACCAGACCGAACAGGTTGTCAAGGCCGAGCTGCAGCGCCCGCTCCGCCTGGTCCAGGGCCTGCAGGGCCTCCTGGCTGAGGAGTTCGGAAGTGACAGTGAGCTGCTCGGTGTCGGGGGTGAAGGCCTCGAACTCCGCCGACCGGGGCCGGTAGGGGCGGGTGAGGATCACCCATCCCTCGCTCTCACGGCCGGCCCGGCCGGCCCGGCCGATGGCGTTCAGCAGCTCCGCGGGACTGAGGCTGCGCTGATTCGCGCCCGTGGTATCGCTCTCGAGCGTATGACTGACGATGACCGTGCGGACTGGAAGGTTGACGCCGTCGGTGAGGGTGGTCGTGCTGGCGATGGCCAGCAGGTCCCCGTCGCGCAGCCCTTGTTCCACGGCGTGGAGGACGTCGTCGGGAAGGTCACCGTGGTGGAAGGCGACGCCGTGGCGAGTGCACTCGACCAAGGGGTGCTGCTCGCCGAGCGTCTCGGCCAGGAACTCAGTGAGCGCCGCCGCCTCAGGACGGACGGCCAGCCGCTGGGCCATGGCGTGCGCGGCGTTCCTCGCGATGACCTTGCTGGCGACGACCATCAGCACGCTGCCGGCACGGGTCAGGGCAGCGGCGCCGGCGGCGAACACCTCGTAGTCCGGGATGCCGCCGGTGAGCCTGGTGGCCGCGTTCCACTGCCGGGCGTGGGGGGAGGCGTACGCTCTGGTGCCGACGTTGGGGATGGTCAGACCGAAGGTAGGGATGGTGGCGGTCGGCCGGACGTCGAGCCGGGTGGACACCGGCACATTCGCGCGGGTGGTGGAGGAGCGCTTCTTGCTCGGCTTGCGCGAGGTGAGTTCGGCCTGGTCCTTGAGCAGCTGCGGGTACATGAGGCCGTGCAGGCGCCGGGGGCCGCGCCAGTCGTCGGTGAAATACACCTCCTGCGCCGGGCGCGCCGGGTCCAGCCACGACGCCAGGGCAGCCCGATTGCCGACCGCGGCGGACAGCAGCACCAGCCGGACGTCGGAGCGGGTCCGCAGGAGGGCGAGCAGGCTCTCCAGCACGAAGCCGCGCCGTCCCTGCGTGAGGTGGTGGGCCTCGTCGACGACGACGAGGCTGACCTCGTCCAGCGCTCCGCCGGGGTTGTTGCGGATCATGTGCATGAGCCGTTCCGGGGTCACGACATCGACGTCTCCGACGAGGGACCCGCTGCCCTCGGCGAGCGGGAAGTCCGGCTGCTCGGCGACCAGCTTGCGTTCCATCAGCCGCAGTCGGCCGCGCAAAGCGGCCCGCATCTCCCGGCCGAGGCTTCGCATCGGCGACACGTAGACCACGCGGCCGGGTCTCTGCGCCAGGTGCGAGCAGATGACCAGCTGGGCCATCAGCGTCTTGCCCGCGCTGGTGGGCACGCTGATCAGGCTCCGGCCAGTGCCGGGGGCGACCGGGTTGCCCCGCTCCAGGCTCAGCAGCTGGCGCTGCGGGCGCCACAGCGTCATGACCGGCGGGTGGGACATCGCGAAGGTCCGGGCAACCGCATCCGGGGTTCCCTGGGGGAGCAAGGTGTACAGGCTGCTGGCGGCCATCTCACCGCTCAGACCGAGAAGGTGGGCCGCGACCCACCGGGCCGTCGGGTCACCTCGGCCCGCGCGCCCGTCCAGCACGCTGCCCAGCAGATCCTGGGCGTCGCGCAGACGCTCCAGATCGCCGAACGAGAGGAACAGGCGGAGAAAATGGACCGCTTCCACGACGGCTTCGGCGCAGCCGTACATCGTGCCTGCCAGAGGCTCGTCGTCCATCAGCGTGCGCAGCTCCGCGAACTGGCGGCGCCAGGCGGACAGAGCCCGGTTCAGGTCGGGCCGGTCGAATGCCAGGAAGACGACGCCAGCCTCCAGGGCCAGGGTGTCGAGGTGTGCCGGGAGCGAGGAGGTGAAGTCCACCAGGTTCTTGACCTGGCGGTAGACGGCGGTGGCGTTGGGCTCCTGCTCGCACCTGCGGTACCCGGCCTGGGCGGCAAAGGCGATCCTCAGCCGCTCGGTGGGAGAGTGCCGCTGGTCGGCGAGGGCCAGGTCCATGACGTGCGCGCTGACCGCCAGGGCCTGCCGGGTCCGCACCGGGTCGAACCCGGGTGCCTCGGGCTCGATGGCGGCCAGCCCGTGCAGGAGCCACGCCGTCGCCAGCACGTCGTCCGGGATCTGCTGGTCGCTGCGGAAGGCGGCGATCTCCAGTTCGGTGATGGCAGCCAGCAGTTCCTGCGCCGAGGGCAGGACCCCGCCGGGGCGGTATTCGCCGAGGGCAGTCGCGAGTACAGCCGGATCTAGAGTGCGGTCCACACGTACTTCCTCACCTCATGGGCGAAGCCCTCGAGCTCATCGATCGCCACTACCAGGCCCTGCAGCGCGCCGGGGTGCTTGTGGGTGGAGAAGTGCTCGTGCGCCAGGTGGAACGCCTTCGCCGGGATCGCCGTGGTGTTCAGCGCGACGCTGACGCCGCCACCGGCCGACTCCTCCTCATCGACCCACTGCTCGGCCAGACTGCCCACGAACTCCCGGGTGTCGTCAGCGAGCAGCTTGTCGCCCCAGGAGAGCATGCCCAGGTACGTCGCTCCCTTCGTGCCCAGCTGCATCCAGCCCCTGCGGATCGCCCCGTCAGGCTGGTCCGCCTCCCCGGTGTACTTCTTCATCTCCCACAGCCGGAAGGAGAAGCCCCGGTCCGTGCCGTTCTCCCGGTAGACGATGAGTCCATCGCCGCCTCCATCGTTGACGGCGGCCTTCGGCGGTCCCAGGATCTCCACGGCGCGCGCTGGATCCTCGGGCCGGTCCCGGGTCAGCAGGTACCAGAGCCACTCGCCTACGTATCCGGCCAGCCCGTGGTTGCCCTTCTTCCCCACGGCTGCCGCTTCGAAGACAGGCTCCGCGAATGCCTTCACCAGGACGTGATCGTTCCCGGTCAGCGTCTCCTCTTTCAAGGTGGCCTCGCGCCACGTTCCGTAGGGTCGCGGGCGCCCGCCGGTGCGCTCCCGCATGATCTCGTCGGCGATGATCCACGCGGCGGCCGCCCGGTCCTCGGGAGTGCTGCTGAGGGTCACGACGAGAGGGGCACATCTGGTCGTCTCCTCGGGGCTCTCGTCGTACCAGGTCGGCCACCCGCCCACCGACGGCTGTCGCTCGGGCCAGCGCCTGCGCGGGCGAAACGTCCGTCACCCGAACCCCCTGCTCCTCCCAGACCACCCCCGCTCTACCGGTTGGGCACAGGGGACCGAGGCGGCCCCCGGCAAGATCACCCTATCGAGCGGTCCACACAGGCCCTGGAGGACTGCCGGCCGTAGGCACCGGCCCTGGGTCAGCCGTCAGCACCTCCACGGGTGCGACGCGGGACGATGTCCTCCGGAACGCCGAGGTGCACGGTGGCCGTGTCGAGGTGGGCAACTGGAGTGTGCTGCCGCCGCCGTTACGGCGTAAACAACGGCAGACACATCAAATCGGTGGCTGTCAGGGCTACAGCGGAGGGACGAGGTTGGATTCCCCTTCCCACTTCACATGAAGATCGTTCCTCTTACCTCGGGACAACCGATCAACTCGTGGGCTTGTTTGTGATCACTGCCAAGTGCACGTCTTGGCAGTGATCACAGATGGATCAGGGCGGGTCAGGGGCGGGTGGGCCACATGGAGCGGCCGTCGGCGAGGTGGCCCTTGCCGTCTCCCTGGTACCAGCGCAGGTTGGGGTGGGTCAGGGGCTGGCTGGTGGAAACGTCGGAGAGGCCGGCGAGGTCGCCCTTGCCGTCGCCGTTGAAGTCGCCGCCCGCGATGATCTGCATGTTCTTCCAGCTGGTGTCGGGCCACAGCGGGCGGGCGCTGTCGAAGGAGCCCTTGCCGTTGTTGGCGTAGAACTGCAGGTCGCCGGAGGGGGCGACGGTGGCGATGTCGTCCAGGCCGTCACCGTTGTAGTCGGCGGTGGCGAACTGGGTCTTGCCGTCCCACGTGTTGTCGGGCCACATGCGGCGCTTGTCGCTGCTGAGCGTGCCGTCCGCCTTGGTGCTGTAGGCGTACAGGGCACCGCTGCCCCAGATGGCCAGCAGCCCGTCCCGGCCGCTGGAGGTGTCCTTGAACCGGGCCAGGTGCGGCATCGTCTTCCACGAGTCGTCCGGCCACATCGCCGTCCGCTGCCCGAGGGCGCCGTCCGCCTGCCCGGGGTAGAGGACCAGCCTGCCCTCGTCCCACATGGCAGCGACATCCATGCGCCCGTCACCGTTGAAGTCCCCGGCGACCAGCTTCTTGACCTTGCCCCAGCTGCTGTCCTTCCACAGGGCGCGCCCGTATTCGAGGGTGCCGTCCGGGCCGGAGTAGAAGGCGTGGAGGCTGCCGTCGGTCATGACGGCGGCGATGTCGGTGCGGCCGTCACCGTTGAAGTCGCCACCGGTGACGACCTTTGTGGTCAGGATCGACTTGGTGGTCAGCCGGGTCTGCTGGATCCAGGAGCTGACGGTGTCGACGCGCATGTCGACGGCGCCGTCGCGGGTCTCCTCGGAGTTGTAGCAGCCCGCTTCCCAGGTGAGGGAGTGGATGCCGACCAGCTCATAACGGCCGCTGCTGGTCTGGCGGAAGGTGGGCCCGCCCGCATCCCCCTTGCAGATGCCCGCGGTCTTGCCGTCGCGGCCGGCCAGGGACAGGGTGGCGTCATCGGCCCCGGTGAGGCTGGGGGTGGCGGTGTGCGGGGCGTCGGGCACCCAATCCGTCTTCGTGCGCCCGTACCCGGTCACCCGCAGGCTCTCGCCTGCCGTCACCGGCGTGGAGGCCACATCGACCGGGTCCACCTTGAACGCCGGAGTCGAGCTGCCGACCGGCGAGATGGTGCGCAGCTGAGCCATGACCAGGTCGCGGTCCGGATGCGGCACGAGCCGCAGGACCGTGACAGGAACTGCCGATCCGCCGAACGCCTGGCCGTCCACGGTCACGGTGGTCTTCTCGGCCGGGGCGCCGGCCACCACCTTGCCGCTGGCGTCGGCGAAGCAGCTGGCAGCCGTCAGCACCCACTGCCCGTCCACCAGCGCACCCGAACAACTGCGCTTGCCATCCCCGATGGTCAGCTTCGCGGTGAAGGCGTAACTGCCGGAAGGGACGGCGTCGCCGGAGACGGCGCCCACAGGGGATGCGGTGACCAGGCCACTGGCCGTGGCGAGGGCGACCAATGCGGTAGTCCACGCGGCGCGTGAACTCAGTGCAGACATCAATGGATCCTTATGGAGTACGGGGAAAGGGCATCCGTAGAAACGGTGGCGGGCGCCGAGATGGATGCTGAGCCGATTGAACTTGCGCCTGCCGGAGGTGTGGGGCGGGCGGCAGCAGGTGGCTGTGAGCCGTGTCTGGGACTGGCCGGAGCTGATTCACGGCGCTCAGTGCGTCGCGTGCTCCCGCGGGGGTCTACGGGTCGCTGACTTTTCCGCTCGGTCACCTTCGGGCGACCACGAGGCATCGGGAATACCGTCAGGGCGTATCGCAAAGTCTGTCGCAGGACCACAGCGCCGGGGTTAGGGCCTTCCGGTTCGGGTGGGATCAGCCGGTGACACGGAGTTCGAGCAAGACAGCTTGCTTGCCGGTCGCCATTTCGCCTACGGGGGTGAAGTCCTCGACGGGAGCGTTGACAACAGTGGTCTGTCCACCCGCAGTGAGCTTCGCCTGGACTGGGTGGCCCTTCGTCCAGATACCATGAGTTTGGGGAAGTTCCATAGTCAGGTATCCCTGCTTTCCGCTGATGGTGAAGCAGAAGAAATTATCGCCGGAGCGTGACTCGACCATGAGGTCATGCGCCGACTTGCAGTCGGTCAGCAGGATGTGACCGTCGCCCTGCTTGAGGGTGATTTTCCTGTCCTTGAGGATCTTCGCTGCGCCGGGATAGGCGAATTCTTCGACGGCGGACGGCATATCAACGCCTGCCGCTGCGGGCGAGACCGCAGTTGAGGACGGTGGGGCTGCCTCGGCGATCGCATAGGACATGAGGGCTGTGCATCCCAAAGCCGCAGAGGCTGCGGCGGCGAACAGTACGCCACGGACAGAAGAGATTGCCACGTCGGTCTTCCAAGGTAGGAGTGGAGTGCGCACCCAGGGGCGCCTCGAAGTCCGATAAGTAAATCATATGTAAGATGTTGGCAAACAACCCCTCAATCACTGGGTGACGAGAGGCTGTTGCGCATTCGAACGCGGTCCGTGCACCGCACCGGGGGGTGCAGGCTCTCAGCCTTCGAGCACCCAGTCGACGTCTCAACCTGTTTCGGTTCCTGGTGCGATGCCTGGCCCGTTACCAGAGAGATCGAGCAGAGTGAAACGAATTCTGAACCCCCCTGACGTCACACGCCTGTTCAGAGACAGGCCGCACCGGCATCAACCGGCACGCAGGCTGCACACCGCCTCTGCCGGGGTCATCTCCGCCGTATTGGTGGCAGGACTACTCGCAAGCGCACCGGCAGTGGCGGACGACCTTTCCGAGCAGACCCCGGACGCAGCACTGAACCGCAGCCTCGTCCTGCAGCAGTGGCGTGGCGGCGGTGCCGGAATCAGGAAAGCCGCCGAAGAAGCCCTGCTGGGATCCGACGAAGACATCAAGAACTTCCTCAAGAGCAGTGACAGCATTGAATGGATCGACGACAGGATCGCCGTCGGCCGCATGGTCAACGCTGGTGGCCCGTCGCTGCGCGAGGCAGCCGTGGAAGCGCTGCGGCCGCCCCATGGCCCCGATGAGGTAAGGGCGTTCCTTAAGGAGGGGTGGAAGGCTCCTTTGCAACTCGATGAGCGGGTCGAGGTCGGCAAGCTCATCAGCTCGGGCGGATACGGTGTCAAGGAAGCCGGAAAGGCGGCTCTGCAGGGCAGCCCCGAAGACGTCACTGCGTTCCTCAAGACAGGCCAGTTCAAGCCCCGTGAGATAGACAACCGGGTCGAGGTCGGCAAGCTCATCAACGCCGGCGGGCCGAACGTCAAGGCTGCGGGCAAGACGGCGCTGCAGGGGACACCAGACGACGTCGTTGAGTTCCTTCAGATCGGCCAGTTCGTGGCGCGCAGCCGTGACCAGGAGCACTTCACGGTCGCCCAGCTGGCTGATCAAGCCGCGCAAGCGGGCACACAGGCGGAGCAGGCCACGGAAGCGGCTGTCGAAGCCAAGGACCGCGCGGTCGAAGCCTCCAAGAAGGCCAAGGAAGCAGCGCAGCAGGCAGCTACCGAGACCGGCCTGGCCAAGAGCGATGCCAAAAGCGCAGCTCTCAAGGCACAGCAGGCGGCTGACGCGGCGAAAGCCGCAGCTGAGGCATCTCAGCGTGCGGTAGACGCAGCCAGCGAAGCCAACCGTTCCTCCAGGGTGGCTGCGCTGGCTGCCGCACAGGCAGCCAGCGCAGCGATCGGCGCGGCTGACGCCGCCACACGCGCTCTGGACGCCGCAGCCGCCGCTTCAAACGACGCCAAAAAGAGCACGGACGCCAAGGAAGCAGCCGGCAGGGCCCGCACGGCTGCCGCCGGCGCCAAAAGAGCCGCCCAGGCTTCAGAGAAGGCCGGCCAGGCCTCTCTGGCAGCAGGAAAAGCCGCCGACGCCTCCCTCAGCGCCAGCGACAACGCCATGGACGCGGCCGATGCGGCTGACCAGGCTGACAGTTACGCCAGCAGTTCCCAGTACTATTCTGGCCAGGCCAAGTCAGCCGCGGCAGAGACGCGTCGCCATGCCCAGGAATCCCGGCGAGCGGCCACACAGGCCGTCGCACTAGCAGCAAAGTCGGCCCAGGCAGCGAAGGAAGCCAGGGATCTCGCCGAATCTGCCGCCACACATGCCGAGAACGCGGCGAACGCCGCTGAGGACGCAGCCAAGCACGCCGGCGATACGGCCACAGCCGCTGCTGAATCCGCCAAGCACGCCAAATCAGCCGAATACGCAGCCGACGCTGCCTCCAAGGCCGTCGCCAAGGCGAAGGAGGTCTTCGCTCTCGCGCGGGAAACTGAAGCCGCAGACCTTGCTACCCGTACGGCGGCTGCCATGGAACGGGCCAGGTCGCAGAAGGACGCCGGGGACGAACTCACTGTTCAGGCAGCGCATGTGGTACTTGAAGGCACATCCATCACGCAAGACACCGCTGCCCTGGCCGCTGAAGCCGTCAAACCAGACGCTGACGAGAAGTCCCTCGCGGCCCGAGGGCGCGCTGTCGCTCTGCGCTCGCTGAAGTACTTCGGCTCCTGGCGCCAGGACGCGGCGGCGCGAGCTCTGTCGGGCACTGACGCCGATGTACTGGACTACCTTCGTACGGGCTGGAAGAAGGCCGAAGCGGACGAGACTCGCCAGCAGGTCTCCGATCTCGCTGCCCAGAGCCCCTACGAGGCCGTGCGCGACGGGGCGGCCAAGGCACTGGAGGGAACCCCTGAGCAGATCGCAGACTTCTACACCACGGGGCAGTACCAAGTAGCAATCATCGAATACCGCATCCTCGTCGGGAAACTGGTCACCGACGGCGGTCCCGGGATCAAGGAAGCAGCCAAGGCCGCCCTCGCCGACGGCAGCCCTCAAGCCCTTATGGCCTTCCTCAACAGCGGCCAGTATCAAGCACGGAACATCGACAAACGTGTCGAAGCCGGGAAGCTCTTCAGCAGTGGGGGTCCGGAAACTCAAGCTGCTGCCAAGATCGCACTTTCTGGGCCGGCGAACCAGCTGCAGGACTTCATCGAAGTTGGTCAGTACATGGCTGATCGCAAAGATCAGCTCGCCGCCACTCACGTGAATCAGGTTCAGAGCCTGATTCACCAAGCCGAAGCGGTCGCGGCCGACGCTCAGGCTAATCGCTGGCGCGCCGCAAAGGCTGCTGCCGATGCCAAGAGAGCCCAGACGGTTGCAGACAAGGCTGCCGCAGAAGCAGACAGACTGGCTCGGCAGGCAAAGGAGTACGCTGCCGATGCCCTCAAATCCGCCAATAGTGCCACGGCTAGCTCGCAGCAGGCGGCAAAATCTGCCGCCACGGCCCGAAATGCTGCTGACCGTGCCGAAAGCGACGCGGCCGCAGCTGAGGAATCCGCTGCACAGTCCGAATTCTCTGCGAGCTACGCCCGAACCTCAGCTGCCACTGCGCGAAACGCAGCTGATGACGCCTACGCCTCGGCCTTGATCGCAGGAAAGAACCGGGACGAAGCGCAAAATCTGGCCAGCCAGGCATGGGCAGATGTTGTCAAAAAGCGCGAAGCCGAGCTGGCGGAGGAACGCCGCCGGGCGGCAGAACAGCACCTGAAGGAGCGGGAGAGCAGCAAGAAGAAGCCATGCATTCCCTATCCCAGCCGGGACAGTCTTCCCCCGTGTATGTATTCTGCTGCCACGGGCGGCGACTACTACCTGAAGATGCCGGAGTTTGACCCGGTACTGAAGGAAGCCGTGTGGGAAATCTTCGGTCTCAACGACGCAAAGAAATGCGTCAACGATCCGAGCTTCGGCAGCTGCAGCATGGCCGTCATATCGGTGATCCCTCTGGGCAGGCTGAAAATTGCCAAGAAGGGTGGAGACGCACTCGTAGACGCCCTGAAGGGGTCCCGGTATTACAAAGACGTTAAGTGCGTTCAGTGCTTCCTCCCTGGCACCAAAGTGCTGATGGCAGACCATTCGACCAAGAGCATAGAATCCGTCAAGGTCGGCGATCAGGTTACTGCCACTGACCCTTTCAGCGGAAAGACCGCTGCGCGCGCGGTAAATGACCTCATCATCACGGAGGAAGACAAGCACTTCAATGCGCTCACCATCGCCACCCGGCAGGGCGATGAACAGCTCACGGCCACGCATGAGCACCCCTTCTGGTCCATATCGCAAAGGGGGTGGGTCAAGGCAGCTGATCTCAAGGCCGGAATGACTCTGCGGACCCTCGATGGCACGACTGCAGAGATCAAGGCAAATCGCTCATTCGTCAAGCACGCCCGGACTTACAACCTGACAGTGGACGAGATCCACACATTCTATGTACTCGCAGGAAAGACTCCGCTGCTGGTCCATAACTCCGAGTGCCCTCTGTACGTCGTGAAGGCTCTGCGAGAGCTGATGGACAAGCGGGTAACCACGGGCCGTGCGTTCGATTCGGCAGGAAAGGCTGTGGGCGCCGAGATCACCAGCGGCCGGGACGGCCTGATGGAGGCGGCGCAAGAATATCTGGCCAAGTCTCCCAACATCTTCAAGATTCCCGCAAAGGCGAAATACGATGCGGCGTACCATGTCGAAACCAAGTACGCCGCATGGATGCGGCAGAACAAGATAACCGACATGCACGTGGTGATCAACAATAACTACGTGTGCAGTCCCCCGCTTGGATGCCAGGCGGCGGTCCGCGCCGTCCTTCCACGCGGATCTACCATGACGGTATGGTATGTGGGGGCCAAGGAACCCATGATTCTCCGAGGGCTGGACTAGATTTGATCCTGAACGCAGTGATCCACGGAACCTATTACTACGCTGAAACATGGGAGGAGAAGCTGGGCTTGATTAACGAAATCATGGAGAACATGAAATCGGAGGACCTTGGCGCTCCCGGTATCAGCGCGGGCGAATCCGCATGTCTCATGTTTGCAGACAGGCGCCATACAGCGGACACCTTCGACTGGTGGCCCGACAATTACCTGCGTGTGTCCGTCAACGCTGCAACGGGGTACGGCGGCCTCACCTGGTTCGTCAGCGCCGAGCGCGCTGACGAAAGGAAAGATGAAATCTCTCAGAGTGTCTGGGTATCGGACAACCCGACTCCGCCAGATTTTGATCCACGGGTCGTCTCCGACCCAGGGTTCCCTCTCTTCTACGATGCTCAAAGTACACTTCCGGCAACTCAGGTTCGCGCCGCCCTGGAGGAGTTCTGCAGAGCGGAAACGGGAGAACGTCCCGCGTGCATCAACTGGGTTCCTGGGGAAATGAACGGATCACGTCTTACTGACGACGAGTAATACACCGTAGACATCCACTTCCCCTCCGAAATGTGCGGCCGTCCCTGGCGGCCGCCGCTGACTCGGTCGGTAAGCAGGTAGGGGCCTCGCCAAGACGTCTTGGCGAGGCCCCTACACGTCAATAGCAGCGAGCCGCAGCTGCAGCCTGGTTGATGGCGAAGCGGCACAACCCCGGACTCCGTGTTCTCCATATGGCAGAACCCGAATGCCTGGGGAATCATTGGTCACCCTCTACCACTGGCTGCGGAGCCGGGCGCACTCCGCGGTGACCTGGGCGAGGAGCTCAGTGTCATCCTCGGGCAGGGGGCGATCGAGGCGTTCGGCGAGGTCGCGATGCAGGCGCAGCGCTTCGCCGGTGCCGGCGGCGGCGAGGACGGATGACCACAAAGGGGCGTCGGGGCGGGTCTTCTCCTCCACGGCCTCCAGGACTGTCAGCCGGTCTGCGTGGCTGAGGCGAGCAAGTTCACGCTGCCCGGTGCGCTCTCTCAACTCCTCCCAGGCGGTGAGGCGTTCTTCCCGGGCCGCCTTCTTCAGCGCCCCGAGGACGAACGGGGTGAGGTAGGCGAGTTTCTCGGCGTGTTCCTTCTCCGCCTGGAGCGCTGCTGCCCGTCGCTCGGCCTCGGCTCGTTCGGCCCGTTCACGGTGCTCGGCCTCTTCCTGCGCGCGAGCACGCTTGCGCTGTTCTGCCTGTCGCCGCCGCTCTTCCTTGTCCTGCTGTCCCACCTGGTGGCGCTGCTGTTCCTGCTGGACCCTGCGGGCAGCGTTGCGCTCCTCCTCCATCCGGTGGTGCTTGCTCCGAACAGAGCGGTACTTCTCCCGTGCATGGCGGAGGATCTCCCGCTCCGCGATCGAGACGTTCTCGTCTCCCATCAGCCGGTCGGCTTTGGCCAGAAGCAGGGCCGTGGGCGAGTCCTGCAGCTGCCGCAGGATCGCCGTGCGCTCCCGGGTCCGCTCGTCCATCAGCCGCTCGCCGTGGTCGAGGGCGATGCGCAGCCGGGCAATGTCCTGCGGGATCGTCTCGTTCTCCAGGAGCCGCTTGATGGTGCGCACCGCGGCGTACAGGCGGTGGGGTTCGCGGCGGGCGCGGTCGAGGTGCATGACGGCGCGTTTGACTGCGTCGTCCTAGCGCACCGTGGGGGCCGTCTGCGGCGGTGAGGTGAGGGTGACGATCGCGCGCGCAGGCGTGTTCGTGCCCGGGGGCTGCTGGGTCGGGTGGTTGCTCAGTGGTGCGCGTACGGCGTCGGGCCGGGTAGTGGTGTCCATGCCCTTGGCCGTCAATGTGACGTGGTCGGGGGTGTCCCAGGTGGTGCCCTGGCCGGGATGTTCGGTACCGAACCGCATGACGGTCCCTCCGCCGGGCCGGTCCTCGAAGCGGAGACGCTGGACGTATCCGCGCTGGTTGAGGATGTAGGCGGGGACGGGGACGCCGGGCCCGAGGATGATCTCCCAGGAACTGTTGTTCCAGTCGACGGGTCGGTTGCGGGCGAGGTGGACCAGCAGGGTGCGCCCGTCCTCGAGCTGGGCGAGAACGGCGGAGCCCAGCGGCTCGGGATAGCTGAACGCTGCCGTGAGGCCCTGTGAGTGGAGCCAGGACGTCAGATGGGCCTTGGCGAAGAGGTGGTTGGCGCTGTCCTTGCCCTTCGCCGTGCGGCCGCAGGGCTCTCCGGAACCGTCGGAGCCGTAGTGCGCGAAGTGGCAGATTTTGTCGGTGCACAGCCGCGTGGTGAGCCGCCGGCCGCAGCCGCCCTCGAACTTGGTGCCGCACCAGATCGTCTGATCCTGGTGCGCGAGCCGGAATGCCTTCAGCTCGTCCACGGTCTCCGGGCATATCGCCGGGTCGTCGGAGTCCGGACTGCCAAAGACCGCGGTCTGTATGAGGCGCCGATCCATCGTGCTCCCTATGGTGCAGATGAGTGACTTGGCAGCATTGTGCTCGCTGCCACTGACAACCGGGCCGGACTCGCCCCAACAGCAAGGGCACGGACCGCTGCCCGCCGGGTCCTCCCCCGAGGACCGGACAAGCCAGCGCGGGCTCAGGGGCGCCGCAGCGGATGCCGGATGCGTGACGCCTAGCTGCTGCGGCCGCCGGTAGGCGCCACCGGCGACGATCCCGCCCTCTCATGGCTGCCCGCCAAGAAGTCTGAATCAGAGCCAGCCGTTGCCTCCGGCGTCGTGGCGGGCGGCCTGGCTGACGGCGAACGAGCACAGCTGCGCGCCATAGAGGTCGAGGGCGTCGACGGGGTCCTCCTCCATGTGGTTGATCACCTCGGGCCAGATGTTCCAGTCCAGCCGGGCCGCGGCGCGATCCGCATCGGTCCGCGCATCGCCGGCTTGTGCCTGCTCACGGCGCTGGAGCTGGATCCATGCCGACCACTCAGGATTGGCCATCGGCTCGGCGGAAGGCCGGGCGGCTTCCGTCTCGGCTTCGGCTGCCAGCTGCTGGTCGTAGGCCGTCATGCCGGTGAGCCGCTGGCGGATGAACACGTCGGGGCGCTGTGGCCGCCACCGTGTGCCGGAGCACAGCGCCGTCAGTGCGGCGGCGATCTCGTAGGCGCTCAGGCCCTGGTCGGTGAGCGGACGCAGCACGTACTCCAGCCGTCGCAGCGGCACCGGCTGGGTCCAGGCGACAAGTGCCCGCACCAGGCGGACCGTTCGCCCGGCCTGGCGGACGTCGCCCGCCGTGCGACGTCGGCCGTTCACCAGCGTGCTCTGAAGGGAGATCCGGGTCCTGGGGCGGCTCGCGCGCTTGCGCGAGGTGTCTCTACAACCCCCCACTACCTTCCTCTGACCCACTTCCTTAACCCCGGTACGGGAAGGGGTCTCACAGGCCCCGGACCCCATCGGGACATCCACAGGCGCGACAGCCCCAGGCTCGCCTTCCTGAGCGGAAACAGAAAGAGCGCCACGCTGATCGATGACGATCCGGGCCGTGTAGCCGGAGCCGACGACCATGTGCCCGTGCGCCTGGTCGTAGACGGGAGGGATCACCGCCGCGTACACCGTCGCGGTCCCCGCGTACCCGCCCAGCCCCTGTGCCCGGCGCACATTGGCCCGGCTCCCGCGCTCCACCCACACCAGCGCGCCCAGCTCCCGCAGATACGCCACGTGCCGGCTGATCGTCGCCCGGGACATGCCCAGGCGCGCCACCATGCCCTCCAGGCAGTAACGGACCTGCCCCGAATCGAAATCCATCCGGCCCGCCAGGTCCCGCGCGACCATCAGCGTCGTCTCCGAGGCACGCGGGTGCAGCCCGGCGGCCACCAGCCACTGCACCGACCGCAGCCACCGCCGCGGCCCCGACCGCCGCGACCTGGTCGTCGCGACACACTGCTCCCCCGCTGGTGCTGCGGGCACGGCAAGTACCCCGCCCAGATCCGACTCTGGACGGGGTACTCGCCGTGCCCGCAGCACCAGCGCCGTCACGGCGCCGACACGACGGTTTCACGCAGGCGCGACCGGCGCCGTGACGTGAAATGTGACCGGGAAGACGCCGCAAAATGCGCCAAACGGTCATGGGTGGGCTGGCAAAGAGCAGCGTGATGCTGCAACATGAGTCGTGCCTCTTTCGTGAAGGGAAGAGGGCATGAAAAAGGCGCCTGTGGCGCTGGTTCGCGTGAACCGAGATCGAACTGTTCGGCCGGCGGCAACCGGGCGGACAGACCCTTCAGAGGGCTGGCAGGCCTTCTGGTGGCAGATGGGGCGTCAGCCGAGGTGCTGTGAACACCTAGGGAGCTGAACGTCCCGGCGGGGAATCCGCCTAACTTTTACGTCATCTCGACCCCCGCCAGGGGAGAGATGTGTCCGCGCCCGGTCCGGTGCGGAAGCATGGGAAAGGCACCCGTCCGGAGCGACGCGCAGGTCATCGCTGCTACGGAGGCGGGTGCCTTGTTCGTCTGGCAGAGGGTATGGGTACCCTGATCCATGTCGAGACCATCCCTTTGTAGGTCTGCGGCCGTGCCCCGGAGTGCAGCCTCGCGGGGCTCAAGCATGTCTGTATTGATCTTATTCACGGGCACAGTACCCCCCTCACGGTGCGTCACGACAGCCCGCCTCCGCCCGTGTCGGCCTGGCACAGAAGCCTCCTGACGCACCGCCAGGCTCAGGCCCTCCCTCCAGCCCTTCGGGAAAGCACCGGGCCCGGGCAGGGGATGATGAGCACCATGCATACGACGCCGACCGAGTCCCTCGACCTCGACGTGGAGACCTTCGCCAGCCCGGCGCAGCAGCGTCGATTCGCCGCAGCGATGGAACGCATCGCCGCCGCCCGCGCTCCCGGCGCCCCGGTTCGCGTCTACGTCAGCGCGGCGCCGCGCGCGAGGAACAACCCCAAATGGGACAACTGGCTCACGCAGATCACCGAACAGCTGCCCCCCGGTGTCGACATCCTCCACTACAGCAACACGTTCAGCGAGGAACGTCCCTACGACTGGGGCAGCGTGGCAGGCAGCCTCGACGGGCTCGTCATCGTGGGCAAGCAGAAACGGGCCGGGAGCCGGGTGAACCTTCTCGGCCCCTTCGCCCGCCTCGAACTGCGCTCCCTCATCGCCCAGAAGCCCGTACTGCTCTACGGGCACAACCTCGGGCTCATCCCGGTCATCGACTGCAAGAGCCAGGTCCTCGCCCCCGAGCACGCCCCCCGCCTCAAGCTCATCGCCCCGAAGCGGTGGAAGCACAGCACAGAGACGCTCCACGCCGCCCTCAAGGCGCTCACGCCTCGGCACATCGAGGACAGTCAGGCCCCGGAGACCGCGCGGCCGAGCCACCTGAGCCAGCCGTTCAACGCGCCCCAGCCGTAGGAACGGTGTGATCGCTGACCGGCGTGCGGCGGTGCGCCGCGCGTCGGAGGACGTGGCGGAGCGAGAGAAGGCCCTCACGGTGCTTGGTCCTTCCCCGCTTGTGACGTGCTGGCGTAGTAGTGGGCAAGCACGCACTGCGCGCCCGACCCCTGCGCCGTCACGATGCGCTGGAACCGCGCCGAGCGCAGGTCTCCGGCGATGCGGATGCGGTGATGCTGCTCTCCGGGCGGACAGTAGCCGTCCTCACCCTGCACGACGCCGTCGGGTGCGGCGGCCTTGCTGCCCAGGTTGCCCAGGACTGTTGCCGCCGCGTGGGCCCGCCGGGCTCCCTTCCGGTCCGTGACCAGCACCCTCCAGCCGTCTCCGTCAGAGAGCCGGGCGAGAGTCACATGGGATACCGGGAGAAGGCGCACGTGTTCGTCCCGCGCGATTTCCTCGATCTTGTAGTCATCTGCCGGCGGGTACAGGACGTGCAGAGTCGTCCCTGCGTCGGCATGGGCACGCAGCCACGTACCCAGCGGCCGGTCGCCTCCCAGAACGAATGTCGCACCGGTGCACGCCGCTGGAGGAGTACGCCACAGCGGGGGTGCGGAGAACTGATCCGGCACGCTCACCCAGTCGACGTCGCGCGGTGCGAGAGCGGCCACCCCGGTGGCGACCACGACGGTCCGCGCGAGGAAGGTACGTCCGTCCTCCAGGGCGAGCTCAACCCGGTCGGCATAGCAGCCGACCCTCGTGGCACGTCCGCGCACCAGGGTGCACAGACCAGCTTGCTGCAGCCGCGTCAGGTCTGCACTGAGGGCCTCGGCCAGGTGCACGCCCGTCGTCCAGCCGCCGGGCACGTTCTCCAGCGCCTCAATCGTGTTCAGCCGCCCGCCGACCGCGCCGGCTTCCACGACCACGGTCGCCAGACCGAGGCTGGCTGCCATGACCGCTGCCGCCACCCCAGCCGGCCCGGCGCCCACCACCAGCACGTCCGCGTCGTACGACAGAGCATTCACGCGCGCGCCTCCTGCGCCCCGGTGATCCGCGACAGGACGCTCTCGGCCGTCGTCAGGTGCGCGGCGCCGATATTCCGGGCGGCCAGCAGCAGAGCCGCGTCGTGGTACTGGGCGCCGCCGGTCGAGGCACACGCATCGGTGACGATCCACGGCCGGTAGCCGGCCTGATAGGCAGCGATCGCCGTGTCATAGACACAGGCGTCCGTATCGATGCCACACAGCACCAGATCGCGCCAGCCACGGTCTCGCAACAGCTGAGCCGCCTCGGGCGTCAGAGCGGACGACTGCGCCTTGTCGATCACCGTCGCGGCATCGGTGTACGGAGCAAGCTCCTCAACGAGCGCCTGCTCCTGCGGAGTCCGAAGCCGCGTCCAGCCGGTGATGGTCTCGTAGGGCGAGCCCGCCTCGTTGTGGAAGCGGGTGAAGACCACAGGACCGCCGGCTGCCTGCCACCCATCCACCACGCGCACGATGGACGGCAGTGCGCCGCGGCTGTGCCCGTTGATGAAGCCGTGCTGTACGTCGATGACGATCAGCACTGTTGAGCGAAAGTCCACCCAGTCCGCCTTCCCCGCTGTCACGGATTGCTCTCTCGAAGGGCCTCCTGAGCGGCACGCAGCCGGTCGGGAAGCTCGCTGGTCGCCAGGATCGCCTCGCGCATCACGCGATGCTGCGCGCTCTCCGTGGGACGGGCGGTAGTGAGGCGGACGTACGCACCGCGCAGGAACCTCCATCCGTACCGCTCGGGCATGACGGGATCCCGGCCGTCTTCAATCGTGTGCAGAATGTGCGACGAGAGCGCCCACAGTGCCTGGACATCCAGCTCCAGGGCCAGGATCTGGCTCATCGTCAGGGCACGCTCATTCGGCTGCGGATGGTAGGCAATCCCCGACCAGCCAGCCACTCCGTGGGAGGCGCCGCCGTCGAACGCGAGCGCTTCGGAATGGCTCCAGCCGTCGTGGAACTTGGCCTCCTCCACCCCTTCTCCCAGAGGCACGGCGGCCGTCGGGTCCTGACGGTTGACGAGTACCGACGGCGTGGTCAGCAGCTGCAAGGCGGTAGCAAGTCCGGGGCCCGACCATGCGTGTTCACGCAGCTCGTACACCGACAGGACGTACTCCGGATCGGGCGACACCCCTGCCGGTTCATCGGCACGGTGCTGCTCCAACAGACGTGCCAGGCGCTGTCCCGCCCAGCTCCTGTTCGTCGGGTACGAGCGATAGCGCCACACGGCCAGCTCGGTCAGAGAGCCCACCTGCTGGTGCTCTTCCACGTGCACGACGGCAACACCGCAGGCATAGACGTGCACGGTGGAGGCGTGGGCTGAGGGGTGGCTGCCGGGCAGAACCCGCCGCTCGAGGCCGGCTGGGCCAGCCAGTACAGAAATGCCCGGCTCATACAGGGGGCCGCATCGCGTGCCCAGGTATACCGGAAGGATCTTGTGCGAGACCACGGAGCATGGCCCGGGGCGCGGGACCCCAGCGGACGTGGCGCTGACCGGCTCTCCACGTAATGCCGCTAATCGGACGCGAAAGGCTTCTTGCTCGTCTGTGCTGCACTGAGCAAGTGCGGCATCCAGGATCTGTGCCGTGGCAGGACGGCATACTCGGGCTTTGTCCCGCTGCCAGTGGGAGACGGTCCGGGGACTGATCCCGAGGGTCTGTGCGAAGTCGCGAACGGACTCGCGCCGCACTGATCGCAACAACAACGCCTCCTGACCAGTCCATCGATCCAGCGCGATCACTACACACCCCCTGGGCGGTCTCTGAACAGGCGGACGCGGCTGTAGTGCCACGCTGAGTCCACACTGCTGCTACACGGGGACATCTTGCACAACGCGGCCAGGACGGAAGCTGGTTGTCGGTCGTCAAGCTGCGCAGGTTCCCGGGAGGAGTCCATGCTGGACCCCGCACGAGCCCCTGGGTCGGTTGCCAGCGACGTCGCTGGCCTCCCATGCGGTGGCGGCCCACCGCGCCCGCTTCCCGGGCGTCCAAGACCCGTACTGGACCACCGTGTCGTGTCCGGCTGCCACCCGGCCCACTGCATCCCCACCCCGTGTCCCTCCGCCTTCGTCATGGCCGCGAGCCTCGCGCCAGACCTCAAAGTGGCGTGGTTGGCAGGGAGGTGCAGACCAGTGGCTATCGCTCATCAGGCCGGATTCGGACTAGTCCACGGCAGCCGCCCTCTCCGCGAGTTCCAGCAGCTCGCGCGGTGCGTTCGGCCCTGCCACCAAGACGAGCTCCCGGATGGCTGCGCGGGCGGCTTGGTGGGTCTGAATGATCTCGGGAGCGATGGCCTCAGCATCCAGCAGGCAGCGGAGGGCCTCGCCGCCATGGCGCCTCTGGGCGTGGGCGCGCCCCAGGTCCATAAGGAGCCGGCCCTGGCGCTCTGGCGAGAGTTCGGCGGCGTCGATGGTGAGACCGATGTCGAGCGCCTCGCCCGCGTCGCCCAGGTCCACAGCGGTGCTGACCGCCTGGATCTCGACGTTGACTGGGCCGAACTCCAGATTGAAGTCGTTACGGTTCTCGCCGAGCTGTGTGGCGATCGCGCGGGCCTTGGCGATCTCCTCCTTGGCTTCGGCTCGCGCGCTGGCACGGGCTCGGACGAGGGCCAGGGCCAGGTGGAGGGAGCCGAGGACGGACAAGGACTCCGGCGATTGGTTGCGCTGCTCGCCCAGCGCGTCGATGGCGGTCTGGGCAGCGTGTTCGGCCTGTCCGAGGCTGCGCAGGCGGACGAACGCCTGCACCATGCGGAACACGCTGGCGCAGACGTGCAGAGGATCGCCGGACCGCTCGGCTGTGAAGACCGCGCGATCGGCGGCGACCCAGGCGGCGTCTGCCTCGTCTTGACGCACGAACGCGGCGGACAGGGCTTGATAGCCCCGGGAGAGCAGCAGCCACAGCTCCGCCCGGTGTTCGCCGGAATCAGTCCGTACCGTGTGCTCCAGCTCAGGGAGCAGTTGCACAGCAAGGGCGCTGACCTGCGCCAACTGGCCGGCGTGGGTCAGGTCCCAGAGGTCATCAACGTCAGCCCGCAGAAGGTCGAGGCCGCGCGTCGGTCCGGACTCGTTCGCGCCGGACAGCAGGGTCTGAAGCGCGGGGTGGCCGGACAGCAGTCGGCGGGTCTCGTCCAGATCGTTGGAGAGCGGCTGGGCGGTGGGTGCCTGTGATGGCCCGACTGCTGGGATACCGGGACGCAGTTGCTGCACGGACACGCCCAGCTCGTCGGCGATCTCCTGGAGCAGGTCCATTCGCTGGACCGGCTGCACACCGCGTTCGACCTGGGAGAGCCAGCTGCTCGTCTTCCCGAGCGATGCCGCGAGTTCGGCTTGTGTGCGCCCGCGTTCCTTCCGGAATCTCTGGACGCGCTGTCCGAAAGCCCGATCCTGCGGATCGATGTCTTTCCCGCGCGGCTTCACCCCTGCTCCGTTCCAGGGCGCTTGCTCAGAGCCTCCAGCTCGTTGAGGAACGTCACTTCGACGTTGCTCAGGAACTCTTCCCGTGCCGCGAGGAACTGCTTGGTATGGGCCTGGTCCTCGTGCGCCTGGAACGCGTCGCGGTCGGCGTACAGCTCGTAGAAGACCCGCACCAGGGGCTCGTCCACCGGGGTGTGCACCGAGTAGACGAGCGTGCCGGCCTCGCGCCGGATGCCTTCCATGGTCAGAGCCACCAGGGCGTCGAAGTGCCGGGCCGCCGAGGTGTCTCGGAGGGTGAAGCGCACCACGAGTGCGTATCCGCTGGCCACGAAGTCGTCCTCTCCACGTCGCGTAAGCATGCACACATTCTCACATCTAAAGTGTTTGTGCTAGATAGCATTCAAAGTGTTGACTAGCACTAGAAGTGCTACTACTGTTCAAGGTGTTCCACCCCCGCAGGGAAGGGGCCGCCGGACGGCTCCCAGGCCAAGGCCCGGCTCCTTCACCTGGTACCGCCCGAGGGCGGTACCAGGTGAAGGAGCCGGGCAACGGTTTCCCCACGCACCATCGCAGCAGATCGCCACTTCGGTGGCCGGAGTCCAAAGCCCCAGCCACCTCGGTGGCCGGGAGCCCGAGGCACTTCTAACTCCTCCGCCCATGGTCTGCAGCGAGTAGCACACCGCAGCGCTGATGCGTTGTCCGTCCTGCGGGGCGCCCGATTCGCCGTGCGGCCTGGAGGGCGGAGAGAGCACCTGCGACGCAGCCCTGCCCCTCCGTACGAAGGAGCGCTCATGCTCACGCGAACCCGTGATCTCACCGCCCAGAAGCGTTCGCGCCGGGTCCGTTCCCGCGCCGTCAGCACCCTCCCGCCGCTGGTCGTCTCCACCCTCAAGCCGCACGAGGTCGACCTCGCGTACTCCACGCTGGTCTGCCCCACCTGCCGCACCTGGGTGCCGATCAGCGCCCCGCACAGCCCGCGACCGAAGCTGGTCCCCCACCACACCGAAAAGGCCGGATCCGACGACCCGGTTCGCTGCCCCGGCAGCCACCGTCTCGTCAGCATCAACCTCACCGTCGACCAGTGGTTCCAGCGGCTGGAAGAGGGACTGAGCCAGACCGACGGCCGCCGCTCCCCCCGCGTGCTGCGCAAGCCGACGCTGGGGCCGCCCCCTGCCGTCATGCAGATCGTCGGCGGAGCAATGGACGACAAGACGGCCCGCAAGCTGGACGAAGCCCATGTTCGCGGCTGCTCCGCCTGCTCCGTCATGGACGACGAGGGCAAGATCCTGCGCGCCGCCGACATCACCTCCCGCTGCGCGGACGGCCGCCGCCTCGCCCAACTCGCCGCGCACACCACACGCCTGGCCCCGGCCCGCCGCAAGGCGCAGCTGGACCGCGAGGACGTCAACGACCGCCGGGCATGGGCACACCGCCTGCTGCACCAGCAGCAGTGGAGCCGGCACGCACAAGCAGTCGGCCACGCCGACACCCAGCGGATCGAGGACGTCCTGGCCGCGCTGATCCAGACGCTCAACCCACACAAGGTCGAAGCGCCGCAGCTCACCGCCTGGGAGCGCGCCGACCTGATGAGCGCGATCACGCTCCTGGCGACGCAGAAGGAGCAGCTCCAACGCCGATAGCACCGTCCGGCGAACCGCCACGGCCCCGGCCCTCCCGACCAGCGGGAGGACCGGGGCCGTGGCT
Organism: Streptomyces sp. cg36; assembly: GCF_041080675.1. Lineage (NCBI taxonomy): Bacteria > Bacillati > Actinomycetota > Actinomycetes > Kitasatosporales > Streptomycetaceae > Streptomyces > Streptomyces cyclosori. Next base: position 251,122 of record NZ_CP163521.1, on the reverse strand, counting down.
GCTCGTACGAGTGGCCAAAACGGCGACAGCCCCGGCGACTTGAGACCCCCGGGACTGTCCAGGACCTGACTGGAGGACCTGATGCGCACCAGCATTGCACAGCACCAGCACCCCACCGACTCCGACCCGGACATGGACGAGGCCCTGCGCCGTGTCCAGCAGGGGAAGTGATCGGCATGGACTGGCGTCACCACGCGGTGTGCCGCGAAGAGGACCCCGAACTGTTCTTCCCGATCGGCAACACCGGGCCGGCGCTCCTGCAGATCGAGGAGGCGAGGGCCGTCTGCCGCCGCTGCCCGGTCATGGAGCAGTGTCTGCAGTGGGCTTTGGAGTCCGGGCAGGACGAGGGCGTGTGGGGCGGTTTGTCCGAGGCGGAGCGGCGCTCCATGCGGCGCCGTGCCGCCCGGAGCCGGGCGCGGACGGAGGTGTCGGGATGACGGACGCCGACCTGAAGCGCATGGAAGCGGAGCTTCGCCGGGTCAATGAGCAGTCGGAGAAGAGCCTGCCGATCAAGTCCGGTGTCACCGGTGGCTGACGACCTGTACGCCCGCTATATGGCGGCCGCGGCGGACAGCCGCGTGCACGAGGCGCGCTGCCGCCAGTGCTCGCTCTATAGGCGATGCGGCACCGGCCAGCGCCTGCACCGGGCTTTGGCGAAACTCCAGGACATCTACCTCGCTCAGCGCAAGCAGAGGCGAGGCTGACTCCGCTCTTCGGGGCGCCGAAGGCGCTCCCTCACCTTCCTGTTCAGCCGGGCCGGGCGTCCGCCCAGGGCGGCCGGCCTGTCGCCTGCCGCAGGCTCGGCAACGCTCCGCGCCTGCCTCCCGCGCAAGGAGAGCTCATGCACACCACTACCCCGCTCGACACCGTCACGACGACTGGCGCCACACTGCCGACCGCGTTGTGCACGCACACGCCCATGTGCCCCAGTGCTGAGAGTTCGGACCGGGAGGCCGCTGTCGTGGTGGCCAGTCACCCGGGGCAGGGCTGGAGCCTGTTGTGCAACGCCGTCCTGCTCTTCGAGGACACCGGCGAACTGCTCCCCGACGGCCGGATCGTCGCCCCGCACCGGCCCGTCGGCGCCACCCGGCCCCTCCAGCTCGCGGACACCCACGCGCTCATCGCAGGCACGGCCCGCAGCGGGAAGACCAACGCCACCGTGCTCCCCCAGGCCCCCTCCGGCGCCTCGCGGTCGGTCTGACGGCTGCCTCATCCGCCCGCACCGGCCGCTGACTTTTGGCGGCCGGGTCGGGCGGTGCAGGGGAGCCGGACAGCCCGGGCTCACCGGCCCCTGGCCGGTGCACGCGATACGAGGAGAGCACATGGCACAGCAGCCGCAGACACAGGCGGTCCAGCTGATAACGACCTACTTCCAGGGCGACCTGGTCCTGTTCCGCGATGTCGAGCGTTTCTGGCTCGGACTGCCCGGCCACACCTTCGTGGGCCGGGTGGAGCGGTCCTGGCGGCACGCCGACACCGGCAAAGTCCTCTACGACCTGGTCGAGCTGAGCGGTAACCGCCACCGGGCCGGGATCGACCCCGACTACATGAGGCTGCTGCCGGCGACGGACGCGATGCACGACATCGACACCGCGCCGCTGAGCGAGCCGGACACCGGGGCGATGACCCCGGCCGCCGTCGCCTGGCTGCGCCAGCATCTCGGGCAGGACAGCAGCAGGCTGCCCGCCCGCCCCTGACCGCCTGCGCTCAAACGGCCCTCCGGGCCCTGGCATTGGAGCTGCCGGGGCCAGGAGGGCCTGTTCGCGACCCTACCGACCCGATGCCGACCACGGTGGCCTCTTGCACGAGCCGCCGGAGTAAGAGAGGGACATCCCCCGTGGCCAACACCACTACCCGGCGCAGGCGGAAGCCCGCCCCGGCCGTGAAGCCCTGCAGCGGTGGCCACCCCAAGGCGCCCGCGTCGGCCTCGATCCCCGATCAAGCCGCCGCCTCCGAGGAGACGGTGCCCCTGGTGCGCCCGGAGGCCGACCCGGCCCTGGCCGACGCCGCGGACCTCCGGGACCGGGCCGCCGACGTCATCGACCTCGCGCGTGAGGAGGCCGCCGCCCTCCAGGCGGAAGCCGAGAGCGCGGCAGCGCGGACCGTTGCCGCTACGCACGAGCAGGTCACCGTGCTCATGCACCAGGCGCAGAGCCGTGCCGCGGGCATCACCGCCGATGCCGACCAGGAGGCCACCGCCCAGCGCGAGGCGGCCAAGGTCGACGTGGAGGCGGCACGTGGTGAGGCCGACCGGCTTCTTGCGGAGGCCCGTCACCGTTCCAAGATCCTGGTGACGAAGGCCCGCGCGCAGGTCGCTGACCTCACCGAGCTGGCCGCCACCGACCGCGCGGCCACGGCCGCGGCGGTTGCCGAGCTGCGCCGCCTGGCAGAGGCCGACCTCACCGAAATCGCCGCCCTGGTCGACCAGCGCCGCGGCGAGGCCGGTCAGATCCTCGCCCGCGCCCAAGAGCAGGCCGATGCCCTGGTCGCCGCCGCGCAGCGGGAGGCCGATCAGGCCCGCGAGCGGTTCGCCGCTCTCGCGGTGACGGCGGCCGAGCAGTACGACGGCCGCCGCGCGGAGGCGGAGGCGCTGTACGCGGACGCGGTCAAGGCCGCCGACGGCCGGCGCCGCGAGGCCGACGAGCGGGTCGCGGCCGCGCACGCCGAGGCGGAGGCCGCTCGCACCGAGCTGCGCGAGAAGCTGCGCGCCCTCACCGACCAGTTCGACGCGGAGGCCGCCGCCAAGCGCAAGGCCCTCACCGACGAACTCGCCGGACTCAAGGCCGCCTGCGAGAGGCAGCGCGAGCGGCTGCGGGAGGAGGCCAAGACCGTCGCGGTGCAGCTGCGTGAGGCGGCCCAGAAGGAAGCGAGCCGCATCACCAGCGAGGCGGAGCGCAAGGCGAAGGCCGTCACCGACCGCGCCGCGGCTGATGAGTCCCGTGCCCGGCGGCTGCTCGAGGAAGCTCGGGAGGCGAAGAAGTCCGCCTCCCGCTGGAACGGCTGGCAGCACAATCTCAGCCGTAAGGCGTGGAAGATGGCGCCGTGGATCGCGCTCGCCGCGGGCGTCGGGCTCGCCGCCTCCGGCGAGTACGAGCTGGCCCGCATGGTCGGCATCAACACCTACGTCGCCCCGCTGCTGCCCGTCAGCATCGACGTCTACTGCGTCACCGCGTTCCGGGCCAAGAAAGACATCCCGTACGCGCTGCTGCTGATGGCGTCGGCGAACGTGACCTATCACCTGTCCGAGCAGGCCGAGATCGTCAAGCCCGGCCACCCGGCGCCGTGGCCGCTGACGACGTTCGTCGTGCTGATCTTCGTGGCGGTCATCTGGCGCGTCCACACCCTCATGCACAACGACGGTACGGACAGCCGCGACAGTACGGCCGCGTCGGGCGGCCGTACCGGTACGGACAGCGGAAACGGAATGCCGGTGCGTACAGGTACGCACCGGCGTACCGACGGAACGGACGCTGCGTCGTCCGGCCGTACACAGGGCGCGCGCCACGACCTGTACGCCGCGCACAACGCGGTTCAGCCGGACGGCTCGGGCGCGGGATGGGACGGTACGGACCCTGTACGCCCCGCCTCGCACCCGCCGCACGAAGGTGACGCCGAAACGCCGGTGACCAGGGCGTACAGCGGCCGTACAGGCGACGTACACACCACCCCCGAAGGGGTGGCCCGTACAGGTACAGCGGCGGCGGGGCGTACCGGGACGGCCAGCGTGGCCGTACAGGGACGCACCAACGCCGCCAGCGTCCGTACACAGCCCGGCGCAGAGGATGTTCCGGGGGCCCGTACCGGTACGGCTGCCGCGTCCTCTCCCGCAACCGGAACGACGGGTACAGCGGGCGGAGAGCGTCCCGGTACGCCGGTACGGACGGACGAGGAACTCGCGCCGCTCGTACAGAAACTCCCCCGCACCGAAGACGGGTTCGTCACCCTCTACCAGGCCCGAACCAAGCTCTCCGTCAACCACGACCGCGCGGTACGCCTGCTGTCCAAGGCCGGCCTGCTGCGCCCCGAAGACGCGGACAAGCACCTGGCCTGATCCGCCGTCGCCCCCTGCCGCTCATGGTCGCCCCCGGCCCGTGCCCACGCCCCCGGGTGTGAGCGCGGACCGGAGACGGCCACGGCCGGCAGGCCGATCGCCCGCACCGCGCCCCGAGCGGGAACGCCCCCGGCCCGGATCGGCGCCGACCCGATGGCACAACCCGACCAAGGAGAAACCCCTGATGAGCGACGAGAAGCAGCCGCGCAAGGGAGTGTGGACGCCCGATTTGCTCGCGGAAGGCCCCGAGAAGCGACGGGTGTTCATTGAGCAGCGCAGGCAGTTCCTCGCCCCCCTGCTCGCGGAGTCGAAGTCCCTGCTCGCAGAGATCGAGGCCGACCTGAAGGAAGCCGACAAGCTCCCCGGTGACCTGCCGTTTCAGTCGAAGCTGCGGGCGAAGCACACGGTCCGGCCGCTCGAGAAGGTCATCGCGGACCTCGAGGACGTGATCGTCCAGCTCACCGCGTACAGCGCGCGGTACAAGCGCAGCTATGAGGAACTGCCCCAGAAGCGGGCGGAGAAGGAAGCCGAGAAGCAGCGCCTGAAGGAGCTGAAGGCGGGCGGCAGGCAGCAGCAGATCGAGGCGCCCGAGCCGAAAGCGGAACCCGTGCAGGACGCCAATCCGTTCTTCTCGCACCTCAACAAGGGCGCGTGATGCCGGGCAAGGATCCCGCGCGGTCCAAGCGCCTCACCTTCGAGCTGTGGTCGCCCCGGATCAACGGGGCAGCCACACCTCGTGATCAGGTCGTCGTGCTCGTCGATGCGGCCCGGGCGCATCTTCCCGACGACGATCCGATGTGGGCGGCACTGGCCGGCCAGCTCGGGAAGTACCTGAAGGAGAAGGGCTTCGGCTCGTAACGCTCCGCGTTCAAATTCAACGTTCAAGTCAAGGAATCCGGCGCCGCACCGGCGTTGTCACACGTGCGCGTGACGCGCGCGCTTACGCGAGGGTGGCGGCTACGTCAAGTGAGGACGAAGAGATGACCGACGACGGTCGGGGCGCGGACGTCATCACGCACCCCTTGTTCAGCCTGTCGCCCCCCGGCAGCGACACGGACGACGGGTTTCCGCCCCCGCCGGAGGCCGGTGACCTGGCGCCGCCGCCCGACTTCTTCCTGCCGTTTTCGACCTCCGGGGACGACGACGATGCGAGCAGTGTCGACCCGGACGACGTCGCCCCGGACATGGTCGCCCATGCCTCAAGCGGAACCGGATCTCCGGCCCGTGCGACGGCCTCGATGGCGATGGTCACGATGGCGGCGATCGCGGTTGCGGCGCTGCGCGGCACTTGGTCGGTGGCGAACTATCTGAAGGCGCGGCGCGAGCATCACGACGCCGTCGCCGACAAGGCGCGCGAGGCGGCCGACAAGCAGAAGGTCGCCAACGCCGCGAAGGCGGCCAGGGTGCAGTCCGGGCCTGAGTTCGGACGCGGCGCGAGTGGCAAGGGCGGCGGCCGCTCAGGCGGGTCCGGCGCCGGTGGCGGCTCGGGGCGCGGTGCCTTCGGGCAGCACAAGCCCGCCTCCCCGAAAGATGGTGGCCGCGGCAGCACCGCCACCGGGGCAGGCGGCCGCGGCACGGGACTGAAGGGACCGAAGAACGGAACTGGCGACGGCTCGCGCACCTCGGGGCCGGGCTCATCGGGCAAGAGGCCGAAGGACGCAGCCGGAGGCGGCAGCGGATCGCCGGGCTCGGGCAAGGGTTCACCGGCCGGGGCGAAGAAGTCGCCGGGCACGCTCGGGAAGCTCGCGGCCGGGCGGCAGCAGCGCAAGAACGACGAAGCGAAGGCCCAGCGCCAGGCCGCTGCCGATCAGCGCAAGGCCGATCTGGCCGACCGCGCGGCGGCCCGGAAGGAAGCGGCAGCCGAGGCCGCCGACCGGCGCAAGCACAGGGCTGAGAAGCGGAAGGCGAAGCGCGAGCGTGAGAAGGCCGGCGGCACCGGCCCGAAGGACCCGAAGGAGACCGGCAAGGGCAAGCCCGACGAGAAGGTCGACCTGACCAAGAAGCCAAAGGCCGGTGACGGCGCCGGGGCCAAGAAGGACGACACCGAGAAGGTCGACCTCACGAAGAAGCCCAAGGCCGGTGACGGCACGGAGACGAAGAAGGACGACACCGAGAAGGTCGACCTGACCAAGAAGCCCAAGGCCGGTAGCTCGAAGGGCGGGGCGAAGGAAACACCGAAGGCGCCCCGGAAGAAGAAGCCGCGCAGCAGGCGGCGGAAGCCGAAGGGGAGCACGACGGGACCGAAGACGCGCGGGCGGCGCAGGAAGGACCGCAGCACCAGCGGCCCCGGATCGATGCCCGGCGGTGACGGCGAGTGGCTGCGCCCTCCGCCCGGCTGGGACGTCACCTACAAGGTGGACCTCGAGGTCATCCGGCCTGAGCCGCGGCGACGTCAGCCCGCCGGAATCACCACAGGCCGCAAGGGCCTGCCCGCCGGGTCATCCGGTCAGGTCACGCCCACCCGATCCGTACCGAAAGAGAGCCCGATCGTCATGGGTACAGCCGTTTCCGTCGGCGAGGTCGGCGACACCCAGTTCATCGACGCCGAACTGACCGTGTACGACCTGATCGAGTCCGACGAAGAGATGGGTGAGCAGATCCTTCAGGGCGTCGATCACATGAACCTCGTTGCCGCCAAGTGTGAGGGCCTGAAGTCCGGGCTCGAAAACCTCTACGCGATGTGCATCGAGAAGAAGGTGCCCGGCGTCCTCGTGAAGTGGTGCATCCGCCTCATGGAGCGGGCCGGGAGCGTCCAGGACAAGGCTGAGGCCCTGCGCGACTCCCTGCCGCGTGCGTCCGAGGCGATCCTGTCGGCGCGCGACACCGCCGTGGAGGCCGACAAGCTGCGGGCCGACCGGGTCAAGGAAGCCGGACACACCGCGCCGGCTGAGCGTGAGTACCACGACCGAAGCGGGGTCTGAGCATGAGTACCGAGTCCGAGAGCGGCGGCGTGATCGAGCCGACGAATGTGCAGAGCAGCGCGGAGGTCGCCGCATCCGGTGCGTCCGACCTGCCGGCCCCCGGCGAGGGCATGGAGGCTGCGGCCGATCTGCCTGCCGAGCGCAGCGGCCGGATCGTCGACGTCATCGCGGACGCGATGACGTTCATGCTCGTCATCGCCCGGCTGGGAGTCGCGGCGGCGGCGATGCGGCTGCTCTCGCAGGCCGTGAACGGCGCGTACTCCTACGTCGAGGACTGCGCGAAGACCGTCGACGGGCTCGCCGACGTCGCCGCGGCCCTGGCCGTCGACGACTCGGTCACCTCCTCGCACCACGACGCGGCAGCCACGATGCGGGAGTCCCTCGAACTCGCCGACGCGCTCGCCGCTGAGGCGGCGGAGATGGCGACCGAGTTCGACAACGCGGCCCGTGACCACGAGAGCGACTACGGCGACGTGAACGAGGCGATGCAGGCCGGCCCGTACGACGTCGCCGAACGCGAGTGGTACAGCAACCGCTAGCCCGAATCCGCCCCTGAAGGCGCCGGTCCCTCGTGCGAGGGGCCGGCGCCTTCCGCATCCTTGGAAGGGAGTGCCGACGATGCCGCTGCGCACGTACATCGAAACCACCCGCCGAGCCGGTTCCGCTGTGGTCAGCGGCGCGGGCCGGCTCGCGACCCTCGCGGGCGCCAGCGCCATGGCGGCGGGGCTGTTCACCGATGCCGCCACCCTGCCCGCCATCCTCACCACGATCGCGGCCGGGCTGGGCGGGGCGTTCCTCTCCCCCCGCCTCCAGCTTGCGCACCCGATGAAGAAGCCGATCGTCTCCACGATCTACCTGGCACCGCACACCCTGCTCGTCTCCAACCTCGTCACCGAGCTGGCGTGGGACGCGAGGGAGGGCCGCCTGGTTCAGGGCGGCGTCGCCGCGCTGTGGACGGCCGGAGTGTGGTGGCTGCGCCCCGCACAGCTCGCCAAGCGGGTCGCGAAGTGGCCCGACCCCGTGGTCGAGACCGACGACACCGAGGGCGACCAGGCGGCCACCGGCACGGAGGTCGAGGCCGCCGTCGAACTGCCCGACGATCCGGCAGGCCGGTGGTGGGCCCTGAACGCGGCGAAGAAAGGCGGCGTCGCCGAGGGCACGCACGTGATCGATGTGCGGCCGATCGAGGACGGGCGCAGGGTTGCTGTCGCGCTCGGTGCGATCGAGCCGGGCGAACCCGTTCCCGACATCAAGATCAAGCGCTTGTCGGCCCTGATGAACGTGCCCGAACAGCTCCTTGAGGTACAGGCGATCCCCGGGTACGGAGCCGGGTTCGCGATGCTGCTGATCGGGCCCAAGCCCGAACAGGGCCCGGCGCACGACGAGGACGTGTGGGCGGAGATCGGCCGGTCCGCGCTGCCCGGCGTGACCCTCCTTGAGATCAACGAGTACGACCTGTCGCAGGAGTTCACCCCGTGACGCCGGCTGCCCTCGCGAAGAAGCACGCCGACGAGAAGGCAGGGGTGATGCGCGAGTACATGCTGCGCACCCGGCCGGGCGGGGTGAAGGGCGCCGACCACAAGGCCCTGTGCGACCTCCTGGGCGTCGACGACCCCAGCCGCGTGATCTTCGAGCAGGGCAGCGGCCGCGAGGCCGTCGTCCGGGTCTTTCCCGTGAACCCGCTCGCGAAGATGCGGGCGGTCACCTTCGAAGACCTCGAGATGGATGAGGACGGCTGCATCCGGATCGGCTCGTACTACGACGGCGAGCCGCTGCGGATGCGGGTGCACGACCCCGAGACCGGCAACGCCCAGCGCATCATCATTTTCGGCACGACCGGCGCCGGGAAGTCACGTGCCCTGCAGGCGTTCCTCGCCGCGTGCAAGCGCAACGGGATCGTCGTGCACCTGGCCGACCTCAAGGGCGGCCAGTCCGTACCCGAGGCCAAGGGCAACGTCGCCACCCACGTACGCACGCTCAAAGAGGCGATGGGCCTGCTGCGGGCCGCCGTCGCGAAGGCCGAAGAGCGCTTCAACCGGTACGCCGACCTGGGCCGCTCCGGCTTCCTGATCAACACGCCGGACCCGCTCGAATACGTCGTCATCGACGAAGCCAACCGCCTCCTGGAGAAGGGCAGCCCCTTCCGGGCCGAAGCGGCCCGACTGATCAAGGAGATCGGGCGGACCGGGCGCAGCGTCGGCATCGGCATCGTGCTCGCCGCGCAGGCCGGGCACCTGGACGAGCTCGGTGGCAGCGACACCCTGCGCGCCATGCTCAAGGAAGGCGAAGTCATCCTCCTGCGGTGGAGCTCGCAGATGATGGCCTCGCTCGTGGGCGACGGCCTGCTGCCGACCGGCGAAAACCTGCAGCCCATCCCGAAGATCCTCGGGCGCGCCCGTCGCATCCAGCGATGGGGAACGCCCGTCGACCGCAGCACCGAGAAGGCCAACTCCCAGGGCATGTGCTACCACCTGACGTCGGTCAGACCGACGTCGATGGCCCGCTTCTTCCTGGTCGGCTCGCTCTCCCCGCACGAGGGATTCGACCCGGTGATCCGCCAGCTCTACGGCGCCGGCGCCCCGCCGGGCGAGCCCCTGAAGCTGATCTTCCCGCCGCCCAAGGACGGCAAGGCAGACCAGGCGGCCGGTGACGGCGACGACCTGGAGTACGGCGAGGACCACGGGGCCGAGTCCGAGTCGCTGCCGCCGATGCCCCGCACGCTCAAGGACCGGATCCTCGCGGCACTCGAATCCGGTCCCCTGTCCGAGCCGGACCTTCTCGCGGCCCTCGATGAGGACGGTGGCAAGGACGCGCGGCGCGGTTCCGTTCGCACCACGATCAGCACCCTTCGCGGCGAGGACAAGGTCGCCCCGAAGGACACCTCCGGCCTCATCAGCCTGCTCATGTGATGTATCGCCCCCCGCCGCCCCCTCGCGCCCTCCCCGCCACCACGGCGCGGAGGGCGCGCCTGCACCGAACGGAGACAGCACGATGGACTTCCCCTCCACTGACGGCCGCCCGATGTCCGACTCCGCAGCCGCCGCCGAAGCTCAGCGGATCATCGAGACCGAGTTCCCGCCCGAGCGGCCGGCCCGCCACTTCCCCACCTCGTTCCGCGACGACTCCTCCGTCCCCGCCTTCGGCACCACCCCGCCCGTGCGGCAGGAGGATCACCGGACCGTGCCCGCCTGGGCGGCCGGGATCGCGGTGGCTTCCATCGGCGTCGGTGCCGGCGTCACCGGCATCGGCTGCGGCGCGTGGCTGGTTCTGCAGGGCCTCGCCTCGGTCAGCCTGAACAGCGTCTTGATGGTCACCCTGCCGTTCGCCGGCCTGGCCATGGCCGCCACCGCGATCAGCAGCGCGATCAGCCGCGCCCGATCCACCGTCACCAAGACCATCTACCAGGCCCCGGTCACCCAGAAGACCGAGATCCACAGCCACAGCACCACGCGCGGCATGTTCTTCGCCCGCACCCGCAACAACATCCACCACTGAACCGGACACCCCGCGTCGTACTCGAACCCCGCCCGCGCAGCCGGGAGTCGAGTGCGGCGCAGGCCGCCCCGGGCCGCCCGCACGCTCAGTCGTCATCCAGGCAGATCGGCAGGCGCCTCCGACCGGTGTGGCCGGGGGCGGGCCGCCGGGCGGCCGTACGCATTGCCACCACCAAGGCCACCGTCCCGTGACGATGCGCCTGCAACTGACTGTCTCCACCCTCTACTCGCAGGGAGAATCCGCATGAGCACCACCTTCCCCGCCGCCATGCAGCCACGGGATACGGCCATCCCCGACCCTGCACTCGTCGTGATGATCGGGGCGAGCGGCAGCGGCAAGTCCACCCTGGCGAGCAGTTGGCCCGCCACCCAGGTCCTGGAGCTCGACGTTTTCCGGGCGATGGTCTCGGACCAGGCCGGTGACCAGTCAGCGACCGTGGCCGCAGCAGCCGTCATGTACGCCGCACTCACGGCGCGCATGGCCCGCCGGCTCACCACGGTTATCAGCGACACGAACACCGACGCCCGTGTCCGCAGGGGACTGATCGATGCCGCCCGCGCTCATGATGTGCCGGTGGTCGCGCTGCTCGTGGCGACCCCGGCCGACGTCTGCGTGCGGCGTCAGGCCAGCCGTAGCCCAGGCCGGGCCGTGCCCGAGGACGTCGTACGCCGCCAGCACGCCGACAGCGTCGCCGCTCTCCCCGACCTGCGCGGGGAGGGCTTCGACCACGTCGTCTTCGCCGACAGCCTCCACCGCCTGGAGCCGCTCCTCAAACGGGCCAGCGACACCCGCCGCCGCGACATGGGCTGGGACGACGGACCCGGCCTGGGCTCCCTGCTCCTGGTGCGCCGCGTCTTCGGTCCGGACGTACTGTCCCTGTGGACCTGGCGCGACGGCAGCGACCTGGCGGGCGGCGACCGCGTCGGTGAGATCCGCCTCGGCACGGACCGCCTCGTGCTCGCCCTGCGCCGCAACGTAGACGGCGAGGGCGACTTCGGCTTCGACCTGCTCACCTGCTGCGCGGTGGACGACGCGTGCGACGCCCGTGCCTGGCAGCCCGTGTACTCGGTGACCGACCTCCTCATCGCGCACACCAGCGACCGGCCGTCCCCGGACACGGTGTGCACCGTCCACGGCGGCCTCGACGACGTCAGCCAAGAGGCCGACGACCACGACTTGGGTTCCGACCTCGAGGGGCAGACCTTGGGGGCGATCCGCGGATGAGGGCCAAGTCTGCTGCGGGCGGCTGGGACCAGGCCGTCTTCCGGTGCGGCCGGTGCGGTGCCCAGCACACCGCCACCACCGAGGCCGGCTACCTCAAGGCCGTCGGCGCCCACGGCGATGCCCACGCCGTATGGGACCGGCTGAACCCCATCGAGCGCGACGGAATCGCTTCGATCCTGCGCACCATCCTGGCCGCGCCGGACCTCGCCGCGGAGCTTTTGGCCCTCGCCGACCGGCAGTTGACGGAAGACGCCAGTCGGTGAGCCGCGCCGCCGACCGTCCGCACCCGCTCACCCCGGCCGGCCTTCCGGCCGGGGAAGCGTGGGCCCACGGCTGCCCCGACTGCCACCTCACCATCCAGGGCGGCACCACCGGACTCGCCGCGCACCGCCGCACCGTCCACGATCCCCACCGTGACTACGGCGACCGCCGTACCCCCATCACGATCCAACTCGACCTCTGACAGGCGAATGCACCAGGCGGCGTTCGACTGCACCCGGGCCGGCAGCGGCCCGGTCACTGTGACGTGCTGAAGCTGCGGCCACCGTGCCACGGTTCAGCGCGCCACGGCCCTGCATCGGACCGCTGACCGGCACACAGACCCCCCGATCAGCGACTCCCCGATCGCGTGCCCACGGTTCACCGAGGAAGGACACCCCGCGCATGAGCATCACGAACACGTACGGCACCGCGCACCACGTCAGCGACACCAACCCGGCCCACGTCACCAGCTGCGACCGCTACCGGATCCCCCTGGTCGCCACCATCGCCCCCGCAACCCCCGGCTACGAGGACATGGTCGAGATCCTCAAGGACAACGGTCACGACACCCGCCCCGAGGGGTACGGGCTGATCTTCCTGGAGTCCGAGGAGTTCTCCGCCACGTACTTCGGGCCGATCGCACAGATCGAGCAGTACCAGCGCGAGAACACCGACGGCAGCGCGGCCTTCGACGCCTCCCAGGGCGTCATGTACGCCCAGTGGCCCCACGGCAAGGGCTGGGACACCTTCCTCCCCCGCACCTTCTGGAACGCCAAGGCGCGCGGTGGGATCGCGGACGGCGTCGGCCTCGTCACCGCCTTCGCGCACACCGAGATCCCGGGCGCGGAGGTCATCGTCTACGAGTTCGAAGGGAAGTGGCTTCCCGACAGCGCGCCGCAGATGCTGGTGACCTACCACTGCTCTGGCTGCCATCTGGACACGTTCCACGACAGCGGGCACGTGCACGAGAACACCGGCCCCGACAGCCGACGCTGGGCCGCCCGCCAGGCCCGCCAGCACCTCATGGGCGCTCACCGCCACGGCGTCGGCGGGCAGGAGAGCCCCTGCCGCCCCAACAACGGGGAGATGCTGCGCGCCGTGAACGCGACCGCCCGCCAGATGTGGGGCACCACCGGCAACGCCCTCCCGGACACCGACGACGCGTACTGCGCCACCAAGGGCCCCTGCTCGATCATCCGCGAGCTCCGTGCCGGAGTCCGCCCGCCCGTCTACCGCGCCTGACCGCCGCCATGAACACCCCGACCAACACCCCGTTATCCAGCGGCTCCGACCGCGCACATCCCTTCACGGAGGCCCGCATGGCCCGCAAGCCCACCCCCTGGTACATCGCCACCCCCGCCGACGGCATCATCGAACTGTCCCGCGTAGCCGGGACGCCGGTGAACCTCGCAGCGTCCGTCGGCCAGGTCGTCGACCACCCCCGGCCCTGCACCGCCCTGTGGTTCGACGAGAGTCCCTTCTCGTACTTCCGCATGGTCAAACGCGTCGGCGAGGCGCTGGAGGACACCGGCATCTGGCCGATTACCTGGCCTGTGCGGCTGTGGAGTGTTCAGCCGCTGGGTGAGACCGGCAACCGCAGCCCGCGCTACTACCCCTACCGGCTGCTCTCCCACCAGATCCGCGTCTTGGAGGAAGTCGACGCGCACAGGGCGCTCGGCCCCTGCGGCCGCGACGTCCTGGACGTCGTGCAGCAGGAGATCCCCGAGCGGGCCGCAGGCTGGGCTGCGGACTGGGACGCCGACCCCGAGGGCATGCGCCAGCGTGAGTGGGACTGGGCGCAGTGCGGCGGCCCCACCTGCGGCAGCGGACAGTGGGCGCACTCCCTCGCCGTGGCGGTCTCGCACGCCCGCCGCGAGTCGGCCGCCCAGACCTGGAGCGAGCACCTCGCCCGCCGCGCCGTCGACCAGGCCCTCGCCGGGACCGACGCCAGCATGATGGCGTACTGCTACGCCTACAGCCGCGCCACCGGCTGCGCGGTCGCCGCCCAGCACCAGGCCCGCTTCGAGCCATACGTCCTGGACGCGCTGCGCGGCATCGGCCTCGACTCCCCTGCTCCCGCCGCTGCCTGACGGGCTCTCCGTGCCGCCCCGGACCTGGCCACCGCGCCGGCGTCCGGGGCAGTGGCGGTGGCCCTTCAACCACCACGAACACGAGAGGAGCTGGAGGTCATGCCCCTGCCCACCTATGAAGTCGACGTGCCGATTCACAACGCCGCCGGATTGCGCGGTGTGCACGTCTTCACCGGACAGGCCGACAGCCGCAGCGCCGCCGTACGCCACGCACACGAGGTGTACGACGCGGCGCGTACCGCGCAGGCGATGGGGCTTGAGGTACCCGGCCGGCGGCCGGACGGCTGGGGAGCACACCCACCGCGTCCCGGCTGGCGGCTCGACTGGACTGCGGCGGAGGCCGGCCGCTGGGGCGAGCCCCTCACCTGGATCCATGCCGGGGACGCCGAGGACGGCTTCGAGCTGTAGCTCCGCCCCGGGACAGCCGCTCTGCTTGGCGGCGTCGTCGGCTGTCCCGGGCCCATCCATCCCGTACGAGACGAGAGGGAGGACACCAGTATGGCGTCCCGCCCGCGCGCCAGGGCCCTGATCGGGCAGCGCGCACGCATCCAGATCACAGCACTGCTTCCCTTGACCGGCTGGGCTGTTCACGCCACGGCGCTGCACCGCCGCCTGGCCGCGGCCCGCCGCGACGCGCTCACCGGCCTGCACTCCCGCCCCGGCTACGTCCGGCACGCGACCCGTCTCCTGAACCGCCGCCGTGACCCGGTGCTGCTCGTGTTCCTGGACGCGGTCGGCTTCAAAGCGATCAACGACGGCTACGGGCACGACGTCGGCAACGCCGTGCTCATCGCGATCGCCTCCCGCCTGGAGCGGTGGGTCGGCGGCGACGGGGTCGCCGCGCGCCTGCACGGGGACGAGTTCGCCGCCGTCCTGACCTGCCCCGTGGCCGAACGGGCCCAGCGTCTGCGGGAGTTGCACCGGCTGCTGCACCAGAGCGTCGACGTGGACGGCAAGGCGGTCGCCGTCGCGGTCTCCATCGGTGCGTCCAGCCCCAGCGACCTGCACTCGCGTGACTACACCCACCTGCTGCGCGGCGCCGAAGGCGCGATGTACCAGCACAAGCGGGAGCGCGCCGGCCTGTACCGCATCGCCACCCCCGGCCACGCCAGCGAGCCTGCCGTCAACGGCCGGCGCCTCGGCCGCACGGGTACCACCCCTCACCCCCTCACCCAGGAACGCACACGATGATCCCCTCCTCCCCCGCCGCGGACACCACGCCGTACGCCCGGCTGTCCCGCGAAGCGATCCCCACCGGCGAGTGCTTCCGCACCCGCACCCCCAGCGGTGCGGCTCCCCTGAGCCGTGGGCAGCAGCGCGCCAACTACGAGCTGCTCGCCGCGGTCTCCCGCCGGCCCCGGACCGCACCGGACCACGACCTCACCCCGATCCGGTGCCTGACCATCCGCCCGCCCTGGTCCGACCTGATCGCCCTCAAGGACGACCAGGTCGCCAAGCGCATCGAGAACAGGGCGTGGGTCACCCCGTGGCGCGGCACCCTGCTCATCCACGCCGGATCCGACGTCGACACCCCCGCCATGGCCCTCGCACCCGTGCGGGAGGCGCTGGAGAACACTCACGAGCTGGTGCGCGGTGCGGTGGTCGCCGTCGCCGACCTCACCGGCATCCACGCGGACGACGGCGCGTGCACGCCCTGGTCCCAAGAGGGCCGCTTCCACTGGGAGCTGACCCGGGTCCAGCGGCTGACCACGCCTGTTCCGGCTCGCGGTGCCCAGCGGCTGTGGAAGCCCACGCCGAAGCTGCTGCGGCAGATCGCCGCCGGCAACCCGCACCTACGAGGTCGGCTGAGCGGCACCCCCGTGACGCAGGAGGTCGGCGCGTGAGGGCCCCAGACACGACGACCCGACAGGCCTCCAAGGCAGAGGAGTCGGTGACCGCCCTCGTCGACCGGGCCCGCTGCGGCGACCGCGAGGCGTTCGCTGACCTGTACGTCCGCTACCGGCCGCAGATCTACACCTACCTGCTGCGCCGTACCCACGACCGGCAGCTGAGCGAGGACCTGACCGGTGACGTGTTCGTCCGGGCCCTGGCCCGGATCAGTGCGTTCACCTGGCGCGGCAGCGACTTCGGGGCCTGGCTGGCCACGATCGCCCGCAACCGGCTGCTCGACCACTACAAGAGCGCCCGGCACCAGAGGGAGACCCCGACCGGCGACCTGTCTGACCATGACGTCGCTCTCGGCGACATCGGCGAACGGGTCTGCGACGACCTGGCCCGCACCAGCGTTGTCGCCGAACTCCGAACAGCCCTGGCCGGGCTGACTCCCGGGCAACGGGAGTGCCTCTGGCTGCGCTACTGGCACGACCTGTCGTTCCCTGAGATCGGCGCGCGCATGAACCGCAGCACGAACGCCGCCAAGGTACTCAAGGAACGCGCGCTCCAGAACCTCCGCACCCCGGACAACCGGGCCGCGCTGCGTCAGGCCGCCTCCGGCACCCGCACCCGCTCCCCCTCGCCGTCCCTCACCACCCCGCGCGCCGTGCCGCGCCTCCCGACACCACGACGGCCCGCCCCCTCCCCCCACTTGGACTGCTGATGGACACCACACACTGCACCGTCGACGGCTGGGCCGATGCCATCCCCGCCCCCTGCCCGGCCGGCACCGCCACCTTCGACCTGATCGTCCGACCGGTCGACGCCGACACCCGCGCCAAGGACGCCCCCGACATCATCTATACCTGCACCAGCCACGACTCCCGCATCACCCACCAGATGCTCAACGAGGTGCAGCCGGGCAACTTCCTGCGCCTCACCGGCACCCTGCTCCCGCCCCAGCCACCCGACACCGTGGCCCGTTTCACGGTCGAGGCTCTCGAGGTCCTGGACACCGGGCTGATCCCGGTCCTGCGCGACATGGTGCTGGACCGCTACGGCGACTACATCGTCGTCTTCGACGCCGACCGCGACCAGGTCCCCGTCTTCACCACACACGGGCAGTGGGTCGGAGCGGCGGACAACCCCGACGCCATCACCACCCTCATCGACATCCACGAACGCGTGAACGGCGGCGACGGCTGATGACCGCCACCACCGCGCAGGCCCGGACCGTCCTGGAACGGTTCCCCGCAGGAGATCCCCGCGGCTCCTGGCCGGCCGAAGAGTACGCCGCCGCCCAGCGCGCCCAAAGCACCGACGCCCGCGTCGTGATGGACCTCGGCAGTGACCAGTTCCTCGGCCTCACCACCCCTGGGAGACACACGCGACCGACACCGAGACGCCCGAGACCATCCGCTACACCGCCGACGTGGTGGCTCTCACGCCCCACGGCGACGTCCTGCTCATCGAGCGCGGCTGGCCGCCGCACAAGGGCACCTGGGCCTTTGCCCGGCGCTCACGTCGACGCGGGCGAGACCAGCCGCGCCGCGGCCGCCCGTGAACTGGCAGAGGAAACCGGCGTCCAAGTAGCCGCTGACGCCCTGCGCCAGATCGGCGTCTGGGACTCCCCCGCGCGCGACCCGCGCGGCCGGTACGTCACCGTCGCCTACGAGGCCTTGGTCCCCGCCGGCGCCACGGTCATCGCCGGGCATGACGCCCGCACCGCCCGGTGGTGGCCCCTGGATGCCCTGCCGGAGCGACTCGCCTTCGACCACGCCGCCATCCTGAACGCCGCCACGGCGTCGATGCCCTGAACGCCACCCCGGCGCCGCGCCCCGCCCTTCCGGCCGGGGTGCGGCGCTCCCCTCCCACTGCCCGTCAGCACACCGAGAGGGCCCGCGTGTTACCCACCCTCATCACCGCAGCGCTCGCCATCGTCGCCACCCTGCTGGGCGCGATCGTGAGCGGCCGATTCCAGGAACGCGCCACCGAACGGCAAGTGCGCGTCACCCACGACGAGAGGGTCCGCCGCGACCGCCTGGAGGCCGTCACCGCACTCGCCTGCGCCACCTCCGACCACCGCACCGCCATGTGGAGGCGCGGCGACGCCGTCCTCCAGCAGGCCGGCCCCGAGCGGATCGAGGCCCTGCGCGGCGAGAGCCACACGACCCGCCACGCGGTCACCCGCCCGCTCATCGCCCTGCGCGTCCTCATCGAGGACCCAGCCGTGCGCGCCGCCGCCGACCACATGATCACGCTCACCTACGCCATCCGGCAGGCCATCCCCACCTCTGCGGTCGGCACCGACCGTGAGGCGGCCAAGCGGCGACTCACCGAGGCCCGCGAGGCCGCACGGATCGCCCACGACACCTACGTGAACATCGCCGCCCGCTACCTGAACCAGCCCATGCCGACGGCCATCCCGCGCCCCATCCCCGAGGAGCCGAACCGATGAAACGCCCCCTCTTCCGCCGCTGCGGCAACGCCCCCGGCGCCCTCTCCCCCGAGGACCAGGCCGTCGTCGACCAGTTCCGCGCGCTGCTCACCGCCCTGCACAACCCCGAGCCCTGGACCCCCGGCAGCGCCCGCGACATCGCCGTGCGCGTCGGCCCATTCATCGAGCGGGCGCAGACCCGGCCCGGAGACGACCACGGCCCCGACCTGATCGCCGTGACCCTGGTCCACCCCGACACCCCGCACACCGGCGCCTCCCGCCACGGCCGCCGGCTCGGCTACACCCACCACGACTGGCTCCGCTGCCCGACCAGCGCGATCACCGGCTGCTGGCAGCCCGGCTACACGATGCTCACCCACGCCACCGCCGACCTGCCCCTGCCTGACGACCTCGGCATGGACCCCGCCCACTACGCCCTCTACATCGAAGCCCGCCGACGCGACGACAGCCTCGACGGCTTCACCCTGCTGCGCCTCGGCCCGTACACCCAGACCCGGCACGCCCAGCAGGACCACGACCGGATCACCGCCACGCTTCAGGGACGGGAGACCACCCTCGTGCCCGGCCACCGGGTCTCCGTACGGTTCGGGCCGTGCGACGTGAGCGACCACCAGCTGTTCACCGACCCGCATGAGGCCGATGTCGTGGCGCTCCTGGACGCCGCCGTCGCGGGGGTGAGCGTGTGACCGCCCCGGCCCTGTACGAGATCGAGACCAGCGAGGGCGACGACGGCACCCTGCACCCCGTCGAGCAGCTCTGGACTCCCGGCGAAGATGCCGTGGAGCACGGCTTCATCGTCCACCGTGACCTGTACGTCACCGGGATCGACGACGCCATCGAGGACTACCTCTACCCGGTCGCGTTCATGTTCCTTGGCAAGTCAGCGTGTTGAGACAGGTGCCCCTGCGTGGCGTGGTGCGCGGTGGTGCTGGGCGCCGCGCAGTGCGGTCGGCGGGTGCTCAAGGCGGTGCGTCGGCTGCCGGTGCTGGCCCGGCGCAAGGTGGCCCAGCGCCCGCTGCTGCCCAAGGAGATCGACGCCGAGCTGGTGCCGCCGGCGTGGAAGAAGGCGGTGTACTCCAACACCGGCTGCCTGAGGGCGCGGTGGACAGCGACGCCTACGTGGCGTGTGTCCTGGGGCAGCTGCACCGCGCACTGACCCGCCGCGACGTCTTTGCCTCCCCGTCGAACCGCGTGACGATCGACCGACGGCTACGGATTGTCAGTGCCCTGTCTTACGATCCCGCCTGCCAGCTACGGGCAGGAGGGTGCAGTGGAAGCTATTCGCCGAGGTGACAGAGGCAAGCAGAAGGCCTGGGTGTGGCTGATGGTGCTGACTGCGCAACGTGGCCTGTGCGTGTATTGCGGCCGCTCCCCGTCCACCACACTGGACCACGAAAGGCCGATCGCCGGGGCAGGCCACGACATCTGGTGGAACTTCGTCCCTGCCTGTAAGCCCTGCAACCTTCGGAAGAGTAAGCACGAGAGCGCCGCGCATTGGGTTGCAGATATGGACATCTGCCACCGATATCCGGAGCTGACACGCTCCAAGTGGAGGATGAGCCCGAAGGTCTTCGCCGGCATCACAAGGCGCGTGGAACGCGTTCAGCGAGAGATAGCCGACGCGGATCGCCGCGAGTGGTTCGAGCTGCACTACGGTGAGGAGAAGTGGGGAAACAAGACTGAGCTGTTCGAGATCCTTGATCGCTGCAAGGCGGAGCTCAAGGGGTACCCGCACTACCCTTGGCGGACCCCGAAGGTCAAGGAGCTGAAGGGGCACTGCACGCGCCTGATCTGCTGCGGTTACTTCCATCCGCAGGCGAGGCTTCTGCACGCGTTCCTGGAGCGGGAGGAGGTCAGAGCCTTCCAGCGCGCCGTCTTCAACGAGCGCGCGCACGAGGGTGAAGTGCTCGGCCGCCTCGTCCGGCAGTACCTCGCTGACAGGCAGCGCGATCTCGATGGCGAGGCATAGCCCGTTGCTGCGGCAGGCATCCGGTTGATCCGGCGGCCCAGTTCTCCTGCCATGTCGACCCGCCGATCCGCTCCGGGTTCTCCGGTGCACGGGTCCGCCAGTACTCGAAGTCCTCGACGTCGCGCTCCACCGCCTCACGCCAGCCCTTCCCCTGCCCCCACAGGAACGTCAGGAACAGAGCGATGTCCGTCGAGTAGTTGAGCCGGGTCGATCCAGCGTGCGAGCGGAAAGCCCGTGACTGGACGTACCGGGTCAGCAACGGGTCAACTCGATAGTCTGGCGCCAGGAAGATGGCGTCGCCAGGACGCGCTCCCGCCTCCGCCTCGCGTTCCGATAAGCGCTCGGACCAGGTCCGCAGCTCGTCTGACCCAGATCGCGGCCCGGCCGCCCGTACCCAGAAACACGCCATGCCCGCACAGGCCAGCCCTTCAGAAGCCGCTTCAACACGCGCATTCAATAGGGAATTCATGACCATCGGCCATCAGCGGTGGGCCGACGTCATCGAGGCCGCCGCCGCGTACATGGCCCGGACCCACGGCTGGCGGAACCTTCACCTCTACCTCGGCGACGGCCCCTCGGTCCTCATCCCGCGCTTCCCCCGCGCTGTGCTCACGTACGGCATTTTCCTGCGCCACCCTCATCCGCACCACGGCTGCGGCTGCGAGTGGGGATGTGCGTGGCGCATGATCTGGGCACCGGCTGCCGAGTCCGGTGCGGTGCCGGTCACCGTCATGCGGCATCCGGTTGCCCTTGCGACCGGGGTGGTCATCCCCGATCCAGACGGCAGCAGCGCCGCGGTCTGGGGTACGTAACGCCAGCCCAGCTCCCTGACCCGATGCCCGGTATCCGAGGCCCCCGAACCGAAGGCCCAGCCCCTCAACAGGGGCTGGGCCTTTTTTGCGTTCTGCGCCCGGCGCGGGCTGGACAGACTCGTCCAATGCCGCGCACATCAGTGGAGCTCGACGCATTGCCGTGCGCTGCCGTAGTTGAAATGGACGCAGATGCGGGTTCCCGCAGCGACGGACGGTCCGGTGTGGCCGCCGCGCCCCCACGTGACCTCGTGCCAGGAATGGGCAATCGTTCCTCGACGCCATCCCCCACCCACCCGAGCGGCACGGCCCGGCTCTTGACACGACCACTGGGCGCGATACACCGCATCCCGGGCGACAGGACTCCGCGACGCGCGTACCCACGCCACGTGCCGCTGCGACGATCCGGTGGTATACCAGTAGTCCACGACGATGCCGTAGGAACAGCCCCCCCTAGCGCGGGCTGCACGAACTGGCCCGCAGGTCCCTGATCGAGCCCGATGCCGACGCCGGCGAGCTCACGGCAACGGTGAGAGCGAGCGCCGTTACTGAGGTTGGCGGCGTGATGTCGTGAGGGTGAGGCCGGTTCCGGTGAGGCAGCCGTCGAGGAGGTCGGGGTGGTACTGGATCTCGCGGAGTCTTGTGCGCAGGATGCGGATCAGGTGGTCGGGGTCGGCGAAGGCGGTGTTGCACTGACCCGAGCGGCGGATCAGGGACCAGATGCCCTCGACAGGGTTCAAGTCGGGTGCGTATGGCGGAAGTTGGAAGGAGGTGATCCAGTCGCGATCGTCGATGAAGGTCCGCAGACGGGCGTCGAGGTGCACGGTGAAGTCGATCCGGGGCGCGGTGCCGGTCTTGTCGACCGGCCCGTTTCCCCAGACCGCTTCCCGCACCCGGCGTGCCCGTTTCCGAGCACCGGGCGCTCCACAAGTCCTGCTCAGGAACCGTTTGTTGTTCTCATTCCAGGCCGGGCCAGGGGGTCGGGATGACTGTTCCCCGATAGCGGTAACGCGTGGTGGTTACCTTCGCGGGGTTGAACAGTGGCCTTTCCTCCGAGGCCGGCCACCATCCGACGTCGCAGTAGCGGCGACGGAGGTCCTTCCAGGTGGACCGGCGGTGTTTGCGGCGTAACCAGCTCCCGACCTGGCGCCACGTGTAGTAGCTCAGGTAGGCGAAGGTCGCGCTGGACACGCCGGGCCGGAAGTAGACGCACCAGCCCTTGAGCGCCGGGTTGAGCTGACGCAGCAGGGCATCGAGCGGCTGGCTCGTGTCCGTTGTCCGGCACATCGTCCTGACCTTGCCGGTCATGGCCTTGACGGCCTTTCCGGACGGATAGGTGTAGATGTAGTGCCGGTCGCTGCCTCGTTTCCGGTGGCGCTGGATGCGCCAGCCGAGAAAGTCGAGGCCCTTGTCGATGTGGGTGATCAGGGTCTTCTCCGGCGACAGGCGCAGGCCCATCCCGGACAGGACTTCTGCGATCTCCTCCCGGAGGGCTTCGGCGTCTTCGTTCGTGCCCGACACCATCAGGCACCAGTCGTCCGCGTAGCGGACGAGCCGGTAGTTGGGCAGGCGGTGGCGACGGCGCTTGGCCCTTTCCATCTGGCTTGAGGCGGGTCCACCGGGCCCTCGGGCGATGTGCTCGTCCAGGACCGTCAGGGCCACATTGCTCAGCAGCGGTGAAAGGATCGAACCCTGCGGGGTTCCGGCGCGGTTCTCTCGCAGCATGCGGTCCTCGCCGAGGATGCCTGCCTTGAGGAACGCCTTCACCAGTGCCAGGACGCGCTTGTCCCCGATTCGTTCCCGCACCCGGCCCATCAGGGCCGGATGGGAGATCTCGTCGAAGCATGCCGTGATGTCGCCCTCGACCACCCACTCGTAGGAGCGGGAAGCGAAGTAGCGGACCTCGGCCACGGCGTCATGAGCGCGACGGTTCGGGCGGAACCCGTAGGAGCACGGGTGGAAATCTGCTTCGAAGATCGGCTCCAGCACCAGCTTCAAGGAAGCCTGCACCACTCGGTCGGCAATGGTGGCGATCCCCAGGCGGCGCAATTTGCCACCCGCCTTCGGGATCATCCGTTCCCGTACCGGCAGCGGGCAGAAGCTGCGGTCCTTGACCTGCGACCGCAACCCGTCGAGGAAGTCCACGACGCCCTGCCCGGCCTCGATGGAACGGGCCGTGCGCCCGTCCACTCCGGCCGTGCGGGCTCCCTTGTTGCCCCGCACCCGGTCCCACGCAACCAGAAGGAACGCGGGATCGGCGACGAGGTTGAACAGATCATCGAACCTGCGATGAGGGTCATCACGGGCCCAACAGTGCAGCTTGGTCTGGATCTTCAGTACCCTGCGCTCCGCTCCAAACAGAACGGAGTCAAGTTCGTCGGTGTTCACCGGCGACAGCCTCCTGACCTTCCAGTACGTCCACTGCTGACTTGCTGGTCTCCTTCGCCATGTACGCGCCTCTCGCGCGCTCGGACTACTACGAGACCTCCGTCCCGCCCAGCGGCCATCAGTTGGCAACGGACCTGCCCGCCTCCGGACTGGCTGTCCGGTGGGAAGGGCGACCGCGGGCGGTTCCCACGTTCACTGCAGAATCGATCAAGGAGGGAGGTGCCCGCCTCTACCCCGACAGCCTCGCCATGCCTACGCCGCAGGCTTTCGGCATGGCCTCCCCACCGGACCTAAAACCCGGCTTCGGAGTTGAACGCCACCCAGACGAGTGACGGTCACGCGCTGCAACCCGGCCCGTATCCGTCAGGTTTGAGCCGAGCGGGACACTTACGGGGCGTCAGACAACGGTTCCTCTCGTACACCTTCTCCTCGCTGCTTGCCGGACCCGGACCGTCTGACAGTGCCGACCCGTTCCGTACGTTGTCAGGGCTGCTTTCCGCCGCCACGTGCGTTCCCACGTGGCAACTGCCCTCAGCTTCACCAGGCGGCTGCGACCGCCAGGCGGTG
This sequence comes from Streptomyces sp. cg36, assembly GCF_041080675.1. Taxonomy (NCBI): domain Bacteria; kingdom Bacillati; phylum Actinomycetota; class Actinomycetes; order Kitasatosporales; family Streptomycetaceae; genus Streptomyces; species Streptomyces cyclosori. The sequence goes on along the minus strand of NZ_CP163521.1, from coordinate 227,056 downwards.
GAGTCCTTTCACCTCCACTCGATTCCGTAGCGCCTCGTGGCGCACTTCAGGTTGTCCCATACAAGCACCAGCGGTGCGTCCAACTGTGTGCGCGGCGATCAGCAGGTCGCGGTAGTCGCTCCAGGCGAAGCTGCGTCGCCCTTTGCTCTTGTGGTCGGCATGCCGTCTGGGCCGGAAGATCAGGCGCGAGCGTTCGCCGGGCTTGTAGCAGGCCAAGGCGGCGATGGAGAAGCGGCGCTGCGAGCGTCCACGCACCCGGATCACCGGGGTGCGGCCGCGTTTGGCCCAGGTGCGACGGGTGGGCGGCGTCATCGAGAAGCCGGCTTCGTCCTCGAAGACGACGTAGGCCCCGAGCGCCGCCGCGGTGCTTCCACCTGCGGCCACGTGTCCTTCACCCAGCCACTGACCCTCTCCTCGTCTCGCTCCAGTGCCCGCCGGGCCGGGACCTGGTGGCTGAAGCCGTTGCGGTGGAGCATCCGCGCGATGGACGAGAGCGTCATCGTCTTGTGGAATCGGCGCCCGATCAGCGTCTTGATCCTGGCCAGGGTCCATGTCTGGTCGCCCCAGCCATGGGCTACCGGCCCTTTGGCCAGCTCTTCTTCCAGAGCCACGACCTGGGCCTGGCCCAGCTTCGGCCGGGCCGCCGAGCCCCTGGACCGCAGAGCGGTGTCTCCGCCCCGCTGCCACGAGCGGCGCCAGCGTTGCACGGAGCGCACGCTGACCCGCAGCAGCTTCGCCACCTGCGCGTTGTCCTGCCCCGCGGCGAACATCCCGGCCGCCTCCATACGGATGCGCTCGCGAAACACCCGCCGCTCGGCCGTCAGACCACCGCCTTGCGGATACCTCATATACCGGATGTACCGCGACGACCATCACCTGTCAGCCCCAAACGACATCACGCCGCCAACCTCAGTAATGCCTGAACCAGTTGTGGACGGTGGACCAGGACCCGAACCCGGCCGGCATCTCCCGCCACTGCCCGCCCCTCCGGAACCCCAGATCGCGCCCTCGCACTGCTGCCGAAACCGATCGGGATACGGGCCGTACACGCCGATCGGCAGGTACAGCCCCTCACACCCGTCATGGTGAGCAACTCCACCGCCCACCGGTCACCTCGGGTGCTCAGGCCGATTGGTTGTGGCCCGACGGGGGGCTCACCACGACTCGGAGACCTCGGCGGACCGCCGTGCGGACGTGTCGCCCGCCCGCAGCCTCAGCGCGAGCAGTGGCAGGATCAGGACCGACAGGATCGCCGCGCCGACCAGCGCCGCTGCTTCGCTGGTGCCGAGGCTGCCGTCATCGACACCGATGGTGGTAATCGCGACCACCAGCGGCAGACAGGTGGCGCAGTACAGGGCGAGCGGGACGCGGTCGCGGCGGGACAGGTCGCGGGGGGCGAGGAGGTAGGCGGGCGTACCGCGCAGAAGCAGGAAGAGCAGGAGGAAGACGGGCAGCAGGAGCAGCGGGCGGCCGCCGTGCAGCAGGGCGGCCAGGTCGAACTCGATGCCGGTGACGGTGAAGAAGACCGGGACCAGGAAACCGAATCCCATCGCCTCGATCCTGGCCAGTACGCCGGTGCTGTGCTCGGGCGCCGCCCCGACGAGGACGAGCCGGGTCAGCAGGCCCGCCGCGAACGCGCCGAGCAGGCTGTCCAGGCCGAACGCGCTCGACAGGCCCAGCATGCAGGCCAGCAGCAGCATGACGAAGCGGACCGCGAACTGACCGCTGGTGTGCAGGGTCTTGGCGATGACCGTGGAGAACCACGGTGGGCGCGGCCGTAGCGCCCACACCACGGCGGCGGCGGTGATCGCCGCGAAGACGAGCAGGACGGCGGCGGACCGCCCGGCACTGCGGCCGCTGAGCAGCACGGCCATGGCGATGATCGGGCCGAACTCGCCCACCGCGCCGAACGCCATCACCACCGTCCCGAACCGCCCGCGCAGGGCCTGGGTGTCGCGCAGGATGGGCAGCACGGCGCCCAGGGCGGTGCTGGTGAGCGCGGTACCGATGACGAAGCTCTTGTCGGCGGTGCCGCCGGTGAGCGCGAAGGCGAACCCGAGGGCCAGCGCGAGCGTGACCAGCCAGGCGCCGAACGCCCGCCGCAAGGTGTCCCCGCGTACTGCGGCGAACTCGATCTCGTACCCGGCCAGGAAGATCAGCATGGACAGGCCGAGATGGGAGAGCACGTCGATGACCTGATCGCGATGTGTCCAGCCCAGGACATCGGGGCCGACGAGAACCCCGAGCAGGATCTCGAAGACAGCGACCGGGACAGGCACCCAACGGCCGACCGCATACGCGATCAGCGGCGCGAGGACCGCGATAGCCATGATGAGGATGAGTGTCCCGGGATACGACATAGATCGTATCTAGCACAAAGAGGACAGAACACCGGCGACCGGCTCCCGCACAAGCCACCCCCACACACCGTAGAACCCCAGGCCACCATGGCCGGGACGCCAGCCGGTTCAGCCACTCGCCGGGACCCGTTTTGCCTCCGCCGGACCCGCAACGCCATGAGCCTGGTCGAAACCGGGAACGCAGCCAACCCCCTGGTGTGGCAGCCGCCCGGGGGCGACCACAGATCGACACGACTCGCGCACCCCCGCCCCGGGAAGCCGTGCCTGTCCCAGGGGCAGGCTTCCGATGACTGTCCCCGCTCGCATCTCCTTGGCGACGCTTGTCAGGACGTCGCCAAGACCGTCGCCGCCCTCGCCTTCTACAGGAAGGGGTGGTGGGGCCCACGGATAGGGCTCCCGTTAATCCTTTCCCCATTATTTCGCGGAATTTCTCGTTGCTTTCTCGTCCATGGCCCGACGCCGGTGATTCGTTAAGCTCACCAACCGGAGCTCAGGGACGTCTTCGTGACCATGACCGGAGGCGACTGGACGGAAGGAATAACGTGGCCCTTTTCATTTCCCCTCAAGAAGCCGAGAACATCTTCGGCAACCTGTTCGGGTTCCTCCGGGACGATCCCGTCTTCCGGGACCGGTTACGGCGGCAGGACATGAGCATCCGTCTTATCCAGACCGACCCGGACTGCTGTTTCTTCATCTCCGCCGACGAGTTCCACATCGGGGAGGGCGTCCCCGAGCAGGCGACCGTCACCATCCGCATGTCGTGCGACGTGGCCCACTCCCTCTGGCTCGGGAAGTTGCTGGTCCCCACGGCGATCGCCACGCGCAAGGTCCGTATCCAGGGCAAGGTCTCCCGGGTCCTGGACCTCGTGCCCATCCTGCGCCCGGCTTTCGATGACTACCCCGAGGTCGCCCGCACCGCCGGGCTGCCCGTCTGACGCGCTCCGCGTCGCCCCGCTCGCGTATCCCCACACCCCTCACACCCCTCACACCCCCATCTTCCAACGGAGAAGAGATGTCCGGCTTCGTAACGGAATTGAACTTCGACGAACTCCCCGAGGAGCTGGAGAAATTCCGAGACCAGGTACGTGATTTCGTCCGGGAGAGCTTCGCGCCCCGGATGCTGGAACTCGACGCGGCACCCGCAGACGACTTCGACTGGCAATTGGTCGAGCAGGGACACGCGATCGGCCTGACCCGGGTGGCAATACCCCGTGATTTCGGCGGGCTGGGGCTCGGCATGCTGGGGACCGCCGTCGCCCTGGAGGAGATCGCCTCGGTCTGCGCCGGTACCGCGCTGATCTTCGGGGCGGCCATGCTGGGCCAGGCGCCCGTGCTGCTCTCGGGCGACCCCAGGCTCCAGTCCCGTTTCCTCCCTCTGTTCTCCGGCGACGAGCCCGTGCTCGCCTGCAACGCGGTGACCGAGGAGGAGGCCGGCTGCGATCTCATCATCCCCGACAACGCGGTGCACGCCCGGGAGGTGATGTCCGCGCGGCGGGAGGGCGACCACTATGTCCTCAGTGGCCGCAAGCGCTTCATCACCAACGCCCAGGTGGCCAGGTTCGCTTCGGTCTTCGCCAACATGGAGGGCGCGCCGGGAGCCACCGGCCTCACCTCGTTCATGGTCACCCTCAACACCCCGGGCGTCACCCGCGGCCCGGTCGCGGACAAGATGGGCTACCGGCCCTGCCTCGGCAGCGAGTTGCTGTTCGAGGACGTCAGGGTTCCGGTGGAGAACCGCGTCGGCGACGAAGGTGACGGCATGGCCATCAACATGGCGCAGAGCAACATGGCCCGGGCCTCGGTCGCCGGGATCTCCACGGGAGTCGCCCGCGGCGCCCTGGAGATGGCCCTGGACTGGTGCGGCAATCGGGTCCAGGGCGGCAGGCACCTGCACCACCACCAGTTCACCGCCGCCAAGTTCGCCGAGATGAGCGCCAAGGTCGATGCCTCCCGGCTGCTCGCCTCAAGGCGGCACACAAAGCGGACAACGAACTGCCGGCCCCGCAGTACGAGCCGGCCGTCGCCAAGCTCTTCGCCGACCGGACCGCCATCGAGGTCGCCGATCTGGCCATGTCCCTTGCGGGAGCCCGTGGTTATCTGCGCTCCTTCGGTCTGGAGAAGCGGCTGCGGGACGCGTACGGCGCCCGTATCTACGAAGGCACGCCGGAGGTGCTCGCCCTCGCGATCACCGAGTCCCTCTATCTGGGGGACTGAGTGAGCGGGACCCGTCGGCCGGTCCCCGCCCGGCCGGCGCAGCACCGCAACGCCCCCTCTGCCCCGCCGTGCACCGCCCACCTGCGGTACGCCGACGACGTGGTCCGCCTGCACGCCGGTCTCGACTTCCGGAGGCTGCCCGAGCAGCTCCAGACACCGGACCGGTGCTCCGGCCACACCTCGCTCATCCCTCCGAGCACCTGTTGGCCTCCTGAACCGGGGGGCCACCACATGACCACCGCCCCCAACCCCGCGTTCGAGCACGCCCGACACCCCCTGCGGCCGCCATGTCAGCGGCACCAACCCGGCCCTCGGGATAGCGAGCCCCGGGAGGGCACAAACCCCATCGGAGTTAGGCTGGTGAGGCGATATATACGCAGAGCGTTCCGGGCGGGAGAACGTAGCGTATTCATGCTGGAACATGGAGTAGTTTCAGCCCCCTCGGTAAATCAGTTGCCCTCTTGGTCAGCAAGGAGTATTACCGAGCCGCCCTGCCGTCCTTCGAGGGTTTCTGTTGTCAGAGCGCTGACATAACTGTCCAAGATCTGTAGTCACACCGGTGTACACCACACCCCGAGATGGCCATAATTCTCAAGGATCTTGAAGGATGAACAGTCCATTAACAGAGGACGCTGGCCGTTCAGGGCGGCCAGCCGCACGGAATTCTCAGCCGCAGGCTGGACCCGTCTGCCATGACGACGACGCAAGGAAACCGGCGACTCCGCCAGGTTTATAGATGAACTCTTGCCTTTTTCTGCGACCCCCCCCTTCCTAACGTTTGGCAGGAAGGGCCGAAAAACCGGATATACAACCGTTCAACGGCGGAGAATCCGGAGTCGAACACCCCGCCAACACAGGGTGAACTGTGATAAGTCGAGCATACTAGCTTATTTGCTTTCGCGAATAAGTGAGTATGTATGTCTGCTCGGTGTGCCATGTGGTTGCATTGCCGCTGCCCTCTGTGCGGGTGTTCGGAACAGGCGGTAAGGAATCATTGATTCCTGGACGCGACGCGAGATTCACTGGGCGGCATCCATTCGCGCGGATCCGCAAGGAGTACCAGCATGAGTCAGCGTGTCATTGTCGTCGGTGCGGGACCGGTCGGCCTGATGCTCGCCGGGGAGCTCAAGCTCGGCGGGGCGGACGTTATTGTCTATGAAAAATTGGCGGCGCCCAGTGGAGAGTCCCGCGGGCTCGGGTTCACACGACGTACCGCGGAAGTGCTCGACCAGCGTGGCCTGCTGGAGAAGCTGGGTGAGTTCCGTTGGGGCAGGCAGGGCCACTTCGGCGGTGTGCGCGTCGACTTCGACCGGGTGGCGGACCGCCACTACGGCGTGATGGGCCTGGCCCAGTCCCGCACCGAGGAGCTGCTCGGCGCATGGGTCGAAGGGCTGGGCGTCACCGTGCGGCGCGGTTGCCAGGTCGTGAACCTGCGGCAGGACGAGGAGTCGGTCACCGTCGTGTTCGAGGGGCCCGACGGGCGGGATGAAGACACCGCCTCATACCTCGTCGGCTGCGACGGCGGCAAGAGCACCGTGCGCGGGCTCGCCGGCATCGAGTTCTCCGTCCAGCCCGCCACCCGCGGCATATTCCTCGCCGACGTCGTGGGGGTCGAGCTGCCGATGAACCCCATCGGCCGGCACGTCGACGGCGGCGGGATGATCCTCTCGGTCAACCTCGGCCCCGGCGTCTCCCGGATCGTCGTCCACGAGCCCGATGTCCCGCCGCACCACGGTGAGCAGGAGCCGACGTTCCAGGAGGTCGCCGACGCTTGGAAGCGCATGACAGGTGACTCCATCCACCACGGCGACGCGACCTGGATGGCCGCCCTGACGAACGCGCAGGGCCAGGCCGAGCAGTACCGCAGCGGCCGGGTCCTCCTGGCCGGTGATGCCGCCCACGACCACGCTCCGCTGGCGGCTCAGGGTGTCAGTACGGGGCTCCAGGACGCGGTCAACCTCGGCTGGAAGCTGGCCGCTGTGGTGAGCGGACGGGCACCCGAGGGGCTGCTGGACACGTACCACGCGGAGCGGCACCCGGTGGGGCAGCGGCTGCTGCGGGACACCCTGGCCGCGTCGCTGCTGTATCTGAGCGGTGCGGAGATGGAGCCGCTGCGTGCGGTGATGCGCGAGCTGGCCGGGCTCCCGGCGGGCGCACGCCATCTGGCCGGCCTGGTCTCCGGTGTGGACATCCGCTACGAGATGGGGGGCGGCCCGCAGGCGGTGCACCCGGCGCTGGGGTTGCGGCTGTCCCCGGACCGGCGGATCACGGTGGACGGAATCGTCCGGCGCTCGGCCGAGCTGCTGCATCGCGCGCGCGGCGTGCTGATCGCGGCCGAAGGCACCGCGTACACGGCGGACGGCTGGGCCGACCGGGTGGACACGGTCCGCGGCACGTGGGCGGCAGACGAGGACGACGACAAGCCGGGCGCGCTGCAACTGCCGGACGCGGTGCTGGTGCGTCCGGACGGATACGTGGCGTGGACCTCCCCGGACGGCGGCGAGCTGGAGGCGGCCCTGATGCGCTGGTTCGGTACGCCCGCAGCGTAGGACGCGCAAATGCCGGGGCCCGCAGCGGTTCCACCGCTGCGGGCCCCGGCATTTGCGCGCGGACTCGGCGCGAGGGATCAGACGAGCAGCGTGCCACCGCTGGCGTCGATGTAGCTGCCCGTGATCCAGCGGGCCTCGTCGGAGGCGACGAACGCGACCACGTCGGCGATGTCCTGGACCTGGCCCACCCGCTTGAAGACGGAGAGTTCGGCCAGGCGTGCCACTACGGCCGGGTTGGAGAAATGCGGCTTGCCGTTGTCGGTCAGGCCCGGTGCGACGCTGTTGACCGTGATGCCGCGCTCGGCGACGTGGCGCGCCAGATGCAGGGTCAGCTGCTCGAGGACCCCCTTGGACATCGCGTAGGCGATCATGTCGGGCTGGGCGCTGCGAGTGATCCCCGACGAGATGTTGACGATGCGTCCGCCATCGGCCAGCAGCGCGAGTGCCTGCTGGGCGACGAGGAACGGCGCCCGCGCGTTCACCGCGAGGTATCTGTCCAGCTCGGCGAGGGTGACGGCCTCCGGCAGCGCGGGCCGCCCGTCGTATGCCGCGTTGTTGACCAGGATGTCCAGGGCGGAGGTGCCGGCCCGCTCGCGGAGCTCCTTCTCCAGTGCCGCGAAGAGTTCCGGCACCTGCTCCGGCTCCCGCAGGTCGGCTCGCACCGTGAACGCCTGGCCGCCTTCCGCCGCGATCAGCTCGACGGTCTCCTTGGCGCCGGTCTCGCTGCTTGCGTAGTGCACGGCCACCAGGGCGCCGTCCCGCGCCAGCCGTCGGGCGATCCCGCGTCCAATACCCCGGCTCGCACCAGTTACCAGCACCGTTTTGTCAGTCAGCCTGCCCATGAAGTGAACCCTTCCTGAGTGCGCGGCGGCTTTTAGGCCGCTTCTTTCGCCGCCTAGATTGGCAAATGATTACGCCAAAGTCGAGTGAGTTAACGGGAGCTGTTCAAGTAAGGATCGGCAATGGTTGGACACTGCCACCCAAGGCTATAGTCCGGGTAATGCAACGAACGGGAGGGTGAATGTCCATGTCGAATAAATCGACTACCGGTGGTCCCGTGGTTCCGGATAACTCGGAGCTGGCGCGGTCGCTTCGCGGAGACTTTGAGAGCAAATTCGCGGATGTGAATGGAACGCGATTGCACTACGTCACGGGAGGCAGCGGAGAGCCCGTCGTCCTGCTGCACGGGTGGCCGGAGACGTGGTGGGCGTTTCGAAAGCTGATGCCCGAACTCGCCGAGCACTACCGGGTCATTGCCATCGACCATCGCGGCGTAGGCGTTCCGGACGAGCTCAAGCCCGCGGACGGGTTCACGAAGAAGAACATGGCGCGTGACGTGCACGAGCTGATCCGCTCCCTCGGATACGAGAGCGCCCACATCGTGGGCCACGACCTCGGGGCGATGGTCGCCTACAGCTTCGCCGCGAATTACCCCGAAGCGACCCGGCGGCTGGCTCTGCTCGACGTCGTCCACCCCGACGAGAGCTACTACGACCGGCCGATGCTGCGGCGTCCCCGAACCGGCTTCAACATGTGGTGGGTGGCGTTCAATCAGGTACAGGGGCTGCCCGAGCGGGTGTTCGCCGGCCACGGCTGGGACCTGATCGACTGGTTGTACAGCAATTCCCTCAAGGACCCCGAGTCCGTCACAGCTTTCGACCGTGCCGTCTACGCCCGGGCGTACGACACGGCGGAGGGCATCCGGGCGGCCAACGGCTGGTACCAGGCGTACCACCAGGACATCGAGGACCTGAAGACCTACGACAAGGTGTCGGTGCCGCTGCTCGCGCTCGCCGCTGCCACCCAGTACGACCAGGTCGAAGAGCAGTTGTCGCAGATCGCGACCGACGTGCGCATGGTGCGGGTGGACAAATCCCTGCACTGGCTCGCCGAGGACGACCCGGAGTTGGTCTCCCGAGAACTGCTCGGCTTCCTCGCACAGTAATCAGTCCGCGCCATCGGGAGGGAATGCAGATGAATCATGCCGTCATCGTCGTCGGGGCCGGGCCGGTCGGGCTGATGCTCGCGGGTGAGCTGAAGCTGGGTGGTGCGGAGGTGGCTGTCTATGACCGGCTGCCCGCGCCGAGCGGGGAGTCGCGCGGGGTGGGTTTCACCCGCCGGGCCGCCGAGGTCTTCGACCAGCGGGGCCTGCTGGCCCGGTTCGGTGACGTCGAGTGGGCGCAGGGTCATTTCGGCGGGGTCCGCATCGACTTCTCCAAGCTGGATGACAATCACTTCAGTGTGCGGGGTGTGCCCCAGTTCCGTACGGAGGAGATCCTGGAGGGGTGGCTCGCGGAGCTGGGTGTGAGGGTGCACCGCAGCCATGAGGTGACCGGGTTCCGGGAGACGGAGGACTCGGTGGTGGTCTCCTTCGAGGGGCCCGACGGGCCGGGGGAGGCGGAGGCCCGGTATCTGGTGGGCTGTGACGGTGCCCGTTCGGTGGTGCGCAGGACGGCCGGGATCGACTTCCCGGGCTGGGATGCGACGCGGGGCATGTACATGGCCGATCTGGTGGGTGCGGGGGTGCGTCAGCGGCCGATCGGTGAGCAGGTGCCGGGCGGGATGGTGATGGCGTTCAATCTGGAGAACGGTGTCGACCGGATCGTCATCCATGATGAGAAGCTGCGTCCGCACGAGGACAAGAGCCAGCTGACGTTCGAGGTGGTGGCGGATGCCTGGGAGCGGATGACGGGGGAGTCGCTGCATCATGCGGAGGTCCGCTGGATCAGTGCGTTCACCGACACCACCCGTCAGGCGTCGGAGTACCGCAGGGGCCGGGTGTTCCTGGTCGGGGATGCGACCCACATCCATATGCCGGCCGGTGCGCAGGGCATGAGTGTGGGGGTGCAGGACGCGGTGAACCTGGGCTGGAAGCTGGCGGCGGCCCTGCGTGGTACGGCGCCGGAGGGGCTGCTGGACACCTTCCAGTCCGAGCGGCACCCGGTGGGTGAGCAGCTGATGCGCAACACCCGGGCGCAGACCCGGCTGTATCTGACGGGTGAGGAGATGGAGCCGCTGCGTGCGGTGATGCGTGAGCTGGTGGAGTCGCCGGACGTCGCCCGTCATCTGGCGGGTCAGGTCAGTGGTCTGGACGTGCGGTACGACGTCGGGGCCAGTGGCCATCCGCTGCTGGGTCTGCGGCTCTCGCCGGACCGGGAGCTGGAGCTGGCCGGCGGCGGCCGGGTCCGGGTCGCGGAGCTGCTGCACGCCGCGCGCGGGGTGCTGATCACGACCGGCGACTCCACCGAGGCGGCCGAGCTCGCCGAGGGCTGGGCCGGCCGCGTCGACGTGGTCACCGGGACCTGGGTCCCCGACGAGAAGGCCGCCCACCAGGACCCCGAGGCACTGCTCGTCCGCCCCGACGGCCACATCGCCTGGACCGCCCCCGACGGCGGCAAACTCCGCGACGCCCTCGAACTCTGGTTCGGCGCCGAGAACTGACCCCACCCGCCCGAAGGGGGTCGCCGCGCACCATGCGGCGCCCCCGGCGGACACCCGCACAGCGGTGCGGTCCCCATGCGGAAGAGCACACCGCCACGCCCTTCCCTGCACCCCGTCCCCACACCCCCGGCCTGGAGGAGCAACCCCAGGCCCAAGGAAGGCTTCCATGTCCCAAGACATCACCGACGCGACCAGACCGGCGTCCTCGGAGCACAGTTCCCGCCTGTCGCTGTCCCGTCTGCCCTCCCTGACCGGGATGCGCTTCGCCGCAGCGTTCTTGGTCTTCTGCAGTCACATCGGTTCGCCGCTCCCCCAGCTGCGCCTGCTCAAGGACAATCACACGGCGGCTCAGTTCACCAAGTACACCGAGAACGCAGGGGCGCTGGGCGTCACCTTCTTCTTCGTACTCAGCGGCTTCGTGCTGACCTGGTCCGCGCGCGAGCAGGACACCGCGCGCGCCTTCTGGCGCCGGCGCTTCGCCAAGATCTACCCCAACTACGTGATCGCCTGGGCCCTGGCGCTCATCCTGTTCGCGTCGTCGTACACGCCGACCCGGGTGGCACTCGCCAATCTCTTCATGGTCCAGGTCTGGAAGCCCGACTACGCGTACATGTACAGCGTGGATCCGCCGAGTTGGTCACTCGGGGTCGAGCTCGTCTTCTACGCTTCCTTCCCGCTGCTGCACCGCTGGTTCGTACGCATCCGCGACGAGCACTTGAAGTACTGGATCGCGGGAGTGACCGCGGCGATCCTCCTCACGCCGATGTTCACCTACGCGGTATTGCCCGACCCGGCCAAGCTGCCGGCGTCCGCGCAGAGCTGGGCCCCCCAGGGCACCTCGATCACTCAGATATGGTTCGCGCTCTTCCTGCCCCCGGTGCGGGTGCTGGACTTCGCGCTCGGCATGCTGCTGGCGCACGCGGTGATGCGGGGACGCTGGCGCAACATCGGCATGATCTGGTCCAGTTTCCTGCTGGCCGGCAGCTACTGGCTGGCCCAGGAGTCGAACATGCTCGTCGCCAAGCGTGCCGCCATGATCATCCCGATCGCGCTGCTCATCGCGGCGGCGGCGACCAGGGACGTCGAAGGCAAGTTCACGGTCTTCAGCAATCGCGCGATGATCTGGCTCGGGGAAGTCTCGTTCGCCTTCTACCTACTGCACTTCATCGTGCTGCAGTACGGGCGCAAGCTCCTCGGACACGGCCTGTACTCCACGTGGCAGACGGTGGGGCTGAACCTCATGCTGCTGGCGGTGAGTGTGCTGGCGGCCGCAGCGCTCTACCTGCTCGTGGAACGGCCCATCACACGGCGCTGGTCGGCACCACGACGGGTCCGTCCAGCCCCAGCGTGACGAGGGGCGGGCGCACGACGCGCCGCGGTGGCGCCACATCCTCGGATGCCATGGGCTGAACGGATCAGATGCTTTGTGCCCCGCCGGGCTTCGGTCCGGCGGGGCACAGCTCTGTCGGCGCACACCTGCCCTGCCGACACGGGCCCCGTGTCCGGTACCCGCAGCCGCCAACCGGTCGGCCCCGGTTCGCCTGTGGGGCGCACCGGGGCCGACTCGGTCCATCGCTGCCGTCAGTACAGGCCCTCCACGTTGCCGACCGCGGCCTGCAGCGGGCGGACGTCGGCCACCCCGTCGACGGGGAAGCGGTCGCCGGTGTCGTATCGCAGAGCCTCGTCCCGCTCGAGGACGTTGGGCAGGAAGAGGTCCTGGTGCAGGACGGTCAGCCGCACTCGGCCCAGGGCGCCGTACGGGACGATCGTGCGCTGATCTGCCTTGTCGACCACGGCCATGGTGACCTGCGGGAAGTTCGGGGCGTAGGGCATCAGGTCACCCGGCTGCTCCACCGGCAGGCCCGCGGCGTTGCCGAGGGTGTTGCCGTAGCTGCGTCCGACGAGGCCGTTGCCCAGCGCTTCCTTGATCTCCCGGTACACGGGCGCAGTCAGGTGGGTTCCGCTGAGCCGGACTCCCGAGAGGTCGCGCACGAGTTCGGGATTGCGCCGGGTCAGGGCGAGCATCAGGGCCGGGGTGGTGTTGATGTAGTCCACCGGCCGCGTGGACAGCACCGTGGTGATCTGGTCGAGCAGGTGGTCGGTGTACTGGCGGGCCTGGTCCAGGTGGCCGCCCGAGATGAGCCGCTTGACCCAGCGCGGGTCCATGTCGATGGCGTACGTCCGCGCGGCGTACAGCGCGCTCGTCTCCCAGACCCCGTTGCCGATCAGGTGCGGTCCGGTGGGGGTGGCCTGGAGCCAGGTGCGGTGTGGCTCGAAGCCCTCGGTCGTGAACGACCAGCGGCGCCACACCCCGCGGTGGACGAGCATGTCCCGGGTGTAGAAGACCCGGCAGGGGGCGCCGCTCGTACCGCCCGTGTCCCAGATCCGGCCGTTGAGCGGACGCTGCACCGCCAGCGGGACGAAGTCGGCCGGGTCACTGTGGCGCAGTACGTCGAGGTCGAACGGCCCGAGGTCGGCCAGCTGGTCGTACCGGGTGATGTCCCGCGGGTCGAAGGGCAGTTCACCGGCGCGCTTGATCCAGTAGGGACTGCCGGACTCGGGATCGAAGTGCCTGCGCACGACGCTGCGGGCCCAGTCGTCGATGTCGGTGTTCAGCCAGCCGTCGATGAGGCGCTCGCACTCCTGCGCGCTCAATCCGTCCGTGGTCATGCCACCACGCTCCTTTCCGGGTACCGCACGTCGAGTTCGTAGAGGGCGGAGAAGACCTTCTCCAGGTCCTTTGGCCGGCCCACGTGGACCACGGGGAACGGCAGGGACAACAGGCCCGGCGGGATGGACGAGCTGACGATGACTGCGAAGTCGACACCGGCGTCGACCATGCCGTCGTAGATGTAGGGCAGGTGCACCGGCTCGACGGGGTTGCGGTCGAACATGTCCCGTATCTCGTCCGCGGTGCTCAGCCGCCCCCTGTCGAGGCCCGAGTACAGGGGCAGCAGCGGATCCTTGAAGTCGACCTCCGCCAGGTGCGGCGCGAGGAAGCGGCGGTAGGGCTCCCGCAGCGGTGTGTGGATCGCGAGTTCCCCCGGCACCGCGGTGACCACGCCCTCGGGATGTGCCGCAGTCAGCCGGTCCATGGCCGCGTTCTCCCCGCCGACGACGACGAACGTGCCGGATCCGTCGGCCGAGGTGCCCACCCATACCGCCGGGTGGACTTCGGGATGGCCGGCCAGATAGGTCTCGATGTGCTCGCCGTCCGGCACTGTGATCACGGCCATGCGCTGCCCGGGGGCGGATGCCGGCAGACCGGGAAAGTCGATGCCGACCGCCATGAGCCGGAACATCTGCCGACGGGGTACGGCACCGGCCAGAGCCGCACCGACCACGCCCCCCAGGCTGAGGCCGCCGATCACCGACGGGTGTACGCGCTGCTCGGCCAGGATGTCGTGCACCGCCATGGACAGCGCCGCCTGCCGCACGGCGGCGAGGCTCTGCTGCACCTCGACCTCCTGCGGGAGCTCGTCGCCGAGCAGCATGGAGACCGGCAGGGAGCACCAGTCGGCTATCTGTTCGTAGAGGTCGCGCATGACGGGGAAAGCCTGGTACAGCTCCAGTCCCTGCGGCTCACGAGTGACACCGCCGCCCAGCAGAAGTCCTAATCCCACCGGTCCGCTCCTTATCGTGAATTTTGCCGGGCCCTATTAACGGGCAGGCAATCCGTATGATGGAACCAGATGGCAATCAAATTGGCCACCACCGGCTGATTCCAAAAACCACGGGCCGCACAGCACGGCCTCTTCTACTCATGAAAGACATCCCCGCGAGGAGTTTTTCGCACGCCGATGGATTCCCTGTGCCAGGTCTGCCAGGTTTTAGGGATGCCTTCAGGGGCAAGGCGCCGAGCTGTGCGACTGCCGACGCGTCGCACTCGCACAGCGATCAGGGACGAGAGATGGCACGTCGCGAATTTTCCGGCGCCGGGACCGGCAGAAAGGGACCATTTCGCCCCGGCCGGGAGAATTTCCTATGCCTGGAGAAGGATCTTCCCGATATGGCTGCTGCTCTCCATGAGCCGGTGCGCCTCGGCCGCTTCCTCGAACGGGAAGACACGGTCCACCACGGGCCGCACCCGGCCGCTCTCCAGCAGGGGCCAGACGTGTTCGCGCACGGCGGCCACGACCTCGGCCTTCTCCTCCACCGGGCGGGCCCGGAGGGTGCTGCCCACCACGGCGGCGCGCTTGACCAGCAGCTTGCCGAGGTTGATCGGCGCGGTACTCCCGCCCTGCAGACCGATGACGACCATCCGGCCGTTCAGGCTCAGGGCGTCGACGTTCCGGTCGAGGTACTGGGCGCCGATCACATCGAGGATCACGTCCGCGCCCTGCGGCCCGACCTGCTGGACGAAGTCCTGCTCGCGGTAGTTGACCGCCACATCGGCGCCCAGCTGTCGGCATGCCTCCAGTTTTTCCGGGCTGCCGGCGGTGACCACGACGCGGGCGCCCAGGGCCTTGCCCAGCTGGATGGCCATCGTCCCGATGCCGCTGGAGCCACCGTGGACGAGCAGCGTCTGCCCGGCGCGCAGCTGCGCGATCTGGACCACGTTGGACCAGACAGTGCAGGTGGCCTCCGGGAGGGCCGCGGCCTCAAGGAGGCTCACGCCCTGGGGAACCGGCAGCACCTGTCCGGCAGGGACGGCGACCTTCTGCGCGTATCCGCCGCCGGCGAGTAGCGCGCACACCTCTTCGCCTACCGACCAGCCGGTCACGCCCGGCCCCAAGGCGGCGACACGGCCCGCAACCTCCAGGCCGGGCAGGGCGGAGGCTCCCGGCGGGGGCGGGTACTTGCCCTGCCGCTGCGCGATGTCGGCCCGGTTCAGACCTGCCGCGGCCACCTCGATCAGCACCTCTCCCCGGCGGGGTACGGGATCGGGCATGTCCGTCCACAGAAGAACTTCGGGGTCACCGTATTGAGGAATAGTGATTGCCTGCATGAACGTGACCGTATCGCTGACAAGGAGTTCTGCCAACACTCACTCCCGTTGCCGTCAGCTTCTTTTCCATCATTCTTTTAACTGCCCTTTAGAGAAAAAATGCCAATTCCAGATCTTTCCCTGAAGGGCAGGCGAACGGAGGCCGCCGGATTACACCGCTCACGCGACGGTGCTGCCCTTTCCCTCTTCGGCGGCTCGCGCCTCCAGGCCCGACATTCTGCGCAGCGGGACCTCTTTGGTCCAGACGACGGTCAGGAAGGCCAGCGCGATAACCCCGGCCGTCAGGAGGAAGACCGTCTGCATGGAGCCGGCGAAACCCTGCTTGAAAGGCTCGGCCAGCCGCGGGTCGATGTTCTGGATGAACGAGGAGTCCTTGAGCACAGCCGATCCGCCGCTGCCCGAGCCAGGGTGGTTGAGCATGTCGAGCACCGGTCCGTTGGCCGGGTTGCTCAGCACGGACGGGTCGTGGAGGGCAGCCTGGAACTCCGGGGAGCCCGATGCCGTCCGCAGCGCCGAGGCGATCTTGTCACCGACGTCGTTGAACAGCACCGAGAGGAAGACGGCGGTGCCGATGGTGCCTCCCATCTGCCGGAAGAAGGTGGAAGATGCCGTCGCCACACCCATGTCCCGGGGCGGCACCGCGTTCTGCACCGCGAGTACCAGCGTCTGCATGCACGAGCCGAGGCCGAGCCCGAACAGCAGCATGAACGCCATCGTCCTGGGCAGCGGCGTGTCCCACTGCACGTTGAAGTGGAACAGCAGCAGCGCGGCACCCATGATGACGGTGCCGACGGTCGGGAAGATCTTGTAGTGACCTGTTCTCGCGGTGAGTTGGCCACTGATGACGGAGGCGATGATGACACCGAGCATCAGCGGCAGCATCTCCAGGCCCGACCGCGTGGGGCTCGCGCCCTTCACGATCTGCAGGTACTGCGGGATCATCAGCATCCCGCCGAACATCCCGGCACCGACCAGCACGGACAGCAGGCTGGTCTTGCTGAACGTGCCGTTGCGGAAAAGACGCATCGGGATGAGTGCGTCGTCACCCATGCGCCGCTCCACGAAGGCCCAAAGGGCGATGCCGCTCGCGCCGATGCCGTAGCAGAGCAGCGAGCGCGTCGAGCCCCAACCCCAGATGCGGCCCTGCTCGGCGACGAGCAGGAGCGGCACCACGCCGAGCGCGATGGTCAACGCGCCCCACCAGTCGATGCGGCGGTCGCGCCGGGTGTGCGGAAGGTTGAGGACCTTGGCGACGACGAACAGCGCGATGATCCCGATGGGCACGTTGACCAGGAACACCCACCGCCAGCCGGCCACGCCCAGGATGCTGCTCTGCCCGGCGAGGAAGCCGCCGACGAGCGGACCCACGACGCTGGAGGCGGCGAACGTGGCGAGCATGTAGCCCTGGTAGCGGGCGCGTTCACGGGGCGGTACGAGATCACCGATGATCGCCAGGGCCAGAGACATCAGGCCGCCGGCTCCTATGCCCTGCACCGCGCGGAAGACGGCCAGCTCGGTCATCGACGTGGCCAGGGTGCACAGGGTGGAGCCGACGATGAAGACCGTGATCGCCGTCAGGAAGTAGGGCTTGCGTCCATGCAGATCGGAGAGTTTGCCGTAGAGCGGCGTCGCGATGGTCGACGTGATCAGATAGGCGGTCGTCGCCCATGCCTGCTGGTTGAGCCCGTGCAGGTCGTCCGCGATGGTGCGGATCGAGGTGGAGACGATCGTCTGGTCGAGCGAGGCCAGGAACATGCCCAGCATCAGCCCGCTGAGGATGGTCAGAATCTGCCGGTGGCTGAGCCCGTTGGACTGCGGTGGCGAGCTTCGGATGTCGCCGCCGGGTGCGGGCGCGGTCCTGCTCATCCGCGCCCGCCACGGTGACGTGCCGGTTGTCCGCAGCCCACCGAACGGTCGTGGCGGGTGGGTTCGCGTCCTGCGCGATCGTCGCCGACGAGCCGGCGCCGCCCCGGATGGTCCTCTGTCATGCCCTCATTCCCCACTTCATGGCCTCGGACGGCAGGTCCGGGCGGATCGGATCACCGCGATCAGGCGGTGCACGCGGGTGTGTGGTGGTCCCGTCCCGGGCCCGCCGGACTCACCCGTGCTCCGCGCCTCCGCGGGCGTCACGCCGGGGGGCGCAAGCCGAAGGCCCCCAGGGAAGCCGGAGCCTGTGGGGGCCTTCGGCCGGGAGATCTCCCGGCCCGGTGAAGGGTCCTGCGCAGGTCGTGCGAAGTCGGTCCGACTCCTGACCCGCGCGGGAACCCGCCGCGCCGCTTGCGCGGCGCAACAGGGTACGCACGCTCGGGGCGCCGCCGTCCGGGGCGTACCCGGGTGACGGCGCAGCCCGGTTCAGGACCAGGTGTTGCCGGCCGGCTCCAGGGTGGTGCGGTTGATGCGGTTGAAGAAGTTGGTCATCGCGATCTCCAGAATGATCGCGTTGAGCTGCTCTTCCGTGAAGTGGTCGGCAACGGCGTCCCAGATCTCGTCGGTGACGCCCGCGCCGCCGTCCTGGATCCGGGTCGCGGCCTCGGCCAGCGCCAGCGCGGCGCGCTCCTCGTCGGTGTAGAAGGGGGCCTCGCGCCAGGCAACGACGTTGTGCAGCCGCTCCTCGGTCTCCCCGGCCTTCTTCGCCCCGGCGATACCCGCGTAGACGCACGGTGCGCAGCCGTTGATCTGGCTCGCCCGCAGGTGGACCAGCTCCAGCAGCTTCTTGTCGACGCCGCCGGCGGCGATCGCCTTGTGGAGGTGCTGGATCGCGGTGTAGAGGTCAGGGCTGACCTTGCTGTTCTTCAGACGGGATTCCATGGTCCTTGCTCCTTCATCGGGTTAGCTGATCGGATTACGCACTCACTCCTATGACGAAGCAGGACCGAGGAAGGTAACAACATGTCCGACACCCGCCCTGCGGAATCCGTGGCCGAGGCGTTCGAAGCGCAGCGCGACCGGCTGCGCGCGGTCGCCTACCGAATCCTCGGCTCCCATGCCGACGCCGAGGATGTGGTGCAGGAGGCCTGGCTGCGGCTCTCCCGCCAGGACGCGGCGACCATCGACAACCTCAGCGGGTGGCTCACCACCGTGGTCGGCCGGATCGGCCTCGATGTCCTGCGGTCGCGCCAGGCCCGCCCAGAAGCCTCCTACGACGACCAGTTGCACGAGCTGGAACTGACCCTCGACGCCGGGCCCGCGCCCGAGGAGAACGCGGAGGTGGCCGACTCTGTCGGGCTCGCGCTCTTGGTGGTTCTCGACTCGCTGCAGCCCAGCGAGCGGCTCGCTTTCGTCCTGCACGACCTGTTCGCCGTGCCGTTCAGCGAGATCGGACAGATCCTCGGCAAGTCCACGGACTCCGCGAAGATGCTCGCCAGCCGCGCTCGCCGCAAGGTGCAGGGGACCGAGCGCCCCGAGGCCGCTGGTCCGAAGCAGCGCGCCGTCGTCCAGGCGTTCCTCGCAGCCGCTCGCGACGGGGACTTCGAAGGGCTGCTGCGGGTGCTCGACCCCCAGGTGAAGCTGACGGTGGACACCCCGGCCGGCACCGTCGTCACCCTCGGCGCCACGGAGGTCGCCACCGGTGCCCGACTGGCCGCAGGTGTGGCCGCAGCTGGCCGGCCGGTGCTCGTCAACGGACTTCCGGGGGTCCTGTCCTGGGACGAAGAGGGCGCTCCGAAGGCGCTGCTCGCGTTCACGGTCTCCGACGGCCTGATCACGGACATCAGGGCCGTGGTCGACCCGGCCAGGCTCGCGGAGCTGGAGCTGCCTTCGCCTGCGTAGGCCATCGGCGCGGGCAGAGCGCCCGCACATGCGCCAGGGCGGTCACCGGTGGCCGGTGACCGCCCTGCCGCGCAACCCGCTTCGCCGCCGCCGTCCGATGTCAGGGACATCCCCAAGGGCGAGGTGCCCAGGGCATGTCACCATCGCGTGCCGGCGGGAGGGGGGGGTGGGGCGCGCGGCTGCCGACGGCGCCCCGCTCAGCAGGCCGCCTCGACGAATGCCTTGAACAGGCCGGCGATCTCCAGGTCGCCCTCTTCTGCATGCGGCTGGAACCCCACGAGAAAACGCGCGGACGGGTCCTCCAGCGCCTCGACGACACCGTCCTCTTGCGCCCAGGCGGTGGCGACGAGCCCCTCGCCGATCGTCGCCACACCCTGATGGTGGTGGCACTTTCCGCTGGTCCAGGCGCCGACTGCCGTCCCCAGGACAGAACCGGACACCACGTCGATGTCACGGACCGTGTGCTGCCCCGGGACGGAGGGCCCGTGCGCGGGCAGGTGCTGGTGAAGGGTGCCGCCCCGGGAGACGGCGATCACCTGCAGGCCGCGGCAGATGCCGAGCACCGGGATGCCGCGCCGTTCGGCGGCGGCCAGCGCGGTGAAGTCGGTGACGTCGCGCAGCTTGTCCGGCGGGAACGTGTGCGGGTCTCGCTCGGCACCGTAGCGGGCGGGGTCGATGTCCCCGCCGCCGGTGATGAGCAGCGCGTCCACGCGATCCATGACGTCCTCGACCGCCTCGGGAACCGGCGGCAGCAGAAGGGGCGAGCCACCCGCTTCGGTCACCTTGGTGATGTAGGTCCAGGGTTGTACGGCCGCGGGAATGGTGCCCCAGACACCCCAGGTCGCTGATACGGCATCCGCGGTGACCGCCACTACTGGTCTCTTCATGGGATGGCCCTCCTGTGCTCGGCGGCGCATCCAAGAAGGGCGCCTGCGTTCGGTTCGTGGCGTTCCCGACTGAAATCGTCTGACATCGGGCTCGCCTTCACCCGACACAGCCCGCTGTCAAATGATTATTCAGCGCGAGAACGCTCCACTGGCGTCCGCGACTATGGTCACGGAGAGAGGGGAATTGCAATGGTTCAAGCACCCCGGTGTGCAAGCGCGGTTTCGCGCAGTTGCACACATCTTCTCGGCCTCATGATTCACTGTGTGATTGCGGGCGGCATCTGAAACACCGGGTCCGACGGCGGGGCAATAAGCTAGATAATGCCCCCACAGCCGACTGACACAAAGGGACATTCCAGCCAAATATGGCAGCGAATGCGATTTCCCGTATCAGCCCGGATGGCCGCCGCGCAGCGGGCCGCCGAATGCTTGAGTTTCTAGGAGTGGAAAATCAATGACGACTGACGCCGCACACAAGCCGAAGGTGGGCGTCATGCCCGCCGGCCACCGTGACACACAGGGCTGGCCGCTCAGCCCCGCGCTCGAGGACTTCCTGGCCGCGGACGGCCAAGGCATTCTCACCACCCTGCGGCCCGACGGCACCCTGCACTCGGTACCCGTCAGCTTCACTTGGGACGGTGAGGCGCGGCTGGCCCGGGTCATGACGGTGGGCATGTCGAAGAAGGCCCGCAACCTCCTCCAGGCGCCGGGGAGCCGGGTCTCCCTGTGCCAGCGCGACAACGTCTCCTCCTGGGTGACGCTCGAAGGCACCGGCAGGGTCTTCGATGACGCCGAGCGCCTGGCGGACGGGGCTCGCCGGTACGCCGACCGCTACCAGAAGGACTGGCTGAACCCGCCCAACCCGGTGATCATCGAAATCGCCGTCGACCGGGTCATGAGCCGGAACGTCTGACCGGCCGGCGCCCGACCCGCTGCCGGAACTGTCGGTTTCTCCTGCATCCAATCAATTTCTCCATTCCGCACTGCGGCGAGTCGATCACACACCGTTTCCCTGGACGGAGTGCGACCGGCTCGCCTTCTCATTTCTCGGCGATTGCAGACACAAATCCCTGGGAAAACCTGCAGAGATCTGACAGTAAATTGACGATCGTGTGACTCCGCATGGCTTGTATCAGTACGGCTGAGAAGTGATCCTTGTTGTCGATGTCAGCCGAGTCGAAACAACAGGAAAAGAGGGAGCGGCGTGAAGGGGATAATCCTTGCCGGTGGGCACGGCACACGACTGCACCCGATTACCATCGGAGTCTCCAAACAGCTGCTCCCGGTCTACGACAAGCCGATGATCTACTACCCGCTCTCGGTGCTCATGCTGGCGGGTATAACCGATATCCAAATCATTTCTGCCCCGCACGACGTCGAAAACTTCCGCAGCCTGCTGGGCGACGGATCCGAACTCGGTATCTCACTGAGCTATGCCGCGCAGGACAAGCCCCGGGGCCTCGCGGATGCCTTCTTGGTGTCCGCGGACCACATCGGTGACGACTCCGTGGCCCTGGTCCTCGGTGACAACATCTTCCACGGCCCGAAGTTCGGCAGTCTGCTGTACCGGGCGGTCCAGGACGTCGAGGGGGCGGTCCTGTTCGGCTACCCGGTGCGCGACCCGGAGCGTTATGGCGTCGGCGAGGTGGACGAGCACGGAAAGCTCGTCTCCATCGAGGAGAAGCCGACCCGGCCGCGTACCAACATGGCGATCACCGGGCTCTACCTGTACGACAACGACGTGGTCGACATCGCCCGGGGACTACGCCCCTCCGAGCGGGGCGAACTGGAGATCACCGACGTCAACCGCACGTACATGGAACGCGACCGGGCCACGCTGATCCCACTCGGCCGCGGCTTCGTCTGGCTGGACACGGGCACCCACGACGCCCTGACCGAGGCCGGGCAGTACGTGCAGATCCTGGAGCACCGGCAGGGCGTACGGATCGCCTGCCTCGAAGAGATCGCCTGGCGCATGGGGTACATCGACCGCGACGCCTGTTACCGGCTCGGCAGCCGGCTGGCGAAGTCGCCCTACGGCCAATACGTCATGGAAGTGGCCCTCTCCGGATGAGGCCGCTGTTCACCGGACCTGGGGAGGGCATGGGATGAGTGCGACAACGCGGCTTCGCCCGCGGACGGAACACAATCTGTCGGAGCGGCTGGCGAAGTCGGCGGCCCTGCGGGACACAGGCCACAGCCTGCGCACGGAAGACGTCGCCAAGTGGCTCGAAAAACGCACCCGGGCCCATCACTTCACCGTCGAACGCATCCCCTTCGCCGAGCTGGACGGATGGTCCTTCGCCGAGGGCACGGGAAACCTGGTCCACCGCAGCGGCCGGTTCTTCTCGGTCGAGGGGTTGTCCGTCACCAGTTCCGAGGGGCCTTTCCACCGCTGGGAGCAGCCGACGATCCACCAGCCCGAGGCCGGGATCCTGGGCATCGTGGCGAAGGAGTTCGACGGCGTCCTGCACTTCCTGTTGCAGGCGAAACTGGAACCCGGAAACCGCAACCTGCTCCAGCTCTCCCCCACCGTGCAGGCGACCCGGAGCAACTACCTGCGGGTCCACCAAGGCGCCCGGGTGCGCTACCTGGAGCACTTCACCGAGCCCGACCGGGGCCGGATCCTCTACGACGTGCGCCAGTCGGAGCACGGCTCGTGGTTCTACCGCAAGGCCAACCGCAACATGCTCGTCGAGGCCGTCGGCGATGTGACGGAGCATGACGACTTCTGCTGGCTGACACTCGGCCAGATCTCGGAGCTGATGCACCGGGACAACGTCGTCAACATGGATGCTCGGACCGTGCTCGCCTGCCTTCCCGTGGGCGACCGTGAGACCCAGGCACTGCACTCCGACGCCGAGTTCCATTCCTGGATCACCGCCGAGCGGTCCGGCCACGACGTGGTGACCCGGCTCGTCCCCCTGTCCGGCATCGACGGCTGGGAACGGGGGGAGGACATGCTCACCCGGAGTGACGGCCGGTTCTTCCGGGTGGTCGCAGTCGCCGTACAAGCGGGCAGCCGCGAGGTACCGGCTTGGTCGCAACCGCTGTTCGAACCCGTGGGTCTGGGCGTGACGGCCTTCCTCTTCCGCAGCATCAGCGGCGTCGTGCACCTGCTGGTGCGGGCGCGCGCGGAGGCGGGCTTCCTGGACACCGTCGAGCTCGGCCCCACCGTGCAGTGCACCCCTGGCAACTGGGACCACCTGGATCCCGCTCAGCGGCCCCCCTTCTTGGAGGAGGTGCTGAGCGCCTCCCCGCAGCGCATCAACTACGAGGCGGTGCACTCCGAGGAGGGCGGACGCTTCCTGTACGCCGAGAGCCGTTACCTGTTCGTCGAGGCCGACGAGACCATGGCGCCACTGCAGGCCCCGCCGGGCTTCCGGTGGTGCACCCCGGGCCAGCTCAGCGCGCTCACCACGCACGGGCACTACGTCAACGTCCAGGCCCGAACGCTCCTGTCCTGCCTCAGCACGGGCGCGGTGCGCCTCGGCGAGGCCGTCTGACACCCCGCACCTGCCCCCACAACCACCCACGCCATCTCACGGGAAGCGCCTGACCCCCATGAAATTCCTCTTCATCGCCGGCGGCAGCTCGGCGACAGTCTTCACCGTCGCACCGCTGGCCATGGCCCTGCGCACCGCCGGCCACGAAGTGCTCGTCGCCGCCAACCAGCCGCTGACCGACACGGCCGCAAGCGTCGGGCTGCCGTCGGTCTCGCTCAACCCGGAGCCGGTCTGGCACTTCATGCGGTTCGACCGTTCGGGCAACCCGATCGATCCGCCCCAGGGCCACACCGAGAACATGCTGCACACCGCCCGGTCCTTCGCCAGGATGGGCCTCGCCGGCCTGGGCACGCTGCGTGAACTCGCCCGGGACTGGCGCCCCGACGTCGTCGTCGGCGGCTCGATGACCTACGTCGCGGGCCTGTTCGCCGCCGAGATCGGCGTTCCGTACGTACGCCAGGACTGGGACGTGGTCCCCACCAACGAAGCCGATCCCGGGGCCGAGGACGAGCTGCGGCCCGAGCTGGAGCGCCTGGGTCTGGAGGGGCTTCCGCTCCCCGCCCTGCAGATCGACGTGTGTCCGCCCTCCCTGCGGCCGCACCTGCCCTCCGCGCACAGCAAGGGGGCGCAGCCAATGCACTGGCTCCCCGGCAACAGCCAGCGCCCCCTGGAGCGGTGGATGTACACCCGCCCCCAGGACCGCAAGCGCGTGGTGATCACCACGGGTACCCGGGCCCTCGCCTTCCAGTCCGCCGAACAGATGCGGCGTCTGGTGGAGGAGCTCGGCCGGACCGGGGCAGAGGTGCTGATCGCGGCGCCCGAGCAGGTCACCGAGAAGTTCGCTCCGGAGCTGGGCGACATCCGTATCGGCTGGCTCCCGCTGGACGTCGTGATGCCGACTTGCGACCTGCTGGTCCACCACGGCGGCGGGGTGACCGCCATGACCGCCATGAACGCCGGGGTGCCGCAGCTCATTACCCCCGAAGCCTCCTACATGGAGATCGTCGCGAAGGCCCTGACGGACTTCGGCGCGGGCCTGACCGTGGCGACGCCGGAAGGTGACTCCACCGAGGCGATCGCCACGGGCTGCCGCGAACTCCTGTCCGACGCGCGCTACCGGCAGCGCGCGGGCGTCCTCGCCCACGAGATGGCCCTGCTTCCCAACCCGACCGAGGTGGCGGCCGTCCTGGAGGAGCTCGCCGTCGGATGAACCCGGCGGCGGGGTGCGGAGCACGCCGGGCCGGCGCGCCCCGCACCCCCGGCACCGGCTCCCGTACCCGCAGCCCGAACCTGACGAGGAGATACAGCGATGACCGCAGCCCGGCACCGGACAGGTGCCCCCGTGCAACAGGAGGCCCGGTGAGAGTGCTCGTCACCGGTGGAGCCGGCTTCATCGGCTCCCACTTCGCCCGCACCCTGCTCGAGGACGGTCAGCCCGGCCTCGAAGGCGCCGCGGTCACCGTCCTCGACTCGCTCAGCTACGCCGGGAACCGCGCCAATCTGCCCGCCACCCACCCGCGCCTGGAGTTCGTGCAGGGCGACATCCTCGATCTGCCGCTACTGCTCGACCTGCTCCCCGGGCACGACGCGGTGGTGCACTTCGCGGCCGAATCGCACGTGGACCGCTCGATCGACGACGCGAACGTGTTCGTCCGCACCAACGCGGAGGGCAGCCAGAACGTCTTCGAGGCGTGTCGGCGCACCGGCGTGGAGCGCATCGTGCACGTCTCCACCGACGAGGTGTACGGCTCCATAGACTCCGGTTCCTGGACGGAGCGCGAACCGCTGCTGCCGAACTCCCCCTACGCCGCCTCCAAGGCGGCCTCCGACCTGATCGCCCGGGTCTACTGGCGTACCCACGGGCTCGACCTGTCGATCACCCGCTGCTCCAACAACTACGGCCCGTACCAGCACACCGAGAAACTCATCCCGCTGTTCGTCACCAACCTCATCGAGGGCAGCCCTCTGCCGCTCTACGGCGACGGGACCAACGTACGGGAGTGGCTGCACGTCGACGACCACTGCCGGGCCATCGCCCTGGTGCTGCGCGACGGAGCCGCCGGCGAGGTGTACAACGTTGGCGGCGGGAACGACAGGACCAACCGTGAGATCGCGGAGCTCTTGGTGGAACTCGGCGGTGCCGACACCTCCGTGATCCGCAGTGTGGCCGATCGCCTGGGACACGACCTGCGCTACGCCCTGGACGACACGAAGATCAGGGAAGAGCTCGGTTACGCCCCGCGCGTCCCCTTCGAGCAGGGGCTCTCCGACACCTTCGCCTGGTACCGCGACAATCCCGCCTGGTGGAAGCCGCTGAAGGGAAGCGGCCGCGCATGAGCCCCACGGCCTTGGTGCTCGGCGGCACCGGATTCATGGGCGGGCACCTGTGCGCCGCGTTCCGCGCCGCGGGCCACCGTGTGGTCTGCGTCTCGCGCGGCGGCGCATCCGGGCGCCTGCCGAGCGACCTCGCCACGGTGCACCTGCGCCGCGACCTCGCAGCGCCGGAGCACGACCTGGCGGCGCTGCTGGCCGAGGCGGCACCCGCCGTGGTCGTCAACGCCGCCGGTGTGGTGTGGCAGGCGGACGAGGAACGCATGTGGTCCCTCAACACCCGCTTCGCCGAGCGGCTGGCCCGCGCAGCAGCGGCGCTGCCGCACCCGGTCCGCCTCGTCCAGCTGGGCAGCTCCCACGAGTACGGGCCGGGCGAGCTGGGCACCAGCACCAGTGAGGAAGCCCGGTGCGCGCCCGCCTCGGTGTACGGGCGCACCAAGCTGGCCGCCACCGAGTCGGTACTCGACACGGCACGGAACACGGGCCTGGCCGCCGTGGTACTCCGGGTCGCCAACGCCACCGGCCCGGGGATGCCCTCCGGCAGCCTCTTGGGCACGGTCGCCGAGCGCCTGGCAGCCGCGCCCGGTGGCGAGCAGGCGGAGCTGGAACTGGCACCGCTGCGCGCCCGGCGCGATTTCGTGGATGCCCGCGACGTGGCGGCCGCCGCGGTGCTCGCGGCGGCCGCACCGGCCGACGAGATCCGCGGCCGCGTCATCAACATCGCCCGGGGCGAGGCGATGTCCGTGCGTCAGCTGGTCGAACGGCTCATCAGCCTCGCGGACCGGCCCGTGCGGCTGACCGAACGGGAGCCGCTCGTGGCTCCCGTGCACGCCAGGTCCGGTGAGGACTCGCGCGCGCTGCGCGCGGACCTGGAGTGGCAGCAACTGGACATCTCGCGCGCGCGTCGCCTTCTGGGCTGGCAGCCCGCCGTGGACCTGGACACATCACTGGCAGATCTGCTCGCGGCCGTTCGGCTGCCGGAGCAAGAAAGGACGCGCACGTGAGCGCTCACAAGAACCTGGTGCTGGACGAAGTCCGCAAGTTCCACCAAGACAGCCAGCCCCAGGGCGGCTTCGTTCCAGGCGTGACCGAGATCTGGCCGTCCGGCGCCGTCCTGGAGGAGGAGGACCGGGTCGCGCTGGTCGAGGCAGCCCTGGAGATGCGGATCGCCGCGGGGGTGAGTTCCCGCAAATTCGAGTCCGCTTTCGCCCGCAAGCTCAAGCGCCGCAAGGCCCATCTGACGAACTCGGGTTCCTCGGCGAACCTGTTGGCCGTGTCGGCGCTGACGTCGCACGTGCTGGAGGACGAGCGGCTGCGGCCCGGCGACGAGGTCGTCACGGTCGCCGCCGGCTTCCCCACCACGGTGAACCCCATCCTCCAGAACGGCCTGACCCCGGTCTTCGTCGACGTCGAACTCGGCACGTACAACACCACCGCGGCGCGCGTGGAACAGGCGATCGGCCCGCGGACCCGGGCCATCATCATCGCGCACGCGCTCGGCAACCCCTTCGAGGTCGCCGAGGTGGCCCAACTTGCCGCGGACCGGGGGCTGTTCCTCATCGAGGACAACTGCGACGCGGTCGGCTCGACGTACGACGGGAAGCTGACCGGCACCTTCGGCGACCTGACCACCGTCAGCTTCTATCCCGCCCATCACCTCACGATGGGCGAAGGCGGCTGTGTGCTCACCTCGAACCTGGCACTGGCCCGGATCGTGGAGTCGCTGCGCGACTGGGGCCGCGACTGCTGGTGCGAGCCGGGCGAGAACGACAAGTGCCTCAAGCGCTTCAAGTACCAGATGGGCAGCCTGCCGGAGGGCTACGACCACAAGTACATCTTCTCCCACGTCGGCTACAACCTGAAGGCCACCGACATCCAGGCGGCGCTGGGCCTGACCCAGTTGGCCAAGCTCGACGACTTCTGCAGCGCGCGGCGCCGCAACTGGCGCCGTCTGCGCGAAGGTCTCGACGGCGTCCCGCACCTGCTGCTCCCCGAGGCGACCGACCGCAGCGACCCGAGCTGGTTCGGATTCGCGATCACCGTGGACCCCGAGGCGCCATTCAGCCGCGCCGAGTTCGTCGACCACCTGGAGGAGCGCAAGATCGGCACGCGGCGGCTGTTCGCCGGCAACCTGACCCGCCACCCGGCCTACCAGGACCAGAATCACCGTGTCGTCGGCGACCTGACCAACAGCGACATCATTACCGACCAGACGTTCTGGATCGGCGTCTACCCCGCCCTCACCGACGAGATGATCGACTACGTCGTTTCCACGGTGAAGGAGTTCGTCGCCAACCGCAGCTGATGACCGCCCCCTGTCCACACTGTCGCCACGAAGAAAGGCACACACCCCCGTGACCTCCCCCGTACGGGTCGCCGTCCTCGGCTGCGCGGACATCGCGGTGCGCAGGATGCTCCCCGCCATGGTGGCCTCGGCCGACGTGGACCTGGTCGCCGTCGCCAGCCGGAGCCCCGTCAGGGCGGACGACGTCGCGCGGCGCTTCGGCTGCGCGGCCGTCCACGGATACGAGGCGCTGCTGGCGCGCGACGACGTGGACGCGGTGTACGTGCCGCTGCCGGCCGCGCTCCACGACGTATGGGTGGAGGCAGCCCTGCGCGCCGGCAAGCACGTGCTGGCCGAGAAGCCGCTGACCACCTGTCAGGAGCGGACGGCGCGGCTGCTCCGGCTGGCGCGGGCGTGCGGGCTGGCGCTCGTGGAGAACGTCCTGTTCGTCCACCACGGACAGCACGCGGCGGTGCGAACCCTGCTGCGGGAGGGCCGCATCGGCGAGCTGCGTTCGCTGCACGCCACGTTCGCCGTCCCGGCCCGGCCCGGCGACGACATCCGCTACCGGGCGGCGCTGGGCGGCGGCGCCCTGTGGGACGTCGGGGTCTACCCGGTGCGGGCGGCGCTGCACCTGCTGGGCTCGGGCCTCGAAGTCATCGGGGCCGTCCTGACGTGCGACGCCGGCCGCGAGGTCGACACCTCGGGTGCCGCGCTCCTGCGCGACGGGGCGGGCACCGTGGCCCAGCTGACGTTCGGAATCGGGCACGCCTACCGCTCGGCCTACGAACTCAGGGGCACCGAGGGCCGGATCAGTGTGGATCGCGCTTTCACTCCCCCGGGCGACCACCGCCCCGTGCTGCGGGTGGAGAACGGGTCCCATGTGGAGGAGATCGGCCTCGCGCCCGAGGACCAGGTGACGACGGCGGTCAGCGCGTTCGCGACCGCAGTACGCCGGGGCGCCGCGCCCTCCGCCGAAACCGTTCTCGAACAGGCATCGTTGCTCGACGCGATCCGCCGGAGCGCGGCCCGGGAGCGCTGACGCTCCGAACGAACCCGGAACCGGCTTCGAACGGCTCTTGAGCAGAAGGGGGCAGTTGCGCCGCATGGAGTACGTAACGGGACCCGGTGGCACCGGGTCAACAAGCCCAGCCCCGGGCAACACGGGGAGGTCGCGTCAGGAGACGTCCCCCCGCGTGATCATCCTGGACACCAGGCGCCACCACCCCCTCTGCGTGGCCGACCAGGAAGTGCCTACCGCACCCCGTCGACCAGCAGGTTGACGCCGAGGCACACCCCGGCCAACAACTGCGCCCATCCGCCCCTGACCTGGCCGTTTTCGGTCACGGAACGGCGCGTTCTCGCTCTGTGACAACCGATCGTCACTCCGTGTCCTCTTCGGGTTGCAGGCATGCCCCGGAGGAGGCGCGGTGGAGTTCAGGCTGTTGGGGACCGTGGGGATCGACACGGAGTCGGGTGGGCTGGCGCTCGGGCCGCCCAAGCGGTGCGGGCTGCTGGCCGCGCTGCTGTTGCTGCCCAATCGGCCCGTTCCCGTCACCGCCCTGGGCAAGGCGCTGTGGGAGGGCGAGCCGCCTGCCCGGGCGCGTTCCGTCGTCCAGGGGCACGTCTCCCAGCTGCGCGCCCTCATCGCGGCGGCGGGCGGCGCCGCGCACGGGGTGGACCTGGTCACCCACACCGGCGCCTATGAACTGCGTACCCCACCCGCCAAGGTGGACAGCGCCCGCTTCAAGCAGTTGGTGCGCCGGGCCGGTGCCCTGCCGGACGCCGCCGAGGCGGTACGGCTGCTGCACCAGGCGCTGGCCCTCTGGCAGGGGCCCGCCCTCACGGGGACCACCATCGGCCCCCTGCTGCTGGACGCCGCCCGCGCCCTGGAGGAGGAGCGGGTCGACGCGGTGGAGCAACTCGCGCAGGCGTACGCCCGACTGGGTCGGCACGAGCGGGCGGCGGCCGAGCTCAGCGCCGAGGCCGCCGCCTACCCGCTGCGCGAGTCGCTGGCCGCCGCCCTGGTCCTGGCCCTGCACCGGTCGGGCCACCGGGCCCGGGCCGTGGAGCGCTACCACCACACGCGCCGGCTGCTCGCCGAGGAGCTGGGCGTGTGTCCCGGGCCCCGGCTCGCCCGGGCATTCGAAGAGGTGCTGCGCGGCGATGCGCCGCCCGCCCCGGCCCGCGAGAATACGGCGCGTACGGCGCGTACGGAGACCTCGGCCCAGGCGGAGCGCCCTCGGCCCCCGGCTCCGGAGGCGTACTCCGAGACCCCCGCCCCGACCACGTGCCCCGAATCCCCAACTCCGGCCCTGTACCCCGATACCCCAGCCCCGTCCACCGAGGCCCCGGCCCCAACCGCCTGCCCCGAAACCCCAACTCCGGCTGCATACCCCGGAACCCCGGCCCACGCCCCAGCCCCGTCCACCGAGGCCCCGGCCCCGGCCACCTGCCCCGAAACCCCAGCTCCGGCTACGTACGCCGACACCCCGGCCCAGGTCCCAGCCCCGACCACCGAGACCCAGGTCCCGATGGCGTACCCCAAAGCCCAGGCGGCCCCGACCGCGTACCCCGCAACCCCAACTCCGGCGGCGCATCCCGCAACCCCGCCCCCGCCGACCCGTTCCCAGGCCCATACCCCGACCCCGCCCCCAGCCCCGTCCACCGAGGAACCGTCCACCGCACCGCCATCCCCCACCGCACCGCCCGTCTCGGCACTGTCCACCGCACCGCCATCCCCCGCAGCAACCCCCCACCCCCGTCCCCACCGCGCCGCCCTGCCCCGCCCCCCAGCCAGCTTCACCGCCCGGGCCTCCCAACTCGCCCAGCTGGACGCACTGGCCGCACCGGCCGCCACCGACGTCTCCCCGATCTGCCTGGTCACCGGCCCCGCGGGCGTCGGCAAGAGCGCGCTCGCCGTGCACTGGGCCCATCGCAACGCCGACCGCTTCCCCGACGGTCTGCTCTTCGCCGAACTGGGCGGCTTCGGGGCACCCGGCCCGGCCGACGGCGACCTCGTGGTCCAGAAGTTCCTGCGGCGCCTGGGCGTGGCCCCCGAGCACGTCCCGGACTCGGCGGAGGGCGCCGCCGCGCTCTACCGGGAGCTGACCGCGGACCGCCGCCTCCTGGTGGTGCTCGACGACGCGGCCTCCTCCGCGCAGGTGCGCCCGCTGCTGCCCGCCGGAGCCGGCTGCGTCACGCTCGTCACCTCACGCGACCGGCTGGGCGGGCTCGTCGTCTCCGAGGACGCCCGGCCCGTACCGGTCGACGTCCTGGACGACACCGACTCCACGGCCCTGCTGGTCTCCGTACTCGGAGCCCGGCGCGTCGCCGCCGAGCCCGCCGCCGCCCGCCGTCTGGCCGCACTGTGCGGCGGACTGCCGCTCGCCCTGCGCGTGGTGGCGGCCCGCCTCGCCTACCGGCCGGACGCCTCCCTGGAGCGGATGGCCGCCCAACTCCTCGACGGCAAACGGCGGTTGGCCCTGCTGTCCGTCGACGACCAGGGGCCGCGCGCCGCGCTCGGCGCCTCCCTGCGGCACGTCGCGCCCGAGGACCGCCGGATGCTGTACGCCCTGACCTCCCACCCGGGCGGACGCATCGACCTCCACGCGGCGACCGCCCTGGCCGGTACCACCGAGGGAGCCGCGCTGCGCGCGCTCGACGCCCTGACCGGCGCCCACCTCGTGGTGGAGGGGCGCGACGGCGACTGGTCCCTGCACGACCTGGTGCGCCTGTACGCCCGTACCACCGCCGGGGAGCGTTCGGTCGGCGATGCAGGCGGTACGGGCGGGCCGGGCACGGACGGCGCGCTGCGGCGGCTGGTGGACCTGCTGCTGCACACCTGCCTGGCCGCCACCGAGGCGGCCGAACCGGGCTCGCAGCCGTGCTGCGCCCTGCCGCCGGGAACCGGGCTGCCCTCCTCCCGGGCGGAGTTCACCTCCCGCGCCCAGGCCCTCCACTGGTACGCCGAGCAGCGCGAACTGCTGGCCCGGACCGTCACCGCGGCGCGTGCCGAGCACCTGCACGCCCAGGCGTGGCGGCTGGCCGTCCTGCAGTGGCCGCTGATGGTCCTGCGCCCGCGCGACGAGTGGTGCCCGCTGCTCACCGACGCGCTCGACTCCGTACAGCGCGATCCGCACGCGGCCGGCGCGGACGGCGAGTCGCGCGTCCGCGCGCTGCTGGGGTGGCTGCTGATCGAGCAGGGCCGGCTGCCCGAGGCCCTGCGTCTGCTGGGGCCCGCGCCCTCGATGGCCACCGACCCGGTCGCCGAGGCGACGGCCCGGATCAACCTCGGCATGGCCCACGCCCGGACGGGCGAGCCCCGGCACGCCCGTACCCAGTGTCTGCGCGCACTGGCGCTCGCGGTCCGCTGCGGCCATCTGCCCACCCAGCGCCTGGCCCTGCAGCACCTCGCCCGGTTCGCCCTCGACGGCGGGCACCCCGAGCAGGCACTGGCCCACGCCCGCCACGCGCTGACGCTCACCCGCGAGAACCACGAAGGCCGCGACGATCGCGACGATCGCGACGGCCACAAGGACCACGACGACCGCCAGGACCGCGAGGAGGAGGTCGTCGGGCGGGCGTGGCTGCGCCTGCAGAGCGGGCAGGCCCTGTGGCACCTCGGCCGCACCGCCGAGGCGCTGGCGGAGCTGGAGGAGTCGGCGGTGCAGGCGGAGGCGCACCGCCTCGACGAGACGGCCGGTCAGGCCCTGGAGCTGCTCTCGCGGATCACCGGCGCCGAGGAGTACGCCGAGCGCCGGGCGGCGCTGGCGGCCCGGACCGGGGAGGACGGGCGGCGGGCGTGAGGGGTGGAAATCGAATGTGGGGGAGGGGAATCGGCGGGCGTCAGAGAAGCGTCAGCGGTACGTCGGTGAAACGTCGGAGGGCACCGAAAGGCTCATCACGTCCCTGACAGACACCGCCGCACCCGGCACACACCGACACGCGGCACACACCGAACGGTGGACCTGGCTCATGCGCATGCGAACGACCGCTACCGGATCCCTGCTCCTCGCGGCCCTCCTGCTCGGCGGCGCCGCCGCCCAGTCGGCGCAGGCGGCCGACTACCGCTACTTCGGCGGGCACTACAAGACGTACGACTCGTGCCGCGCGGCGGGTTCGCTCAGTGTCGGCATGGGGCTGTTCAGCCGCTACGAGTGCGTGGACAACGGGCGCGACGAGTTCGACCTGTACTACGTGAACTGACCCCGGGCGTGAACTGACCCCCGGACCGGGCCGGGCGCCCGGCCGGGCCGACGGCCGCCCGTCAGCGCGGCACGTCGGCCCCGGTCGGCGCCCCGCCCGACTGCGGCGCCCCCAACCCCCCTCCTCGGAAGGCATTTCGACATGTTCGTACGCTCCGCTCGTCCCGCCCGCCGTCCCGCCCGCCGGCGGACCCTGGCCCTGGCCGTGACCGCTCTCGCCGGTGCCGGTGTGGGCCTGGCCCCGGCCGCGCAGGCCGCCCCCGCCGCCCCCGCCGCCTCCTCGGTCTCCTCCGCCGGCGTCAGCGCGTCCTCCGCCCGCAGCGTGGGCGTGGCCTTCAGCAACAGCACCAACCAGCAGCTGATCCGCACCTACTCCAGCCTCTCCCACGGCTGCTGGGACGACGACAACCTCCCGCCCGACTACGTGGCCAAGCGCACCAGCCCCTCCTGGGGCAGCCACTCCTGCGGAATGCTCACCGGCACCGAGGGATACACCAACTACCGGATCGCGGGCACCTCGGACGAGGTGCGGATGCACTGGAACAACCCGTACTCCGGCAGCAACGGCTACTGGTGCGACGCACCGTCCGGCTACCAGTGCACGATCAGCGGCGGCAGCGGCAACAACGCCACCGTCCGCATCACACTCACCGGCGGCCCCGCGACCCTGAAGGCATCCGCCACGGGATCCGTCGTCGCTGCCGTCACCCCCGTGCGCAGCACCGCGGTCAACGTGCTGAACGACTCCGGCCGTGCGCTCGTGCGGACCGGGGCGAGCCTGTCGCACGGCATCTGGAGCGACAACTCCCTGCCGGCCTCGCTCATCAACCCCGGCGCCAGCGGCTCCTGGAAGAGCGAGTCCGACGGCTTCATGACCGGCACCGAGGGACGGGCCTCCTACATGATGTCGGAAGGCGGCATCGTCTCGATCAGCTGGAACAACCCGTTCTCCGGCGGCAACAGCTACAGCTGCAACGTGCCCACCGGGTTCGCGTGCGACCAGACCGGCGGCGGCGGCAAGAACGCGCAGGTCACCTTCCGTATCCGCACGGCCTGACCGGCCGGCCGCCACAGGGCGGCCCCTTCGACGCCCTCCCTCTCGTAAGGAACACCATGCGCAAGGAAATACCCGCTCTCCTGCTCACCGCCGCCCTGCTCACCGGCGTGGCACCCGCCGCGCAGGCCGCCGACGTACACGCCACCGCGGCGACGACGGCCGCCGCGGTGGGGTCCCAGGCGATCGACGCACCGTACACCTGGGACCTCACCCAGACCGACGACGCCGCGGTCCGCACCACCTACGGCCGGGTCATCGCCGGACTGCGCACAGCGGTCGGCCACCACCTCGAAGCCGACCCCACGCTGCTGGAGACCAGCACGAGCCCCGACATCGTGTCGCTGCGCGTGCAGCTCTCGGGGAGCCGCTTCGTTTTCCTCCACTACACGGCCGACAACCTCTACCTGCGCGGGTTCTCGGTCGCGGGCGGGGACGTGGTGCAGTTCAACGACTTCGACCTCGGCCGCCAGATGGGCCGCTCCTCGCGCGTCCTGCCGTTCAACGGCCGGTACGGCCAGGAGCGCGGGCACCTCGAAGCCAACTCGTCCGTCGACCGCGCTCACATCACCTTCGAACGTTCCACGCTCTTCTCCCAGTTGAACGACCTCTACGACTTCGCGAACAGGTCGGGCACGGCCAACAACCAGAGGGTGGCCACGGCCGCACTCACCATGGTGACCGCGACGTCCGAGGCGGCTCGTTTCCGGCCGGTGTACGAGAGCATCCTCAACGCGATGCCGGACGGCGGCGACCGCGGCAGCCAGTCCGCCGACAACATCGAGCTGGAGAACGACTGGAGCGCACTGACGGGCTTCACCCGCCAGATACTCCGGGGCGAGCAGCCGGCGCCGCGGAGGGTGGGCACCCGTACGTTCCGCAACATCCGGGACATCCGCAACGTCCTGGTCATGGTCCTGTCGACCAAGCACTGACCCGGCCCGGCCGGTGAGCCCGCTCCGGGCCGCCCGCGACGCGGGTGGGCCCGGAGCGGGGCTGTCTGTCAGGTGACGCGGGGTGCTCTGGCACCAGGCGATGAGCCCGGTCGGGTGTCTCGGTGGCTATCGGTAGAGCCCGCCCCGCTCCATCTCCCGGATCATCCAGTAGTCCTCCTCGATCGCCTGGCGGGAAGACGCGGCCAGGACGAGTTCGCCGGGGCGGGTCGCCCGGTCGACCGTGCGTAGCACCGGCGTTCCCCCGGTGGGCAGGCCGGTGCCTGCCGTGACCGTGGGCAGGGTGGTCACCGTGTGCAGCGACCGGCCGTCGACGACGCCGTCGTACGGGGCGATCAGCGAGACGCGGGCCACGTGGCGGCGCTGTCCGGGCGGCGGCGGGACGCGGCCCGCGACGGTGGCGTGAACTGCCGCCTGGACGTGGTCGGTTCCCGCTGCCTCCCGTTCGCACAGCGCCTCGGCCGGTGACGTACGGGCGTAGGTCCGTGCCGACAGCAGGACGGGACCGCGCTCGTACGGGAACGCGATGCGGCAGCGCGCCGCGCCGCCCGCGACACCGAGTACGTCCAGCACGCGCCGCACGTACACCGTCAGGGCCCGGCCCAGGACACTGTCGTGTTCCAGCAGATCGGAGCGGCCGTGCACCCCGTCGCGCGTACGCAGCTCGGCCCAGATCGCGCTGATGGTGTGTGCGCCGGTTGCGGGGTGGGTGACCGTGTGGACGACGAACTGCTGGCCAGGTACGCGTTCCTGGATGACAAGGGCTTCGGTGCCGCTGTGGTGGACGGCGGCGTGGCGCTGCGGCCCCCACGCGGCGCGGATCTCGGCGGCGCTGGTGCACACCGCCCCCGGCAGGGGGGTCGCGCTGTCCGCGGCGGTGACCACGTACGCGGGCAAGTCGGCGTCCTTCGCCCAGCTCAGCGCCGCCGCGAGGCTGCTCGTACGCAGGCCGCGCGGCGCCGCGAGACCCATGTCGGCGAGCGCCGCCGCCTGGACGGCACGGTCGGTGCGCAACGCGGAGGTCGCGGGCTCGCCGCCGGGGAGCTCCAGAGCGCGCGCCAGCCGGTCCGCCAGATCGACACCGAGGCCGCCGGCCGCGACGACCGCGTGGACCCCGCGCGCCCGCAGCTTCTTCGCGGTACGGCGCACACCGTGGTGTACGAGAACGCACCGGCAGCCGACCGGCGGGCCGACACCACGGTGGGCGGGCGGGAGTGCGGTGTCGGGGAGTGTCACGGCGATGCTCTCCCACCCCGACTGGGCGTACCGTTGGGCATGGTGGCCGTCGTCACCGTACGGGGCGACGAGCGCCACCAGGCCGACGGGCGACAGTCTTCGGGCGGCCGACCGCGAGGCATCGGCGGAGGCGAGGGACACGGCCGGGGCTCCCTGACGGACGGTGGGACGGTGGGGGGTGGAGGAGATGGCGGTCAAGTGGCTGAGGGTGGGGAGGGTACGGGGGTGGGGAGGGTACGGGGGTGGGTGGCCGGGTGGTGGCTGAGCACCGGCCGCGGCCGGGCCAGCAGCAGTTCGGTGCGGCAAGCCTGGGAGGGGGCGGGCGCAGGGGATGCGCGCGCCCCCTCCGGCTGGGCCGAGGTGCCCGTCCCGCATGACGGGCAGAGCAGGGCGTTGGGAGAAACGCCGCTGCGTCTCGGCGGACCCAGTCGGAGGGGAAGCCTGCCGACTGGGGGCTTCGGGGTCACATCACGACCTCAGCGGTGCTGCGGTGGCCGGATGTGAACGCTCTCGCCGTGCAGGGGATGGGCTGCTGGTGGCCCTGGGGCGGGCCGTCCGCAGCGCGGTCACCGCGCGAGGTGCGGTGACCGGCCCGTGGTCTCCGTGGATGAGCCTGCCGGACCGTCCCTCGGGGCGACGCGGTTCGCCGGGACCACTCCTCACGCGGAGGACCACACCACGGGCGAGGCGAATCCGGCACAGCCGGAAACGGCATACCTTCGGCCACCAGGGGGCGCGGGGGTCCGGAACAGTCACCGGTACGTCAGGAAACCGATGTTGAGGGCGTACGCCGGGGCGTACGCCGGGCGAGCGCCGCCCGTCCTCTCGGACGTACGCCCAGCAGGGTCCTTCAACATGCCGTTCTCCACGTCCACTTGCCCCCGTTCATCCGGATACGCGTCGCGGCATCCAGACAGCGCTTCATCTTCGCGCAAGGCGGGGCGGGCAACAACGGGAAGAGAATCTCCGGTAATCCACTACCTTATATTTAACCTTCAAACACTTGGCGCCCCTGGGGGTTGAGCGGCGCGTCCCGCGGGATGCGCGAGCCGTACGTACGCGAAGCGAGCCATACGTGCGCGAAGTGAGTGCCACCCGCCCCGGTCCTCGGCTGCACGCGCGTCGGCACCGCGGAGTCCCGCAGCGCGCCGCCCCCGACCCTTTGCTCCAGCATCGACATGCTCGACCGCGCCTCCCGACGACGGCCCGCCCCCTCGCCGACCGGCACCCCGCCACCAACGGGAAGTCAAGTACCGGTAATCTGCCACCTGCTATTCAATGGTCAACGCTTCTGTTCTGCACGGGGGGAGAACACATGGAGCACGGGATCGCGCAGCAGATAATGAGGGCCCACAGGCGAGTGCTTGACCGCGAGGACGTGGGATTGCCGCCGCGCCCGAAAGAGGGCCGCCGCGGCCCCCGGGTGGAGGGCCTGGCCCAGACGGATGTCGACCTGCTGACCAACCGGGGAATTGGCACCTACCAAAAGGTGGAGTCGGGCGCCCTTCGCCCGACCGCGTCCTACCTGCTGGATCTCGCGCGGGTTCTCCATTTCAAGGACAGCGAATACATTTACGTCCATTTGGAATACTTCGGCACGGAGCCGTCCCTGCCGCTGCACCCCCAGGCCGACCTCGACGTACCGCCCTCCTGGCAGCGCGTGCTGGACGGGCAGCGCGAGATGGCCTACATCAACGACTTCCGCTACAACCTGCGCCTCTACAACAGCGCGTTCGCCGACCTGTTCCCGCGCGGGGAGCCGCCGGAGAACACCTTGCAGTGGATGCTCTTCGACGAAGAGGCCCGCGAGAGCTGCCTGCTCCACTGGGAGACGGCATGGCTCCCCCACCTGCTCTCCTCCTTCCGGGCCTCGCTCGCCGCCCATCCCGACGACACGGTCCTGCGGCGGATCCACCAGCGGGCCATGGCGTGCCCGCGCATCAGCCGCCTCTACCAGGAGAGCGAGGCCGCCAAGATCCACCCGGACGGCGACCGCCGTCCGATGCTGCACGCCCTCCGGGGGCCCGGCCACGTCATCATGAGGGTGGCCCACATGAGTACGCCGCACGGGGCGCGGTACATGACCATCCTCTTCGATCCCGATGAAGGCTCCGACAGCACCGCATGAGACACCGTCAGAGCCGCCGCCGTCCGGCTCTGCGTCAATTCAGGCCGTACTTTGTGGTGTTCGCCACAGAGCAGGGTGCGAATTCCT
Organism: Streptomyces sp. cg36; assembly: GCF_041080675.1. Taxonomy (NCBI): domain Bacteria; kingdom Bacillati; phylum Actinomycetota; class Actinomycetes; order Kitasatosporales; family Streptomycetaceae; genus Streptomyces; species Streptomyces cyclosori. The sequence continues at coordinate 188,103 of NZ_CP163521.1, read as the reverse complement.
TCGGCCACAATGCCGTTCATGAAGTCACCCATGAAGCCGTCCCTGAAGTCATCCATGAAGCCCTCCATGAACCTGCCCGCTTCGCTCGTCCCCATCGCCGACGGAATCCACGGCTGGATTCCGCAGGCCCCGGGAACCTGGGGTTTCGCCAACTGCGTGCTCATCGCCTCCGGGGAGGAAGCGGCTCTCGTCGACACGCCCTATGACGGCCGCATGACGCGCGCCCTGACGGCGGCGGCCTCCGACGTGCTTCCGGACGGGGCCCGGATACGTACCATCATCAACACCCATGCCAACGGCGACCATTGCTACGGCAACGCCCTCTTCCCGGGTGCCGAGATCATCAGCACCCAGGCGTCGCTCGACCACCTGTGCATGGAACCCACCCCCGAGCAGATGCACCACCTCACCCACGGTGTCCCCGCCGACGAACCCCTCGGCTGGTACATGCGCAAGCACTTCGGCACCTTCCAGTACGAGGGCGTCGAACTGGCCCCGCCGACCGCCACGTTCACCGGCCGCCACGAGATCGGGATCGGGGACACCCCCGTACACCTCATCGAAGTGGGCCCCGCGCACACCGTCGGCGACCTCATCGTCCACCTCCCGGAACAGGGCGTGGTGTGCGCCGGCGACGTCGTCTTCATCGGGGATCACGCGGTGCACTGGCAGGGCACCCTCGCCCAGGTCGTCGAGGCGTGCGAGACGATCCTCCGCCTGGACCCGCAGACCATCGTCCCGGGGCACGGTCCCGTCGTCGGGCAGGCCGAGATGCGGGAGTACGTGGAGTACCTGCGCGAACTCGCGGACCGCATCCACTCCGGCCACGCCCGGGGCAACAGCGCGCAGGCCACGGCCGAGGAGCTCGTGACCAGCGGCTTCCACCACCACCTCGGGCTCGGGGAACGGCTGATGATCGCCACGGCCGCCGAGTACCGCCACTTGGAGGGCGACACCTCGGAGCCCGACCTCGTCGCGCTGGCCGGGCGGGCGGCCACGTGGGCCTTCCGGCAGCACCACGCGGACGGCGCGGACGGCTCGCCGCGGACTCCGGCCGCGACGACCGCGCCGACCGCGCCGACCGCGCCGACCGCGCCGACCGCTTCCTGACACCACTGTCCCGGACTCCGAACTGTTCCGAAGCTGCCCCGGGCACCAGTCCGGGGCAGCGTTGCCGCTCGGACCAGGCGCCCTGGTCCGGTCGGAACAAGGGATACGTGCCGTCGCCCAACTCCTCGGCAGAAGCCCGGGACGCTCCCGCCGGCTACGCGGAACGGGCCCGGCCCGGGCATGGGCCCAGGCATGGCGACGGCGAACGCTCGCCGCTACCCTGACCGTGCTGTCCAGCGCCTCGACGTACCGGGTTCTCGGCCTGTTCCACGGGCCTTCCGCGCGGCCCACACGGGCCCTCCGGCAGGTCTTCCGAACCTGTGGCTGAAGAACAGCGGTTTCGGTCTGATTTTCGTCTAGTGTGTCTCTCCCACCGGGTGCCTCCGCTCTGCTGGAGACGGTGACACCTGCAATCCCCCGCGTGAGCGATACCGACCGAAAGGACGGCGAATCCGTGACCGTCGAGTTCAGCCTGACCGACGCCGAACACCTGCCCTCCGTCATGCACGGCCTGCTTCAGGTACACCGCGAGGTGTCGGGCGACGACGGGGCGGCCGAGTCGGAGACGGCCTTCGAGGAACGCTTGGCGACCGCCGCCGCCAAGCCGGGCTGGACGGCGGCCATCGGCTACGAAAACGGCAACCCCGTCGGTTACTGCCACGGTTTCACCCTCGCGCGGGACACCGACTGGTGGTTCCACCTGATCGTGCCGGTGCCGCACTACATCACGTACGAGAACGGCCACCGGACCGCCGTCCTGGACGACATAGCCCTGCGCAAATCGCTGCGCGGCACGGGGGTGGCGGCGCGGCTCCACGACGTATGGCTGTCGCGGCGCCCGGAGGAACGCGTGACGCTGCGCGTGGACGCGACGCTCGGCAACGGCGCTCTCCAGGCAGCGTGCGAATCGTGGGGGTACCGGCGGGTCGCGGACCGTCGGGAGCAGCTCGAATCGCGGGTCTATACGGCGATGACGCGTCCGGTGCGGCATCTCTGAACCGGGGTCCGGTCTGAACCCGCCCGAGCAGTGGGTCACGGCCACCGGTTGGTGAGGCTCGCGGGCATTTTGGTCCTGCCCTGCCTCTTCATTGCCTTCGTCGGGTCCGCTTTCATGTGGGGCCCCTGACACACACCTGCGTGTCTGCGGTGGCCCTCCAGCCGGACTCGGGTGAGCGCCACAGGGCCGGGGTCGGGGCGGCGCGGGCCTGCGCTGTAGTGGAGTCGGTGTCCCCGTCGGGAGCGCTCGGCCCAGGTCGTCAGGTGCAGTTGCCGACCATGGCGCGGGTCTCAGCTCCAGGGGGCTGAGCGGTGCGGGCTCCCTTGTCAGTGGGGCCTGGTGTGATGGACCGATGACGTCATCGATCCCTGTCACCACCTGCAGCGGTGACCTCCTCGCCGCCGAGGTCACTGCCCTGGTCAACCCCGTCAACACGGTCGGGGTGATGGGCAAGGGCCTGGCCCTGCAGTTCAAGAATGCCTATCCCGCGATGTTCGCCGACTACCAGCGGGCTTGCCGGTCCGGCGAACTGGTCCTCGGACAGATGCACGTATGGGATACCGGCGAGAGCGAACGCCCGCGCTATGTCATCAACTTCCCCACAAAGGGCCACTGGCGCGCGCGGTCTCGCATCGAGGACATCGAGGCAGGTCTGGCCGATCTCGTAGCCACCGTTCAGCGATTGGGGATCGATTCCCTGGCCGTCCCCGCGCTCGGCGCCGGTCTTGGTGGCATGGAATGGTCCGAGGTCGAGCCGCGCATCCGTCGGGCTTTCGCCACTGTTCGCGGGGTCCGTCTGTGCCTCTACCTCCCTCGTACGTCCTCGCGCACTGCGGTGAGGGCGGGGAACGCCGCACCAACGCCAGCACCGACCCGGTCGTGATCGCGTGCGGCGAGATACACCAGGCGTACGCCGAGGACGGATCCGAGCGCGATGAGCAGCGGCTCACGTTGCTTTGTGGCGTCCTTGGCGCCTGCCCAGTAACAGGCCGTGTACCGCGCCCAGTTGCCTAGTTCCCGGTTGTCGCGCCTGTGGCGCGGACGCTGCCGGTCAAGGAGTCGCCGCTGTGGGCCGGCTCCCACGTGACCTCGATACTGGCGCCGTACAAGTCCCGCGCGAGTTCTTGCAGCATGGTGGTGGCCGCCGCCTGTGCCGTCTCGGCCTCAGCACCGGCGGGCACCTGGCTCAGCTGCCCGCAGACCATGCCACCCGCCGTGGTGCGGATGCTGTGGCGCCAGCCGTCCGGTGTCCCGAGCAGAACGATCCCTTCGGGCATCGCGAACAGCGGCCCCTTTTTCCTGGTGTGCCGTCTTCCCATGAAGCCATCCAACCCCACGCGACGGGCAGGGAAGACACGGCGGGGCACCCGGGGCGGCGCGCGGGGCGAAGAAGGCGGCAGGACCTCCAGGCCGTGAACGACGGGCAGACCGTGAACGACGGGCAGGCCGCCTTCACGGTTGATGCCGCCCGTGCATCCTGTTGCCTGCGCGGCTTCGCCCGCGCAAGAGTGGAGTCGGCACAGAACGCGAAGTTGGAGGCCACGGGTCCGGACCCCTGCAACTTCTGGTCGCCGCCGAGTACTCCAAGCCGGTCGACGGAAGCAGCGAGGCGATGGTCACCTGGTTCGGCAGCGACAACGTTCATCCCGAGCGTGAGCAGTGCCGGGCCGTGTTCACGGAGCACGCGAGCGTGGTGGCATCGCTGGCCGGGGAACCGATCAGCCCTGGCGATCAAGCGACACTTCGCCAGGCCGCCGGACTCCTATGAGAACGTGATCGCGTCGACCACCTGCCGCAGATCCCGCCACCGACCACCCCACCGAGGCGTCCAGCACGACTCACCGAAGCTGGCGGGACGGGAGAGCCGCACGGCCGCGCCAGTAGTGCGGGTCCCGCGGATCGGCCAGCCACGCTGTCAGCCGCTCAGCACATGCTGCGAAGGCTTGGGACAACGAGGCTTCTGCACCGGTCACGATGCGGAGGACATCGACATCGTGGGAGGCGTGCTCGGTGCCGCACCAGCAGGGCCACATTCACTGCCGCACCGACCGGCTGCCGGGTCGGCTCGCCGCGCCGTTCCCTCTCGCGGAACCCCTGCCCGGCCGGGTGGACGCACGGACCGAGGCACTGACGCGGGGCACGCTCATGCTGGCCGACCAGGGCTGCGGCATCTACTGCCGGCTGGTTCTGAACGGCCCGCGCGCGGGCGAAGTCTGGCAGATCGACCCGGACTGGGGCGGCTTCGTCCCGGCAAGCACCGGTTTTCGCGCCTGGTACACGGGGTGGCTGCAGGGCACGCGAGTACGCCCTACGTCGTCCGGACCAGGCTCCCGGGGCGGGGGGTGACAACGAACCCAGTCGTTCCACACCAATCAGTCGTTCCAGACCAGAACGCCACCGACGACCGTCCTTGACGATTGTCTCTACTCTCCAAGGGGCGCTGGTCGTTGCCATCGAAACGGCGAGCGTTGCCAGCCGGGCGCCAGGGGTCTTCGTAGGATGGGCACGATGGATGAAGACGCTCAGGTCCTGGCCCTGCTCCACACTCTGGACCGGTTGCCGGGCCCGGAACACCTGGAGTTTCCCGACGGTTTCGACTACCCGCTGGCCAAGGCACGAGCGATCCGGCTCAAAGACCGGCTGAACCGGGACTTCGGGCGCTCCTGTCACCTTGACGACCAAATCCAGGACGCCAGCTACTCCTTCATGATCACCATTCCGGCCGAGGCGTCCGCGCCCGGCGTCCCCGTGGGTGTGCGACTGAGCAACTTCGGCAGCCTCGCGGTGGCGACCACCCCGGGGCCCGACAGCCATGACGACCTGGACCACGCCGTTCAACAGGGAGCGCTGAGCGCGGCGGACCGCAGCCGGATCGAGGCCGCTCTCCGCGACCTGGGCTACACGCTGGTGCCCCCGCGGCTGCTCCATGAGCTCTACGACGGCGTGACACGCCTCGCCGACCAAGGCTCCTTCTACCTCAGCTACGGCCCGCACCGGGGCCGCGCGACTTGGTGGACCCGCTACTTCGAGTACTTGTGACGGCGGTAGCAGCTCCAGGTTCTGGCGGCGCCCTCGCCACGGCGGTTGCAAGGGCTGCGAAGACCTTCGGCGGTGTGACGGCTGAAGCGGACGAGAGCGGCTGCGGTCGGCGTCTCGGCACAGGTGAGATCGAGCTGCCGCGGACTCTTGACATGCCGCTTCCAGCAGACCCTGTCCGTCGGGTCGCGCAGAGAGATCCCTCGCACTGGGATGACCGGCCCGCGATCAGTCGGCGGGTCCTGCCGCAGCTCGTCACGGTGCCAGCCAAAGGCATGGCCGAGCCCGATCTCATGGCCCATGACTGGCCACGGCCGACTGGTCGCAGTGGCCTGACAAGCAGGGCAGGGGCCGTGGCCAGTTCCCGCAGACGTGGTGAACGTGGACACTAAGGACGCAGACGCCGCCCATCTCCGCGTCCCGACCATCAGAGTCGTAGCGTCGGCGAGACCGGATTCAGGCGACATCAGCTCTGGCCACGACTTGGCGGAGGCGTTGGTTGGCTGCATGGCTGTCTGGCCGGACGATGTATCGGCGGGTCATAGCCGATTCCGGTGAACCACCGCGGGGATCCTCAAGTGGCCGCCCGCAGCCATTGATCGAGGAACGCGAAGTCTTCGTCGGCGAGGCCGCGGGAGGACGCCACGCGGTGGAGGAGGGCCGGGGTGGGGTGGTGGGTGGACACCCAGTCCCGGTCGGCCTCGGTGATCTCGTCGTCGACCCAGACGAACGGGCGTCCGTCCGCCCATGCCACCAGGGTCCGGGTCTTCCAGTGGAGCCCGAACCACTGGTCCTCGCGTTCATGCGCGTCGGAGGGTTCGGGCCAGTGCACGACCGGCAGGGGTGGCAGGCCGAGCCGCGCCGCCAGTTCGGTGTTCGCCTCGTCCTCCCAGGTGGTGGCCCAGACCAGCTCGCACGGCAGTGCCGCGAGGCGGGGCCCGACGCTGGGGTCGAGCCGCGTCAGGTGCGCATCGGTTGTGGTGCTTGACGGCTCGCGCTGAGGGCCGTCGCCGAACGGCAGGAGAGGTCCGTCGACATCCAGGAACAGCAGCGGGCGTCCCTCGCGCGCACTCATGTCGCGGCCCCCAGCTCGCGCTCGGGCAGGGGGCCGCGTATGAAGCGGGCGCCGTTGCGGACGAGAGCGACGAGGCGGGGTGCGGTGGTCGCACGCCATCTTGCCTGGACGGACTCGGCGAGCTTGAACACCATCGCTGGGGCCGGGCCCGGGCCGCCTGCGCCCCGGGTAACCTTCGTCCGCAGCTCGCCCGTGCTGAAGGTCCACCCGATCGGATCTGTTGTGCGCGGGTGGACCCCGTGCTCGGCCGGGAAGTCATGGAGCGTCTCCGCCACCAATACGCTCAGCACGGGCGCGCCTTTCCGACCCGCGCTGCGACGCGGGCCAAACTCGGTGACCAGAAGTTGATCACTCGGGAAGTTACGCCCTCCCCGTTCCGCGAGACACCCCTTCCCGAGTCAGATCCACAGGTCTTGAGCATCGCTCGTCCCTCCGTGTGCCTCGAGTGACCGGCCTGCTCGCTGGACATCGTCAGCCGCATCGATCAAGCAATGACCATGCGGGGAATGGACGGAACGGGAATAGACGGAACGGATGGCTTCCGATTCATGTGCGGCCCCGACTCCCGCCCGCACTCCCTCAGAACTCACCAGACGCCCACAGGTGCGCGGCGCCACAACAGGCTAGGGACGTGCTGGTCGGGCGCGGGCAGCCCTCAGCGCACACCAGGCCCAGGAGTCAGCGGTGCAACAACCCCTAGCCACCCGTTTCCTGCCGGTGCGCGCCCCCGGGCAAGGACGGACCGGCGCGGGGAGACCGCGAAGCGGGGCTGACCAGCCTCGCGCTCACGGCGCCTCACCTGAGCGCCCGCCGTCCACCCCAGGCAGACAGGCTGAATCCCCCGCTACGACCTCTGGCCGATCGCCAGCCACCGCAACGCCCGACCGTCGGCGTTTCAGCCAATCTCCCCCGAACACGTGCTCCCGCGCGGCAAGGGTCGGTGCACTGCGCACCTTCGGAAATCCGCTGAATCACGGGGTGCGCAACCCGTCCGAAAGGAACAGGTGCTCGAAATCGTGTGGCGTCGTTGAACACACCGACGCCACCGCCACGTCCACGAGGGGGGGACACATTGACGTCAGTCGAACCAGGCAGTGACAAGAGCGCGCGCGGCCCGAAGGCCGCCGTCACGGGCAGCATCTCGAATGCGGAAAGGGAGTTGTACGGGGGCCGGCTGCGCTACGACCAGTCCTACGTCCGCCATGAAGGGCCGTTGACCCGGCTGAAGTTCGGGCACATGGCAGCCACGCTGCCGCGCATGGTGGGCATGGTCGTGCGCACCGGCAGGAAGGCGGACCGGCGCGCGTTGACAGGGGTCGTGGCGGCCGAGCTCGGGCAGGGGGTGACGGCCGCGTCGGGCCTGGTGGCGGTCAACGGCGTCCTGGCGCGGTTGTTCGCCGACGGTCCGACCGTGGACAAGCTGCGCGACGCCCTGCCGTCCCTGGTGGTCCTCGCGGTCGCGGCGGTGGTCGGCGCCGTGCTGTCGGCGTGGTCGACGGCGATGTCGGGACGGCTGGAGCCGCAGGTGGAGCGGGCGGTCTCCGCCCGGTACTACCGGGCCGTCACCGGTGTGGAGGTGGCGGCGACGGAGCGGCCGGAGGTCCAGCGGGTCCTGGAGGCCGGGAAGTTCGGCACCGACTCGGCCCGCAGGATGCTGCGGCTGTCGGTCGGCGTGGGCAACGTGGTGATCGGCATGGCGGCGGCCGCGGTCGTGCTCGCCGCGCTGCACTGGGCGCTGCTGCCGATGCTGCTGGCGATCGCCCTGCCCAAGGGGTGGGGCGCGGTCCGCTCCGCGCGCCGCGACTACCTCTCCCGGATGCACTGGGTCGACCACCGCAGGGCGATCGCCTCCCTGCTCGCGTACCTGACCCGCCCGCACGCCGCCGGTGAGCTCCGCGTGCACGCCGCCGGTACGAAGCTGCTGTCCAGCTACGAGGAGATGTCGCGGCAGACGGAGGCGGAGCAGCGGCGCCTGGCGCGGGCGCAGGCATGGACGGACCTGGTCGCGGGCGCGTTCGCCGGTGTGGCGTCACTGGCCTGCTACGGCGTGCTGTGGTGGCTGCTGGCCACCGGCGGTCTGCCGCTCTCGGTCGGCGGGACCGCGGTCATCGCCATCCGTACGTCGACGGCGCGGCTCACATCCCTCGTACAGCAGGTCAACCGGCTGTACGAGGAGCTGCTGTTCCTCACCGACACCGAGGACGCGATCGAGGTGGCGAGCGAGAACGCGATCCCCCGGACCGGCACGGCGCTGCCCGCGCCGGTGCGGGAGGTGAGGACGGAGGCGGTGTCGTTCACGTACCCGGGCGCCGACGGCCCGGCCCTGAAGGGCGTGAGCGTGCGGGTGCCGCGGGGGAAGGTGACGGCTCTGGTGGGTGCGAACGGCTCGGGGAAGACCACGCTCACGAAGGTGCTGGCCGGGCTGCTGCTGCCCACCCGGGGAGAAGGAGACGTGTGGTGGGTGGGCGAGTCGGGCGAGCGGGTCGGGCTGCGTGAAGCCGATCGCGCCCAGGTCTTCGCCGAAGTCGGTCTGCTGGCGCAGGACTTCCCCCGCTGGGAGATGACGGCCGCCGCGAACGTGGCCATCGGCATCGGTGACCGCCCCCGGGACATGGACCGCGTCCGCGAGGCCGCGGGCGAGGCGGGCGTGCTCGAACTGGTCGAGGGCCTGCCGCACGGCTGGGACTCGATCGTGTTCAAGGGCTATGAACGCGGTGTCCAGCTCTCGGGCGGCCAGTGGCAAAAACTGGGGTCCGCTCGGACAAGGTACCGGAAGGCGCCGTTCCTGCTGGTCGACGAGCCGACCAGCGCCCTCGATCCCCATGCGGAGATCGCCGCGTTCGAGGGGCTGTGGTCCCTGGCTGAGGAGGGGCACGCGGTCGTGCTCGTCACCCACCGGCTCGCCGCGACCATGCGTGCCGACCACATCTACGTGCTCGATGACGGCAGGGTCGTCGAAGACGGCACCCATGAGGTTCTGATGTCCCGTCAGGACGGCTTGTATCAGGGGATGTTCACGGCCCAGGCCGCGCAGTACGGGCAGGCGCCCGCAGCCGCTCCGGTTCCCCGGCCCCGTGGCACACGATGATCCGCCCCGGCCGACCGGCCTCCGAAGCGGTTTCGGACGATGCCCTGTTCGGGTCCGAGGCCGCCGCCTACACCCGCTACCGGCCCGGCCTCCCGGACTCCGCGGTGCGTCTCCTGGCCGCCACCCAGCACGGTGTGCCCGCCCCCGTCCTCCTGGACCTGGGGACCGGGACCGGCCAGGTGCCGCGCGCGCTGCTGCCCGTCCTGCACCGCATGGCGCACGTCGACCTGGTCGACGTGAACGCGTCGATGCTGGAGGCGGCCCGCGCCGTACTCGAACCGTTCCTCGGGGCGTGCACGGTCGACGCCTTCACCGGCGCCGCCCACACCTTCGCCCCCGCCGTGCCCGGCCGGGCACCCACCCTGATCACCTGCTGCCGCTCCTTCCACTGGATGTCCCGCCCGGAGGTCCTGTCCATGGCCGACCGGGTGTCCGCGCCGCGCGCCGTCGTGGCGATCATGGGAGACGGCAGCCTCTGGACTCACCGGGCCGACTGGACGGCCGCCCTGCGGGAGCTGATCCAGAGCTACCTCGGCGAGGACCGGCGCGCGGGCACCCGTGGCACGTTCGCCGGGCCGGGCCACTCCTTCGAGGACGACCTGGCCGCCTCGGCGTTCAGCGAGGTGGCCGAGCACAGCTTCCCCGTCGCGCGGGCCTGGGCGCCCGAAGGCGTCCTCGGCCATCTGCGCACCACCAGCTTCGCCCGCCCCGCGCTGTTCGCCGGCCGCCACCACGAGTTCGAGGCCGCCGCGCTCCGGCTGCTCCAGGACCACGCCCGCTGCGGCGTACTGAAGGAGGACGCGGTGTTCACGGTGCGGCTCGCGCGCCGCCCCGGCGGTGACGCGTGAGCGGCGCCCAGCGGCACACCGAGCCGCTCGACGTCCACCTGATCGCCCTCCGCGACGGCGCGGCGGGCCCCGAGGCCATGGAGCACCATGTGTGCGACGCCATGGGCTGGTTCGCCCTCGACGCCCTGCCGGAGCCGATGGTGGCGTACTGCCGCGCCGGGTTGGACGCCTACCGGGCCGGTGCGCGGATGGCCGTGCACCTCCAGGAGCCCGGCGATCCGATCGCCTACGACCCGTCCGTCGACCGGCTGCGCCTGGTCCCCGAACCCGCCGAGCAGGTGGAGCCCGGACTGCGCGCCCCGGCCCGGCAGCGCACCGTACAGCGGCCCCCGACCACCGCCCCGCCCACCACGAGGAGCAGCACGGTGACGTACACACCCCGCGACCGGTGGGACCAGCACTACCGCGACGGGAAGGGATGGCAGCCGCTCGGCCCGCGCGAACGGCAACTCTTCGCCGAGCACGCCCCCGTCCCCGACGGCGGCGGCCGAGCCCTGGACGTGGGCTGCGGCACCGGGCAACTGGCCGCCCACCTGGCCGAGTTCGGCTACACGGTGGACGCCGTCGACTTCTCCGCCAGCGCGATCGCCCGAGCCCGCGAAGAGCACGCCGACATCGAGGGCGCGCGCTGGCTGCGGCTGGACGTCGAGCGCGACGACCCGGCCGCGCTGCACGAGGAGGGGTACGACCTGATCGTGATGCGGTTGGTGTACCCGTTCATGAGGGATCGCGGTCGCGTTGTTCGCGGGCTGGGCGAGCGGCTGCGCGGGGGCGGCGCGCTCGTCGTCATCACTCCGACCGCCGAGAACACACCGGCCGACCGGCGCGGCATCGCCCTGGACGAGGACGAGATCACACTGCTCGGTGCGGGCTGGGAGTCGATGGAACGGCTGGACGCGGACGGCCTGGCCTTCCTGGTCCTGCGCGGGCCGGGCCACGCCGACGACGGGGCTGTCCGTTGAACGCCGTCCGAACTCGATGGAGGCCCCCGCTGATCACCGAAGGTGCCCCGCGTGCACACCACCATGAGGCAAGAACGCTGCCTCAAGGCGAGCCCACTCAGCATGCGTCGAAGTCGCCACGCCCCATGCAGCCAGCCCCACCCGCGATGACCGTCAGGTGAGGTCAAGTCAGGCCCGATCCAGTACGGGCGTGGACTCCAGCGCCCCATGTGGCGCCAGGGTCGTGAGGGTCGGGGCGCCCTTGGTGTTCCGTGCCAGGGTGGGGACCGTGAGGGTGCGTTGGGGGAGGGTCGACCAGCTTGCCCTGGTCGTTTCGGTCAGGTGGGACCAGCTGGTGGTGCCCTCGTTGTTGCGGCCCGCCAGTAGCACCCCCTTGTCCACCGCCAGCAGTGCCAGTGGGCCGTAGCCGCGTCCGGGCAGGCCCGGTGGCTGCGGGTGCCAGGATCCGTCGGCGTCGAGGCGGTGCAGCAGGGGGCGGGCGGTGACCGGCTCCCGTGACGCGAGCAGTATCGATCCGTCCGGGCGGGCCAGTGCGGTCGGCGGGTCGGCCGAGGCCGGCAGGGCGGTCGGCGTCTCCGTGAAGGCGCTGCCCGGTGAGCGCTGTGCCCAGTGGTGCAGGGTCGTGCGGCTCGCGGCGAAGACGTGGACCCGGCCGCCGGCGTCGGTCACCGCGGTCATACCTTCCTGGAGCGCGGGCGCGCTGCCGTCCAGGACGCTCCAGCGGCTCCACGTCCCGCCGGGCCGCCGGACGCGGGTGGCGATGCCCCGGGCCCACGTACGGGCGAAGAGGTAGAGGGTGCCGTCGTGCCCCTCGGCCACCACGGGGGTGCCGACGCGGCGGCCCCGTTCGGCGTCGGGATCGGGGGTGCCCAGCGAGGCCCAGGGGCCGAACGCGCCGCCGGGGCGGGTCTGCCCGGTGCAGGCGAGGTCGCGCCGGTTGTCGCGGGGGTGCGGCCCGAGCCCGGTGATCCGGGTCGCGAACAGCTGCCAGCAGCCGTCCTTGTCCAGCAGTGCGGTGAGTCCTGGCAGCAGTCCGTCGCCGCCGACCGGTGTGGGTGCACCCCATGTTCCGCTGCCGTGCGTGGTCTCTCGCCACATCACCGCCCGGCCGGAGAGCACGCCGAACGCGGTGAGCTGTCCGGCCGCGTCCGTACTGATCCGGGGCGCGGCCTGCGGTATGCGCGGGCTGGTGCGCTGGACCCAGCCGGTGCCCAGGGAGTGGCCGTGGCCCACGTCGTAGTCGCCGCAACCGGCCGCGAAGCCGCACGAGTCGGGGGTTCCCCCGTACACGTTCAGTATGGCCACCTTGCGGCGTACCAGCGGGGCCGGGAGGTTCTGCGGCCAGCGTTCGTTGTAGTACCCCCGGTAGGGGACGACCGTCCAGGCCGGTGCGGAGCGGCCCTGGGCCTGGCCCTGGCCGGGCCCCCGGCCTTGACCCGGACCCGAACCCGGGCCTTGACCCGGGCCCTGCCCATGCCCATGCCCCTGGCCTTGGCGGGAGCCCTCCCGGTGGCGTTCCAGAGCCGCGAAGGTGAACAGCGCGGCGGCGGTGTGGTCGGGGTGGTCGGAGTAGCCGGGCTGGTCGTGGTGGCGGCGGTTGGCGCCGCCGCGGCGGTCCGTCGCGTCGTGGGGCTGCTGGTCCGGGTCGGGGTCCATGGTCCGCACCAGCGTCGGGGCGTACCGGTCCAGGAGGTGGGCCAGGGCGTCGATGAGCCCGGCGCGGCGCACCGCGCAGGAACGGGTCACCGGGGAGCCGGTGCTGGGACGGGTGCGGACGACGGCCTCGGGGTCGGCCCACAGCCGGGGCAGCACCCAGTCCGGGCCGTACTGCTGTATCCCGAGGAACACCAGCTGGACGTGATCGTGCCCGTCGAGCGTGTCCAGTTCGGCCTCCAGGCCGCCGGGCAGGGCGAGCGCCTCGGTGCGCCAGCGCGCGTCCTTGCGGCCGGTGACCATGAACGCGTACGCGTGCCGCAGACCCTGCCGACGGGCCCCGGCGTAGCCCGGCTCGTCGGGCCGGGGCGGGCGCCGCTGACCCGGGACCTTGTTGATCCCGTCCTTCTCGCCGGAGTTCAGATACACGCTGACGAGCCGGTCCCCCGCCCCCAGGGACTGCTCCAGGTCCGGGTTCATGAAGTACAGGTCGTCGTCGGGGTGCGCGACGACCTGGAGCACGGTGGCACCGCCACGGGGCCGGCCCGCACCGGCGGAGGACGCACCACCGCCGGGTTTGTCCGAAGTGTCCCGGCCGGCCACACACCCCACCGCGGCGACGGCGACGGCCCCCGCCATCACACTCCGCCGCGCCAGGCCCCGAGCGGGCTGCGCCACCACGTTCTCCCCCTGGCATCACACACACGGCCGTCCTGGCCCCGGCATATCCACCCTGGTCAGGAGCAGATGCCGCAATTGACCCGGCCACGATACCGGCGGCCGTCCCCGACGGTGGAGGGGAGGTACGGGGTGGACGGCACGGCCTTGGCCGGATCCGGGCGGCGGCCGGTCACAGAGGAACTGTCAGGAGGGCGCACCGCACGGGGGTGGCGCGGGCGGGGTCGAGGGCGTTCAGCACCAGTCGGTGGACGTTCGGGTCGTACGGGCTGCCCACGTGGCCGGTGAGTTCGAGCGGGCACACCCTCTGGAGCAGGATGTTGTCGACCTCGGCGCCGGGTCCCGCGGTGAGGAACTGGTTCGTGTACGGGGTGACCACCTCGTCGAATTCGGTGACGATGTCGGTGTAGGCCACGCCGGGCTCGGTGTCGCCCCTGGCGTACAGCCGCCGGAGGACCGAGGAGCCGACGGTCTGGTCCTTGGCGGCGGGGCTGTCCAGGCCGAGTGGTCTGCCGGTGCGTCCCGCCACGTCCAGGACGGCGTTGGCGAGGTGGGCCAGGCCGAGCAGGGTGGTGCCGTGGCTGCTGGGGTTGATGCCGACCAGCCGGTGGACCTTGGCGGCGCCGCCGTCGAAGCGGAGGTACCACTGGGGTGTGACTCCGCCGCCCTGGGAGTGGCCCACGAGGTCGACCTGCTCCGCGCCGGTGGCGGCCAGCACCTTGTCGACGTAGCGGGCCAGCTGTCGCGCCGAGTCGGGGACGGGGCCGACGGCCTTCATCAGGGCGTGGGGGCCGCGCTCACCGTAGTTGAGGGCGAAGACGCAGTAGCCGGCGTTCTTGAGCAGCGGGGCGAGGCCGCTCCAGTTGTCGTAGGCGTTCTCGAAGGTGCCGTGGACCAGGACGACCGGGCGGGGGTGGGCGCCGGTCGGCCTGCAGGTGAAGTCGTTGGCCCCGGCCGGGGGGCGTTCGGGGTCGGGCAGTGAGCCGAGCAGCGCCATGCCGAAGTTGACGCCCCCGAGGCTGACGAGGCTGACGAGCGGGGCGGCCGGCCTCGCCGGCGGCGGTTCGGCGGCGGCGAGGCGCGGTGCGGAGGGCGCCGCGGACGCGGTGGGGAGGGCGGCGGTCAGGCAGGCCGCCGCGGCCAGGGCCGAGCATGCGGCGCTGAGGAATCGGCGCATGGGGCTGCGCGCCTCCTGGTGAGGTGTCGGAGCGGGTGAGGTGTCGGAGAAGGCGGGGAGTCGGGAAGGGCGAGGTGTCGGGAAGGGCGAGGTGTCGAGGCGGGCGTGGAGCGGCCCGGCTTCGGCACCGTCGGTTCAACGCTCACCGGCGGCGCGCCGTATGCACCCGTTCGGCTCACGCGTGGTCGGCCGCGTGGACGGACGCACCACGGCACAACGGAGTGGGCCGAGGTCACGGGCCCTCAAGACCTCGTCACCCGCCCCGGACCTCGCCATCCACCCGAGACCTCACCACCCGCCCGAGACCGCACCACCCGCACCGAAACGGCGGACGGAGAACCTTCGGAGCGCTACAGTCCCTCTCTTGAAGACCCCGAGGGGCGCCGGTTGCGTCGGCGCCCCTCGGGCTCTGCTGCTGCGCACGTACATGTGTCAGTGCGGTACGCGGATGATGCTCCCGGTCACGGCGTTCCGGGGCAGACGCCCTGGACGGTCACCCAGATGTTGTTGTCGGGGGTGGTACCACTGGCCACGATCCCGACGGGGGAGCAGCCGGGCGGGAGCTTGTAGTCCGCGTTGGCGCGGGCACCGTCCAGCGAGCCGCTGACTCCGGTGACGTATACGTAGTAGGTGGATGTACCGGTGGGTGACACCGCTGCTCGGGTCGGCGCGGCGGTGGATGTGGCAGCCGATGCCGGGACGGCCAGCGCCACCCCGGCCAGCAGGGTCACCGCGGCTGCGGCGATCCTGGTCGTCGCGAGCTTTCCGTTCAAGGAATCCTCCCGATCAGTCCGATCAATTGCCCCACGGCGCACGGTAGTTGCGCCGCACGCAAGGAATCTAGGACGCGAATTCGCACACCGCAACAGCCGTTGCATCCTGCGCAACCGTCGGTTGGGGCTGTTGTCGGGGGGGCACACGTTTGGGGCCGCCGGGTGCGTGGGGTGGACGCAGGTCGGGAGCGTGGGGTGGCTGCGGGACGGGCGCGGGAGGGGCGCCCGATCCGCCCCCGCACTCCCCCGCCCGTAAACCACGACTCCTACACCGTCGTACGCGCGCTCAAACCGTCCACGATGAGGGAGAGCCCCGCCTCGAACGCGGCCTCCGGATCGATGAGCGGCATGTCGGCCGGGACGTCCGAGCCGTCACCGGGGCCGGGACCGAGGCCCGGGCCCGGCCCCGGGGCCGCCTGCTCCTCCAGGACACTGCCGACCGTAAAACGGCCGGCCGCCAGCATCGCCATCCGGGCGTCGTGCTCGGGCACACCGCGATCGACCAGGAAAGCCATCTTGTGGCGGAGCCGGTCGAGGTCCGCGGTCGGCGTGGAGCCCGCGTGGAGGCGGGCGCCGTCGCGGCGCAGCAGCAGGGTCCGCCGGAAGCTGCGGGTGTTCTCCAGGAACCAGGCACGCCAGTCGTCCTCGGGCGTCGGCCTCAGACGCCGCGCACCGGAACTCGGCAGTGCGAACACCATCGCCTGAGCGCGATCACTCTTGCGTACACCCCGGCAAGGGTGTTAGGCGCAGACGATCTTTTTCCCACCACCCCCCGGTTTGCGCTTGCGCACGCCCCCGCCCGCCCGCGTAACGTCGTCTCGGGGCGGCGCAAGAGGGTCGCACGGGCCACGGGGGAGTACGTGTACACGCAGAGCTGGCAGCGGCTGCTGGACCAGGCCGGGCAGCGGCCGGAGGCGATGTCACTGGCGTCGGTGGGGCCTGCGGGCTCCGGGTCCGCCGACGGCGAGCTGAAGCACAGCGCCAAGCCGTGGTCGGACGCGGCGGGCACGGTCCACAGCCTCCAGACGGACACCACCAAGGCCAAGGACACCCTGACCACGGCCCACGCCGGTGCCGAGGCGGGCACGGCGGGCCTCGCGTGCATGGGCGCGCTCACGTCCGTACTCGCCTCGTGGGAGCTGCGGCTGACGGCTGTTCACCGCGAATGCGCGTCGTTGGAGCCTGCCCTGCGCGAGACGGCGCGGGCGCAGGGTGAAGTGGACGCGGGCGTGAAGTCGGCACTCGCTCAGTACTCCGCGCCGTCCGGCGAGGGGCGGTGACGGGGATGCTCACCTGGCAGCAGCTGCACGACCTCAAGTGTGCCGAGCTTCTGAACGCCGCCGACGGCTGGGGCGCCGTCAGCTCCCAGGCCGACGCGGCCCGGGACCGGATCAGCAACGAGATGATCCGGGGCCTGGAAGCCACGCAGAAGGGCGTGGCCGCGTCGGCCGCCGTCGACCGCCTGCGGCGGCTGGACCGCAACTACGACTACATGCGTACGGAATGCGGACTGGTCCGTACGACACTGAGCTCGCTCGTCCACAAACTGATCGGATTCCAGGGCCAGTTGAAGAGCGCCTTGGACGACGCCGCGAGTCTCGGCTTCACGGTCGCGGCGGACGGCTCCGTGAGCTATCCGGCAGCCGGGAAGAACCTGATCACCCATGAGCCGCTGGCCGGGGGAAGCGTCACGGGCGGCTCACCGCTCCTCACCGGTCCGCCGTCCCTCGGCGGCCCGCAGCCCGGCCTGATCGCTCCCAACCCCCACCACGCCAAGGCCCAGGAGATCGCCACACGCATCCAGCGGGCCCTCCAGGCCGCCCACGAGGCCGACGAGCACTTCAGCACCGTTCTGGGCCGCCTCAAGGCCGAGCCGGACCTGGACGTCACCGACGCGACCTGGAAGGACGCGGCTGCGGACCGGGCGGCGGTACGTGACGCGTCCGGCGAGTACGTGAAGAGCACGATCCCGACCGGCTCGTCCCCGGCCGACCGCCGCGACTGGTGGGCCCACCTGTCCCCTTCCCAGCGCGACGAGTACCTGGCGGCGTGCCCCGACATCATCGGCAACCTGGACGGCATTCCGGCCACGGTTCGCGACGAGGCCAACCGGGACAATCTGCGGCTGCTGATCGGCAAGCTGTCGGGGGTGGACAGCGAGGAGGCACGGGCGAAACTGGCGGGGCTGCGGTCGATCGACGAGCAGTTGCGGGCGGCGCCCGCGCCGGGCGTCCCTCCGATGTACCTGCTCGGCATCGGCGACCAGGGAAACGGCCGCGCCATCGTGGCATTCGGCGATCCGGACACCTCCCGCAACGTCTCCGCCTACGTCCCGGGCCTGGGCACGAAGCTGGACAAGGGCTTCGCGGAGGGCACCGTCAACCGCGCGCGTGACACGGCCCTGGGCGCGCGGGAACTGGACCCCTCCAGCGCGGCGATCGTCTGGCTGGGCTATGACGCACCGCAGAGCATCGACGTCGCGTCGACCAGTGACGCCGAAGCGGGCGCGCCCGCGTACAACCAGTTCATGGCGGGGATCTCCGCCACGCACGAGGCGGGTGACCCGCACATCACCGCCATCGGCCACTCCTACGGTTCCCTCACCGTCGGTCTCGCCGCCCAGCGCGGTGGCATCCCCGGCGCCGACGACATCGTCCTGGTCGGCAGCCCCGGGACGGAGGCGAAGACAGCCGCGGACCTCGGCGTCGGCAAGGACCATGTGTACGTGGGTGCCGCGAAGAACGACGTCGTGACCCAGCTCCCCACGAAGGCCGAATCGGGCGGCTCCGTGCTCGGCAGCGTCATCGGCCTCGGCACCCCGCTCGGCCCCGTCGAGGGCGCACGGCTCGGACACCAGGTCGGGGAGGCCGTGGGCGGCGGCCCCGACCAGCTCTACTTCGGCACCGACCCGGCGAGCCACGAGTTCGGCGCCCGGCGGTTCGCCACGGGTGACGGCCCGTTCATCATCGACGCGGACAAGCTCAAGGACCTGGACATCGGGCACTCCGTCGACTTCGACGCCCACTCCCACTACTTCACCCCGGACAAGGACAGGGTTTCCGCCCGGAACATCGCCCTCGTCGTCGCGGGCCAGGGCGACGCCATCAGCACCCAGGACCCCCGATGAGGATCCACCACGGCGTCGCCGCCGCGCTCCTGCTGCTCACCGCCGCCACCGGTTGCAGCCCGACCCCGCGCTCCCCCGAGAGGAACCAACCGGCCATGGACATGCAGCAGGGCGCCGACCAGGCGGACACGATCCTGGGGCGGACCCTCGCGGCGATCAGTCCCGAACTGCGGTGGCTGCACGGGCCGTCGACCGATGCCTCGTGCGAGGACGACGGCGACGCTCCCAAGGGCACCGGAACCGTGAACCGCCGCATCCAGATCCAGACCGTGGTCTCCCCGGCGCGCCGCGCCGGTCTGCTCGGCATGGTCGAGCGCGACTGGCGGAGCCGCGGCTACACGATCACGAACGTGAACACCCACGAACGGTTCCCGTCCGTCGTGGCGTCGACCCCGGACCACTTCTCCCTGGAGGTGTCGGTCGGCGGGGAGGGCCAGTTCTTCTTCGGCGCCACCACCCCGTGCCTCACCCGCACCCCCGTCGCGACCCCCACCACCCAGCCCAACACCCCGGAACGCCCGGGCCAATACCCTCTCCGCCCCCGCATCCACGACGACTTCTGGTCCGCGACGGCTCCCGTACGTACGTGAACACGAGGCACCCGCGAAGCCGGTCGGGCGGGCTGTCGTGCGAGGGCGTCCGATCAGATGCGTACGAATCGCTTGGGGTCGGCCAGGTAGCGGTCGAGGTCCGGGTCCTCTTGGATGGGGAAGTATTCGTCGTAGATCCGCCATTCCGGGGCGAGTTCGGCGCGCAGCCGGTCGAGCGTGTGGCGTACCGCCTCGTTGAAGTCGGCGCACTCCGCCTCGCGCCTGAGCACTTGGGCGCCTGAGCACAGGTGCCGGGCGGCTTCGCCCCCCATAGGGGCGCTTCGGGGCGCCTCGCACGACGCAATGCGCCCCGAAGCGCCCCACCATCCCCCGTCACGCCAAATCGAGAAGCTGCTCGTAAAACCCGCCGAACCCACGCTCCCGGTCCACGAAGTGGAGTTCCAGGATCCAGTGGCAGGTCCGGCCCTTGCGGTCGGTGCGGCGCAGTGGGTTGTCGTTGTCCGGGGTGATGTACGACTCGGCCTTGGCCCCCTCGTTGGTCTCGTGCGGGAACTCCCCCACGAGGTGCCCGGCGTGCCAGATGCCGATCTCCCAGCCCGCCTCGGTGGCCAGCCGCTCGACCTCGGCGTGCAGTTGCTTGCCCGTGATGTGCGGATCGGCGGCGAACGCGGCGCGTCCCGCGGCGAAGACGCGCGGCAGGTCGGCCAGGAGCCGGTGCTTGGCGGGGTCGGTGCCGAAGACGTAGGTGCGGCCGAAGTCCGCCTCGTACTCCTCGAAGATCGGGCCGAAGTCGGCGAAGGCGACGTCGTCCTCGGCGATGATCCGGTCCGGCGGGTTGTCCCGGTACGGCACGAGGGTGTTGGGGCCGGAGCGGATGATCCGTTTGTGCCAGTGCTTGGTGGTGCCGAACATCTCGTTGGCCAGGTCCCGGATGCGGTCGCTCGCCTCCCGCTCCCCGACCCCCGGCGCGACCAGGCCACGCGCCTCCACCTCGGCGAACAGCGCGATCGCCTTCTCCTGCGCCGCCACCAGCCCCGCGACGCGCGCGTCCTCGTCCGGTACGGAAACCTCGATCGCCATGGTCAAGTCCCCCTGCTCGTCCTGTCGTGCCGCACCGACAAGTTGCGGCATGTGCCAGCCTAGCTGACCCATATGGTGTACATTTGCGCGCCCTGATGGGTCGTCAGTGCCGCATATGCGGTGGGCCCTCGCACCGCTCGCCCAGCCTTCGGCCCTGCTGCTCCCGTCGCCGCGGCTTCCGCCCACCGCCCGCCCGGAGCCCGCCGTACGCGTCAGCCGCCGGACCCGTTCGGCCGGAGCACCCGGAACTCGTTCCCATCGGGGTCGGCCAGCGTCACCGCGCCCTCGCCGTCGCGCTCGGGGCCGAGGCGCTTCGCCCCGAGCGCGAGCAGGCGCTCGACCTCCGCCTCCTGGTCTTCGTCCGGTACGAGGTCGAAGTGCAGGTCCTTGCCGGGGTCCGGCATGCACGGCGGTCCGCCCCACGTGATCTTCGTGCCGCCGTCCGGCGACTGGATGGCGGTCTCCTCGTCCTGGTCCCAGACCAGCGGCCAGCCCAGCGCCTCGCTCCAGAAGTAGCCCACGGCCTGCGAACCGTCGCACGCCAGCGCTCCGGCGAGGCCGCAGCCCGCGAGGAAGTCGTTGCCCGGCTCGATGACGCAGAACTCGTTGCCCTCGGGGTCGGCGAGCACCACGTGGGAGGCGTCCGGTCCCTGGCCGACGTCGGCGTGGTGCGCGCCCAGTGCGAGCGCCCGGGCCACGGTCTCCCGCTGGTCCTCCGGGGAGGAGCTGGTCAGGTCGAAGTGCAGCCGGTTCTGGGCGGTCTTCTGCTTCTGGGAGGGACGGAAGCGGAGGCGGTATCCGGCGTCGTTCCCGGACAGCAGGGCGATGCCGCCGTGCGCGTCGTCGGCTCGCTCCAGGCCCAGGACGCCGGACCAGAAGTCCGCCAGGCGCCCGGGCTGGTGCGCCTCGAAGGAGATTGCGGAAAGTCGGCTGCTCATCGCGCCACGCGTCCTCGGTCCGTTGTGTGCCGACCGAGTGCCACCTGAGCGCCAGACCGCCGGCGGGGCGCGGCGTCGGCGCCCCGGACGTTGATCCTATGAGCGGGGCGGCTCGCTCGCAGCCGAGTATCGCGCGGGCCCGGGTGCGCACACCGCCCCGCGCCCGTACGGCACGCGTCCGCACCACTCCAGCAGAGCTGACAGGTCGACAGGTCCGCACGGAAAGACGACCGCCGGAACGACAAAGGGTCCTGGTCTCCCGTACGGAGACCAGGACCCTCGGTCAAAGAGCGCTGGGCAAGCCTTGCACTTGCATCTCCCCACAGGAAGTGGGGCGCCTTTCCTTGGACCACCAACGCCGGGCCCGCAGCTGCCCAGTTGGCGACTGCAAGCTCAACAAGATCCAATCTAGGCGCTGTTTCTTGGATCTCCTGACAGGTGTGGGGTGTTGGGGTCACGCTGGCTGTATGGGTCGTGGGGATCTGACGAATGCGGAGTGGGATCGGCTGGAGGCGTTCTTGCCTCGTGGTGGTGCTCGTGGGGGTCGGTGGAGTGATCACCGTCGGGTGATCAACGGGGTGTTGTACCGGGTGCGGACGGGTGTGCAGTGGCGGGATCTGCCTGAGCGGTTCGGGCCGTGGGAGACGGTTTATAAACGTCATCGCCGCTGGTCAGCGGATGGGACGTGGACGATGCTGCTGTCGAAGGTGCAGGCTGCGGAGGACGCCGAAGGGCGGATCGACTGGGACGTGTCGGTGGACTCCACCACGGTGCGGGCTCACCAGCATGCTGCCGGTGCGAAGAAGGAGCCGCCCGTTGTGATTCCTCAAAAGGGGGTCGCGTCGGGGACGAATCAGGTCGATCCGGTTCTTCGGAAACTGGCCGTCCGGCTGGAGGAGGTGGTCAGATCGGCGAGTGCCTGGGACGTTCCCGCGGGGGTTTCACCACCAAAGTCCACCTCGCCGCCGACGGACGCTGCCGGCCCCTCTGTCTCGTCCTGACACCTGGTCACTACGGTGACGGCCCACAACTCGAGCGTGTGCTGGAGCGGTTGTCCGTGCCCCGTATCGGAGTTGGCTACCCCGCACCCGGCCCGACCGTGTCCTGGCGGACAAGGCCTACACCTCCCGCAAGAACCGCCGCTACCTGCGACGACGCGGGATCCGCCACACCATCCCCGAACGTCTTGACCAGCAGCGTCACCGGCACAACCGAGGCTCCCGGGGCGGCCGTCCCACCGGCTTCGACAGCGAGCGTTACAAGAAACGCAACACCGTCGAACGTGCCATCAACCGGCTCAAGGGCTTCCGTGCCGTCGCCACACGCTACGAGAAACGGGCCTACATCTACCTCGGCACCATCACCCTCGCAGCCCTCACCATCTGGCTCCGAACATGATCCAAGAAACAGCGCCTAGACCATCCCCCGCGCCTGCGCCAAACCCGCCCGCCGGTGGCCCGTCCACCCCCACCAGAAGGAACAGTGACTCCGGTCCGGCGCCGGTTCGGCGGCGCCGAGGGCGCGCCCCGTCCTTCGGCACCTCTGCACCGCGGCCCGGCCGGCGGCCCGGGTCCAGGTCGGCGCGCGGCGCTTCGCGGCCCGCGCCGGGACGCTCTCCGCGCAGAGGGGGAGGCTCGGGAGCGGTCGCCCGGATCGCCCGGATCGCCGGAGCATCTCGGCCGTCACCGTCAGACCTCACGCCCGAAGTGACCCACTATGTCCGGTATTCGCTTGGGTTCCCGGAGGCGCGCACGCGTCCCCACCCCCCAACACCACCCCCAACCCCCCGCCTTAACCACTTCGCATGGCAGCAGCCGGACAACTGTTACATGGCCGATGGATCACCTACGTGCGCGCTTTATAGCGTCACCACGTCGCTCGCACCCAGCGCCACCCGATCGGCTCGACCAGCAGTACTCCGCCGGCCCGGGACACGCCGTGCTGCGCCTCGGGCAGACCGCCGCACCGCCCATGTGCGCCTCTCCGGAAGTCCCGGAGTCGTGCGCGGCGGCGCACCGCCCGTAAGCCTGCCCGCCGACCCGTGAAAGACCTCCCGTGCCGCCACTGCCCGCTCGCCGCGCCCTCGCCGTCGGTCTCCTCGCTCTGACCGCCGCGATATCGGGCTGCACTCCCGGTCCGTCCTCGCTCGCCGCCGCGCCGGTCAACAAGCGCGGCACGGTGCAGGCCGCCCAGGACGGTGCGAGCGGGGTCCGGGTCATGCAGATAGTGGCCCACCCGGACGACGACCTGTACTTCATGAACCCCGAGCTCCAGCAGTCCATAGACGCCAACGACCAGCTCGTCAGCGTCTACGTGACCAGCGGCGAGGCCGAGGGCGTCAACAAGGTTCCCGGCCGCAAGGCCCCCAAGCCCAATGTCGCCGACTACGCCGGTGCCCGCCGACAGGGCCTGCGCCAGGCGTACGCGCTGATGGCGACCGGTGACACCAAGGCGCCCTGGACGCGGCAGGCCACCGCGCTGCCCGACGGCACGCCCGTAGAGGTGGACGCCCTCAGCAACCACCCCGGCATACGGCTCGTCTTCCTCGGCGTGGCCCAGCACGCGGCGCTCCCCGGCCGGGCCGCCAACCGTGATCTTCAGCGGCTGTGGAACGACCCCCGGATCCTCACGCGGACGCTGGTCGGCACCGGCTCCCCCGTCCAGGCGTCGCACAAGGTGAGCCGCGGCGGGCTGATAGACGCGCTGACGTACCTCCTGAACAGCTACCGGCCCACGCTCGTGCGCACCATGGACCCGGACCCGGACATGCAGATCCGCGACGCCAAGCACCGCGCCCACCACGACCAGCGCGGCTACTCCGACCACCCCGACCACACGGCCACGGCGCTGTTCACCTACGCCGCGCTCCAGCGCTACCGCGCCCCGCACGCCGTCACCGCCTTCCGCGGCTACTACAACGAGCGCTGGCCGCAGGCCCTGCCCGCGCAGCTGGTCCGCCACAAGGCCGACGTCCTCAACGCCTACGGGGGCTCGCCCAAGGGGTGCGACGCCAAGCTGTTCGGCGGCTGCGGCGACTACGACGTCGGCCGCGACCGCTCGTACGGCACCGGCTGGCTCCAGCGCACCTCGCTGCGCTACCCGACCGCCGCCCCGCAGCTGCGGCAGGCCCCCGACGGGCGGCTCACCGCGTTCGCCGTCCTCGGCGGGCAGGCCGCGATGTGGCAGGAGACCGCACGCGGCAGCGGACAGTGGACGGCCCCCAAGCTGCTGCCCGGCACGGGACTGCTGCCGGGGCTGACGGCCTCGCTGACGAAGGACGGCCGCTGGCAGCTGTTCGCCGAGCGCGTCGTCGCCCTCGGCCCCGGCCCGGGGAACAACCGCCGCGAGATCGTCACCACGGAACAGCCGCGCAAGGGCGCGCAGTTCCGCGCCTGGTCCTCGCTGGGCGCCCCCGACCGCGACCCCGACCACGGCCGCCGGGTCGGCGGCCCCGTCGTGACCCGCGGCGCCGACGGCACCACCTGGCTGTTCGTACGCAACTGGGCCAAGGCCGTCTCCGTACGCAAGCAGGCGCCCAACGGCACCTGGAGCGACTGGACGAACCTGGGCGGCGGCGAGGTCCAGGAAGGGCTGAGCGCCGTCACCGACGCCAAGGGAGCCGTGCACGTCTTCGGCGCCGGCCACCTCACCGTGCACCACTGGGCGCAGCAGGGTCCGAACGGGCCGCTCGTCCTCGTCCCCACCGGCCTGCCCGCCCCGGCCGACCCGCCGACCGCGCTGGCGCGGCCCGACGGTTCGCTCCTGCTCGCCTACCGCGAGGCCAGGACCGCCCGTCTGCTCGTGCGCGCCCTCCCGGCCGGCGGCGGTGCGTGGCGCGACGAACACATCGACCTGGGCAGCCGCGGCTACGGCCCGCTCGCCCTGCACTCCATACCCGGCGGGGTGCTGCTGGCCGCCCGCAACAACGACGGCGGTACGAGCCTGGCCACCCTCGGCACCGGCCGCGCCCCGCAGTGGAGCACCGTCCCCGGCGCCGTGGTCGGCGCGGCGTCCCTGGCGACGGACGCCGCCAACCGCCCGGTCCTGGCCCGCCTGGCCCCGGACGCGACGCTCCACACGTCCGCGTACGCGGTGGACGACCACCGGCTCTGAGGGGCGGGGTGGGTGGCGGGCATCCCTCGGGCATCAGCCCGCGTGACCGCCGCCCGTGAGCACCGGCCCCGATGACCACCGGCCCACGGGCACCGGCGTGGCCGCCCGTGAGCATCAGCCCGGGTGACCACCGCCCCGAGACCTCCCGGGTCCCCGGCTCCCCGGTTCCCCGGACGGCGCCCCGGCCCCCACCCGCCCCGTCGCGCGGCCCGCGCATGGGGCAGCACTGCGGCGCCTGGTCAGGGAACGGCCTGGAGCACGGCCCTCACGCGCCCAACACCCGCCCGCGGGGCCCCCGTTCGCTCCACGAAGCCGCAAGCCCGGCACCCCCACGGCGTACGCGCCCGGCGCCTCACGCGGCCCACGCACCCGGCACCTCCATGAGGCGCGAACCCGGGACCGGACGACCGGGACCGGGTAATCGCGGATTTTCCCTTTTGTGCGCGCGGCGCAGGATTGCTTCCGCCGCCCCGGCCACCGCCGCCGCCATCCGCAAGGAGCACATCCTGTGGGACTCACCGGATTCGATCTGCACGCTCTCGCGCACCCGCTGTTCTACGACTCGCCCGAGCGCGTCGGCGACGCGGAGAGCCGGTGGGCCGCGCCCGGGACCGGCGACGGCCGCCTCACCACGGGGCACGACGTCTGGACCCGGGTCACCTACGGCAGGCCGCTGCCCGCCCAGGGCTGGAAGGTGCACGTCTCGGCGACGCCGGACAACGCCCAGCGGATCCTCGACCTGACCGCGGCGATCTGTGCCGGACGGCGGACGGACTTCAAGTACCTGCGCAGCCGCGCGCTGCTGGGCGCGTTCGGCTCCAAGTACGCGCACCGGGGTTCGGCGGGCAAGTTCCTGGCCCTGTACCCCACCGACGAGGCCGACCTGAAGGACCTGCTGGGCGAACTGGCACGGGCCCTGGACGGGTTCGAGGGCCCGTACGTCCTGTCGGACCTGCGCTGGAACGACACCAGCCCCGTCTTCCTGCGGTACGGAGGGTTCGCCGAGCGGTGGACCACCGGCGGGGACGGCAGGCCCGTCATGGCGATCGCCGCGCCCGACGGCACGCTCGTGCCCGACCGGCGCACCGCCGCCTTCGAGATACCCGACTGGGTCGACGTGCCGGTGTTCGTCTCCGAGCGCATCAAGGAGTTCGCCCGGACCACCCATGTGGACATGCCGTACACGGACGTGGAACCGCTGCAGTTCTCCAACGGCGGCGGTGTGTACCTGGCCACCGATCCCGCCACCGGGGACAAGGTGGTGCTGAAGGAGGCGCGCCCGCTCGCCGGCACCGACGGGCTGGGCGAGGACGCCGTCACCCGGCTGCGGCGCGAACACGACGTGCTCGCCGCCCTCGCCCCCACCGGCGTCGTGCCCCGGGTGTACGGCTACCACGTGCTGTGGGAGCACCACTTCCTGGCCCAGGAGTACGTGGAGGGCCAGACCCTGACCGAAGCCGTCCTCTCCCGCCACCCGCTGCGCAGGCCCGACGCCGCCGCCGAGGACCTGCGGGCCCACACCGCATGGGCGCTGGACATCGCCGGACAGGTCGAGCGGGCACTGGCCGCGGTCCACACCCGGGGGTACGTCTTCGGTGACGTCCACAGCAACAACGTCCTCGTGCGCCCCGACGGCCGCATCACGCTGATCGACGCCGAGGCCGCGTACCGCAGGGGAGAGGCCCGTACGGGGCTGCACGGCGCGGCGGGGTTCGCCGCGCCGCGGCACACCCGCGGAACCGACGTCGACACCCACGCCCTGAACGCGCTGAAGCTGAACCTGTTCGCGCCGCTGCTCGCCCTGTGCCCGCTGGACGCGGACAAGCCCGCGCAACTCGCCGCATGGGCCCACCGGCACTTCCCCCTGCCAGACGGCTACGCGCACCGGGCCGCACGGCATCTGGCCAGGGCCCGCGGCCACGAGGCACGGCCGCACCCGCTCGCCGACGTGCCGCCCGAGGACCGCGCACGGCTGATCGCCACCGCCATCGCCGCGTCGGCGACGCCGGACCGCGACGACCGGCTCTTCCCCGGCTCACCCGGCAGCACCGCGCCCGGCGGCGGCACCGGCGTCCAGTACGGCGCCGCGGGCGTCCTCTACGCCCTGCACGCCACCGGCCAACCCGTCGACGGCGCGTGGACCGACTGGCTCCTGCGGGCCGTCGAGCGGCCCCCGCGCGCCGGCACCAGCGGCCTGTTCGACGGGCTGCACGGCACCGCCACCGTCCTCGACCTCCTCGGCCACCACGACGCCGCCGACGCGCTCCTCGCCCGGGCCGTCCGCCAACGGCCGCACGGGCTCGGCCTGTTGACGGGGCTGCCCGGCGCCGGGCTCTCCCTGATCGGCTTCCACACCCGCCGCGGGGAGCCCGGACACCTCGACGCCGCACGGGACATCGCCGCCTCCGTCGCCGCCGACCTCACCGACCGCCTCCCCCAAGGGTCCGGCCCGACCGCCGGAAGCGCGGGCGCCGCCCTCTTCCTGACCAGCCTGTACGGGGTCACGGGCGAGGCGCACCTGCTCGACCTCGCGGCCCGGGCCCTGCGCTCCGACGTACACAACGCCGGGCTCCTGGCGGCGGACGGCACCCCGGGGTCCGTCTCCTTCGCCACGGGCGCCTGCGGCACCGCCCGCGCGCTGCGCGCCTTTCTCACCCACCGCCACGACGACGAACTCGCCGCAGCGCTCGACCGGTGCCGTGCCGCCGCGCGGACCCCACTGGCGATCGCACCCGGGTTCCTCAACGGGCTGGCGGGCCAGACCTACACCCTGGCCCGCCTGAACGACCCCGCCGACCGCGACGCCGTCACCGAGCGGACCGGCGACCTGTGGCGCTATGCCGTTCCCTGCCACGACGGCGCCGCCTTCCCCGGCGACAACCTCATGCGCCTGTCCATGGACTTCGCGAGCGGCAGCGCGGGCGTCCTCCTCTCCCTGGAGAGCTCCCGCCTGGGTGTGGACCTGCTGGCCCCGCTGCTCGCCGGCTGAGGCCGCCCGCCCCCCATCGAGGCTTCCCGGGCCGATCCGCGTCCCGGGCCACCCCGCCACATCCGAAAGGAGGTACCAGCTGATGGAGATCCTCAAGCTCCAGGCCCTGGAGGCAGCGGTCGACGTCGACGAAGACCATGCTGCCGTCCATCACACGACCAGCGCCGTCACGGTCACGACCGTCGTCACCATCATCTGATCCGTCCCACCGATCCGAACAGGGGGAACGCCGTGGAAATCCTCAAGCTCCAGGCCATGGACGCCAAGGCCGAGACCGAGGAGAGCTACGCGGCCGGTACCGGCGTGAGCACCGTCGTCACCGTGACGACCATCTCCACCATCATCTGAACCGCGGCTGTGAACCACAGCGGAAAGGAAGGAATTCCGTGGAAATCCTCAAGCTCCAGGCCATGGACGCCAAGGCCGAGACCGAGGAGGACCCCGCCGTCGTCCTCGGCGTGACCATCACCACCACCCCTCCCACCAGCACCGCCGTCTGAACAGGAGAACGCTCATGGAAATCCTCAAGCTGCAGGCCATGGACGCCAAGGCCGAGACCGAGAACAACGCGATCCCCACCACCATCACGCTGACGACGGTCACCACCTCGTCGACCGCCATCTGACGCGGCGCGATCCGATCCGGTGCGGGGTCCGCCATGCCCGGTCGTCGCCGGGCCCGGGCGGACCCCCGTACCGGGGAGGCGGAGTCGGAGGAGCGCCGAGGAGCAACAGGAGTCAGGAACCCATCCATGAACGGGCAGAAGAGCTATTTCACGGGCACGCACCGCGTATGCCCGCCGGAGCGGACCTGGGAGCGGATCGCCCCGCTGCTCCCCGCCTTCGGCATCACCCGTGTCGCCGACATCACCTGGCTGGACGACATCGGCATACCGGTGTACCAGGCGATCCGCCCCAACGGCCGTTATCTCTCGGTCTATCAGGGAAAAGGGCTCGACCGGATATCGGCGAAGGTCTCCGGCGCGATGGAGGCGATCGAACGCTGGCACGGCGAGCACCTCGATGTGCGCCCCGACCGGGTGGCGACCGCGCGGGAGGTCTCCCCCGAGCTGGGCTACCGGCTGGACGAGCTCACCCTGCACCCGCGCCACTGCCTCGATCCCACGAGCCGCGTCGCCCTGCGCCGGGCGCGGCGGCTGAGCGACGGGGCGGACACGTTCGTACCGCTGGACAGCCTCACCATCGACCTGCGGGTCGCCGACCGCTGGCAGCCGCCGGTGTTCCGGGGCACCACCAACGGGCTGGCGAGCGGCAACACCCGGGACGAGGCGACCCTGCACGCCCTGTACGAAGTGATCGAGCGGGACACCCTGGCCCGGCTCGGAACGGACCCCTGGTCGGTCGTGGACCCCGAAACGGTGCACGGCCACAGCCGCGACCTGCTCGACCGGTACCGCGCGGCGGGGGTGAAGGTGGTCATCGGCGCCCTGCCCTCGCCGCTGGGCGTCCCCGCCTTCAGCGCCACGGTCTGGAACGAGAGCTTCCCCTCGCCCCGCAACGGCTTCGGCTGCCATCTGGACCGGGACGTCGCACTGTGCCGGGCCCTCACCGAAGCCGCGCAGGTACGCGTCTCCTACATCGCCGGATCACGCGACGACCTCCAGGAGCACGAGTACCGGGACATCCGGCGCGCCATGGCGGGACCCGGCGGGCCGACGGTGGTCGAACCCGCCGCCGGGCCCGGTGAGCACATGGCGCTCGTCGACTTCGAGAAGGTCGAGTCGCGCGCCGTCGTCGACCTGCGCCAAGAGATCGACGAGCTCTGCGCGAGAGTCCTCGACGCCACCGGCCGCTCCCCGCTCGTCGTCGACCACACCCGTGCGGACCTGGGGATTCCCGTGGTCCATGTCCTCTGCCCCGGCCTGACCTTCCCCCTGTGAGCGAGACCGCCATGACGCAGCTCCACCTGTTCCTCGGCCCCACCCTCCCGGACGTCACCGGCCTTCCGGGGATCCGGATCCTGCCGCCCGTCGCCGCCGAGGACCTGCTCCGGCTGCCCTTGCGGGAAGGGGACGTCGTCGGGATCGTCGACGGCTACTTCCACCAGCAACGGCCGGTGCGGCACAAGGAGATCCTCGCCGTCATGGCACGCGGGGTACGGGTGCTCGGCTCCTCCAGCATGGGCGCGCTGCGGGCCGCCGAACTCGACGCGTACGGGATGCGGGGCGTGGGGGACGTCTACGAGGACTACCGCGCGGGGCGCATCGACGCCGACGACGAGGTGGCCCTGCGGCACGGTCCGCCCGAGAGCGGCTACCGGGCGATGTCCGAGCCGCTGGTCAACATGCGGGCGACGCTGGCGGCGGCGGTGCGCGAGGGGGTGTGCGACGGCGCGGGAGCACAGCTGATCGTCAAGGCCCTCGCAGCCGTCCCGTACGCGCGCCGCGACTACCGGATGCTGCCCGAACTGGCCGACCGCGTCGGCATGTCGCGCCAGGACCTCGCCGGGCTCGGCGCGTACTGCGCGCGCCACGCCGTGGACGTCAAACGGGCCGACGCGCTCAGGCTGATCGACCTCATGCGCGAACCGGCGCCGACGCTCCCGCGCCCACAGGTGAACCGCACCACGCACCTCGTCACCTGGGAGCTCGCCGCCAGGCGGCCCCACCGCCCCGGGGACACGGCCGCCTCCGCCTCCGGCCCGGGCGACCTGGAGGCCCTGCGGGTGCTGCAGCTGTTCGCGGCCGACTACCCCGCCCTCCTGCGACGGGAGCGGCTGCGCTGGATCGCCCGGGAGTGCGCCGGGTCGTGCGGGCCGTCCGCCGCGGCAGAGGACCCGGCGGCGACCGCGCTCGCGCACGGCGTGCACCGGGGCGTCTACCGCCTCGACGGCGACCGGCCCGGCGACCTCGGCTTCCTGGACCGCTGGCTCGCCCCGGACGAGCTGACCCGCAGCACCCGGCAGGAGAAGCTGGAGCGGTTCCTCACCCGCAGCTTCCGCACCGCCCCCGGCGTCCTCCCGGACGGGCCGCTCCTCGACCGCTTCCAGCAGACCCCGGGATTCGCGTACGCGGCGGAGATCGCCCAGGCGTCGTACGAGGTGGAGGTGGAGCGGACCCGCCGGGATCCCGCGTACTCCTGCGCCCAGCTGTCACCGGCCCCGATCATGCGGCTGCTGACCGGCCTGTGGGGCAGCACGGAGGCGGACGCGGACTTCCACGCCCTGGACCGGGGCTTCGACTCCCTCCGGGACGCCGCCGAAGCCGCCCGGCCGTTCTACCTCCTCGTCGCCTGCGGCCCCGATCTCGCGAAGCTGTGCGAGCTGGAACGACCGGGCCCGACCGCTCAACTCCCTTGATCTGATTGCCCGTTCGGGCAACCACACGCGGTCCGAACGGGCAACCCGCCTGTGACAGAACGAAGACGTGGCGGACGACCCCCTGTGACTCGGTGCGAGATACAAATACTTCAGACCGCACGCACAGAGCCACTTCTGGGGGAACACCGTGACGTACACCCGCACCGCCGCACTCGCCGCCATCGGCCTCGCCGCCGCCCTCTCGCTCACCGCCTGCGGCGGCGACGACTCCGGCTCCGGGTCCGGCTCCGCGAAGGACACGTCCGCCAACGGCACCCCCGCCGCCCCGGCGGCCGACGGCGGCGCGCAGTCGCAGGGCGGCGCGGGCTCCGGGGGCGCGCAGGCGGGCGACGGTACGACAGGATCCGGCGGGAACGGCGGGGCCCAGGCCGCCTCCAACGGTTCGGCGAAGACCACGGGCAAGGGCCAGTCCGGCGGCAAGGTCACCTTCTGCAAGACGGCGAACCTGGCCATCTCCGCCCGGTACGCCGCGGCCGGCAAGACCGAGGGCAGGATCAACGTCACCATGGTCAACCGGGGTGCGGCCACCTGCTCGGCCACCGGTTTCGCGGGCGTCGACATCAAGGACGCCGACCACACCTCGAACCCCGTCGAGCGCGGCAGCGCCCAGCCGCGCATCACCACCCTGAAGCCCGGCGAGGCCGCCGTCTTCGACCTCGCCTACACGATCGACCCGAGCGGCAAGAGCCTCGCGTCCCCGACCAACATCCTGGTCACGCCCCCGAACGAGACCCACACCGCGAACCTGAAGTGGCCCTCGGGCGCGGGCGCGATCAAGGGCGCCTACACCGACGTGCAGGTCTACCCCACCCACACCGCGGAGTAGCGGTGCCCGCGGGCACGGGACCCACCGTGTGCGCGGCCGACCGCCGACCGCCCCCGGCCAACCTCCGTCAGCCCGCGGCCCGCTCCGCGGGGAAGTCGGCGCCGAGAGTGACCTCCCGCCACTCCTCGAAGCCCGACTTGAGGGTGTCGAGCTTGGCGGTGGCGAGGTCGTACGCGGCCCGGCCCAGCAGCAGGCGCAGCGGCGGGCGTTCGTGGGTGACCGCGCCGATGACGGCCCGCGCGGCCCGCTCCGGGTCCCCGGGCTGGTGGCCGTAGGTGGCCAGGGTGCCGGTACGGCGGGCGCCCGCGGTGGACGCGTAGTCGCCGATGGTGGTGGCGGACTGGCGCATGGAGGGCCCGGACCAGTTCGTGCGGAAGGCCGCGGGCTCGACGATCGTCACCTTGATGCCCAGCGGGGCGACCTCGGCGGCGAGCGCCTCCGAGAGCCCTTCCACCGCGAACTTGGTCGCGTGGTAGTAGCCGGTGGCGCCGAAGCCGAGCAGCCCGCCGAGCGAGGAGACGTTCACGATGTGGCCGGCGCGGCGGTCCCGCATGCCCGGCAGGACGGCCTTGGTGGTGTCGGCCAGGCCGAAGACGTTGGCGTCGAACAGCGCGCGCACCTCGTCGTCCTCGCCCTCCTCGACGGCGGCCAGATACCCGTGACCGGCGTTGTTGACCAGGACGTCGATCCGCCCGAGGACGGTCTGTGCCCGGGTGACCGCGGCGGCGATCTGCCGGGGGTCGGTGACGTCGAGGGGCAGGGCGAGGGCGCGTTCGCCGTGGCCGCGGACCAGGTCGGCGACGGCGCGCGGGTCCCGGGCGGTGACCACCGCCCGCCAGCCGCGCTCCAGCACGGCACCGGCCAGCGCCCGGCCCAGGCCGGAGGAGCAGCCGGTGATGAACCAGACGGGCAGATCGGCGGATCCGTCGGCGGACCGTTCGGCGGCGGGGTCGGCCGACCGGTCGGCGAACTGGTCGGCGGACTGGTCGACAGGCGTGCCGGTGTCAGGGGCAGGGGTGCTCATACGAGGTGTGTCCTTCGGTCGGGATGCCGGGCGAACCGGCGAACGGCGAATCAGCGGAGAGGGGCCCACCAGAAGGGGCCTCAGCGGAGGGGGCTCAGTGGGGGCCTCAGCTGGAAGGGTCGTCCGTGAACGGGAAATCGGCGTAGGGCGCGTCGGCGAGCAGGTTCAGCGACCGCTCGGCGGCGGTGCCGGGCTCGGCGCGGTAGACGACGAGGTGCTGGCCGGGCGCACTGTTGACGGAGAAGGTCTCGAAGCCGAGGGTGAGGTCGCCGGCCAGCCGGTGGTGGAAGCGCTTGGCCGAGGCCGTCTTGGCCCGGACCTCGTGGCGCGCCCACATACGGGCGAAGTCGGGGCTGCGCACGGCCAGTTCACCCACCAGCTCCCGCAGCCGCTGGTCGTCCGGAGCGGGGTTGGCGGCCCGGAGCGCGGCCACGCACCCCTGGGCGACGACGGGCCAGTCCCGGTAGAAGTCGCGGGCGGCCGGGTTGAGGAACATCGCCGTGATCAGGCTGGTGTCGCTGCCGAGCCACGAGAAGAGGGCCTCGCCGAGGGAGTTCACGGCGAGCAGGTCGAGGTGGCGGCCGTAGAGCAGGGCCGGGGTGTCCGCCCACGCGTCCAGCAGGGCCACCAGCTGCGGACCCGCGTACTCCCTGGCGGGCCCGGAACGCCCGGGGTGCGGCGGATCGACCAGTCCGCGCAGATAGGCGGCCTCCTCGTCGCCCAGCAGCAGGGCGCCCGCGAGGGCCCGCAGGACCTGCGGCGAGGGATTGCGCTCGCGCCCCTGCTCCAGCCGTACGTAGTAGTCGGTGCTCACCCCCGCGAGCACCGCGATCTCCTCGCGCCGCAGCCCGGGGGTACGGCGCGCCCCCGCGGGCATCGCGTGGTCCTCGGGCCGCACCAACGCGCGCCGGGCCCGCAGGAACTCACTCAGCCGGTTCGTGTGCATGCGTATCAACGTAGGCGCGGACGGCCCGGGGCGGGTGGCCGTGGCACACCCACCCGGCGGGGGTCCGGTCGAGCACCCCCTGCGGGCAAATCACCCGATTGCCTCTCATTACCCCCGTAACCACCCGAGGGAAGTGGCGTTAGAGGTCACGCTGATACGTGTGTGCGGGGGCCGCCCGCACCTTTCGGGCGTGTGGTGGAAGGGGATTGCTGGTGCGAGGAAGCCTTGTCGCCGGTGGGGCCGCTGTGGTTGCCGGAGTCCTGCTGGCGCTGACCGGTCCGGCCGTCGCCGCCGGATCCGGGGCCGTGACCGCCGACACCGTCGGGACCGTGGCCCCGGACGGGACCGTCACCCTCTCCGGCACCTACCGCTGCACCCTCACGGCCCCCGGCCCGGTCTTCATCTCCAGCAGCGTCCGGGTCGGCAACGTCCGGTACGGCATCGGCGGGACGGCGGCCAACTGCGACGGCGCCGAGCACACCTGGACCAACCACGACAGGCCGGGCTTCGGGGGCCGCGTGACGCCCGGCCCGGCCGAGGTCGACGCCACCCTCGTCCAGCTGGACGGCCGCGGCGGCCTGCCCCTGCCGTCCGTCGTCGCCTCCGACCGCCACGACGTCGACCTGCGGTCCACGGCCGGGTAGCCGGTAGCCCGACGAGACGTCCTCCCCCTGGCTCGGGCATTCCTGCGGGTCCGTGTGGGTCACGGGCTCACACCAGGCCCCGCCCCCGCAGTTCCGTCACGTACCTGCCGATCAGGGCCTGTGACAGGTGGGGGATGGTGTGTTCGCCGTCCGGGGACGCCGCCCGCACCGCCGCGCGGAAGCGGGGCGACGGGAGGGCGGAGCCGTTGTGGGGCTGTTCCGGGGTGGTGAAGGCGTGCAGCAACGGGAGCAGTGAGTGCTGCTTCTGGCGGTCGGGCAGGCTCTTCAGGGCTGTTTCGAAGCGGGTGAGCCACTCGGTGTGGTCCTCCACCCTCGTCAGGGGGTGGCCCGTCGCCGCCAGCCAGTCGACGACCGTGTCCAGCGAGATGCCGTCCTCGTGCGGGTTGACCACGTTGTACGTCCGGAAGCCCTCCCGCACGGCGTCGCCCAGCGCGGTGACGGCCCAGGCGGTGAAGTCCACGGGGAGCGCGTCGTAGTGTGCGGCGGCGCTGTGTGCGGCGGCCTCTGCGGTGTCTTGGGCGTAGAAGCTGCCGGGGGCGATCCCGGTGGCCAGGAGGCTCAGCACGAGGCGGGTGAAGACGTCGGAGACGTTGAGCTGACCGGTGTGGCGCGGGTGCGCGAGGATCAGGTTCGAGCGCAGGACGGTGACCGGCAGGCCGAACGTGTCGTGCGCCTCGCGCAGCAGCACCTCGCCGGCCCATTTGGCCGCCGCGTAACCGTCGGCGTACTCGCCCCGGAGGTCGCGCGTCGCGCAGGCGGTGCGGATGTCGGCGGACTCGTCGGCCGCCGCCGCGTTGCCGAAGACGACGGCGACCGTCGACAGGTAGGTGAACTGCTTGATCCGGGAGGTGACCGCGAGCCGGATCAGCTCGGCCGTTCCCCGTACGTTGGGGCCGAACAACTGGCCGTACGGCAGGACGTGGTTGACCTGGGCCGCCGGGTGGACGATCAGGTCCACGGTGTCGGCCAGCCGCCGCCAGGTCGCCGCGTCGAGCCCGAGGTCCGGTTCCCCGATGTCGCCGGGGACCACCTGGAGGCGTCCGGCGGCGGCCCTGCGGTAGCGCTCGACGAGTTCCGGGTCGCCGCTGTCGAAGGCCGCGTCGAGCCGGGCCCGGGCCGCCTCGGCCGACGCGCCGCGCACGACGCACACCAGCGTGCCGTCGCGCTCGGCCAGCCGCTCCAGCCACTCCAGGCACAGGAAGCGGCCGAGGTAGCCGTTGGCGCCGGTCAGCAGGACGGTCCTGGCCCCGGGCAGCGGACCGGCCGGCCGCTCGGCGGCCCGCGCGAGGGCCTCCGCGCCGAGGAACGCGTCCAGCCGCAGATCGCCCGCGTCGAGCCGGGTCGAGCCGGGGCCGTGCACGCTGTCGGCGGTGGGGCGGCGGTGCTCCTGGGCGAGCGCCCGCTCGATGTGCGCGGCCACTTCCCGCAGCGTGTTGACCGGACTGATGACGACGTCCACGGGCACGTCGACGTGGAAGACCTCCTTCAGCGTCTGTGAGAACGTCAGCGCGGTGAGGCTGTCACCGCCGTGTTCCAGGAAGCGCGTGCCGGGCTCCACGGCCGCGTCCTCCTGCCCGAGGAGCGCCCGGACCGTGCGCAGCACGGTGTCCAGGACCGGCCGGCCGGGGTCGCCGCCGGTGCGGCGCAGGGCCCGCAGTTCGGTGGCCTCGCGGTCGGCCAGCTCGGCGTACAGCGCTTCGAGTCGCTCGCCGTACCGCTTGGTCAGGGCCGGTCGCAGCGGCTTGCGCACGGCGGAGAGCAGGCCGTTCTCCTGGCTGAACGGCTCGGTCTCCACCAGGACGTCCCGGGGCACCTCGTACGCGTCGAGCCCCGCCTCGGCCGCGAGGCCCCGCAGGGATTCGCGCAGCAGCGTCCGTACGCGCCGGACGTCCCCGTCGGCGCCGTCGAGGACGTCCCGCGTGGGGACGACGACGGCGAGCAGATGGGCGCGGGCGCTGTTGCCGTACAGGAAGACCTGCCGGACGCCCGGAGCGGCGTGGAAGAGCGCCTCCAGGCGGGAGACCGTCACGAACTCGCCCTGCGACAGCTTGAGTACGTTCGCGCGGCGGTCCACGTACCTAAGCTCGCCGGGGCCGACGCGGGCCATGATGTCGCCCGTACGGTAGTAGCCGTCCTCGTCGAAGACCTCGGCGGTGGCGTCCGGGCGCCGGAAGTAGCCCGGAACGAGCCGCTCGGACCGGACCAGCAGCTCGCCCCTGGGGTACGGGGAGTCGGTGGCGAAGTAGCCCAGCTCGGGCACGTCGGCCAGCTTGTGGCCGGTCACCGGCGGGGACAGGACGCGGCCGTCGAGGAAGACGATCCCGGCCTCCGTCGATCCGTACCCGTCGAGCAGCCGGACGTGCAGACAGCTCTCGACGAACGCCGTCGTCTCCGCGCTCAGCGGGGCGGAGGCGTTCACGGCCCACAGGAGCCGGCCGCCCATGATCTTTTCGCGCAGGTGGTGGCGGATGTGGTGGTCGGTGGTGGGTGCGGGGGCGGGGTGGGCCGCGGCGCCGGGGTCGGGCGCGGGCCTTGGGTCGGCCGCGGGCTCGGCGCCTGCGTCGGCCGCGGGCCCGGTCGCGTACGTGCCCG
Organism: Streptomyces sp. cg36; assembly: GCF_041080675.1. Taxonomy (NCBI): domain Bacteria; kingdom Bacillati; phylum Actinomycetota; class Actinomycetes; order Kitasatosporales; family Streptomycetaceae; genus Streptomyces; species Streptomyces cyclosori. Next base: position 150,516 of record NZ_CP163521.1, on the reverse strand, counting down.
TCTCCTCACCGCGTGACACCTCGTCCCGGTAGTGGCGCAGGAGCAGGTCGGCGATGCGGGGCACCATGACGAGCTCGGTGGGGCGCACCAGCGCGAGGTCGTCGAAGAGCGTCGACAGGTCGCCGGACGCCACGAAACAGGCCAGGCCGCCCTTGGCGAGCGTCCCGAACAGCACGCCCCTGCCCATCATGTGACTGAGCGGCAGATAGTTCAGGACGATGGCGGGCCGCGCGGCCTGACCGGGTACGAAGTCGACCCAGAACTGCCGGACCACCCGCTCGGTGTACATGGCGCCCTTGGGGCTGCCCGTGCTGCCGGAGGTGTAGATGAGTGTGCTGAGGGTGTCGGCCGCCGATCCCTCGGGGACGCGCGGGGCCGGGGGCAGGGTCCGCCCGCGCCCGACGACCGACGCCAGGGTTTCCAGGGTCACGCCCCTTCCCCGTACGGCGAGTTGGCGGCGTACGGAGTCCAGGGCCTCCTGGCGGGCGGTGGCTTCGGCGTGGTGGCCGATCACGATGATCCTGGCCAGGGAGGGGGTGCGTGCCGCGAGGTCGAGCGCGACTTCCAGGTGGTCGGGATCGACCGCGAGCAGCCGCGGCGCGGTCTGCTCGACGAGGGGGGCCAGGTGTGCGGCGGAGGCACCGGCCGGCAGGGGCACGGACACCGCGCCGGAGCGGACGCAGGCCAGGTCCACCATGGTGTATTCGGCGCCCGGACGGCCGAGGACGGCGACGAAGTCACCCGGCCGGAGCGGGTGTTCGGGGTGGTGCAGCCACTCGGAGGCCACGGCGCCGACGCGTTCCCAGAGCTCGCCGTAGGTGAGGGTGTCGAACCGCTCCAGGAGCCGCAGCGCGGTCCGGCCCGTGTCCGGATCGGTCACCGCCTCCGTCGCCCGCTCGCCCAGAGCGGGGCGGTCCGCGTACGCCTCCATCACCGTGGCGACGAGAGCGGCGAGCGGCAGCCCGGGCCGCCGGATCGCGGCCGAGACGTCCTCCAGGGGCGCGGTGTCGCGGAACTGCGCGTCGGTGGCGTACAGGTGGGCGGTTCGTACGGCGGTACGTGCGTCGAGTTCGTCGGCGGGGAGGGGGAGTTCGTCGGTGGGGAGGGGGAGGGGTAAGCGGGACATGGGTGGGCTCCTTCGGGGCGGAGGGGGTGTGCCCGTGGGCGGCCGGGGGGTGCGGTCGCCGGGGGCGCCTTGCGGGCGGGGCAGTGGGTGAGCCGGTCAGTGGGCCGCCGGGTCCACGGGCGGCCGGGGCGACGGGCTGCCGGGTCCACGGGCGGCCGGGGCGACGGGCTGCCGGGTCCACGGGCGGCCGGTCAGCAGGCGACCGCGTCAGTGGTCCCCGCTCTCGTACTCGCCGGTGAGCCGGACGATCGCCGCCGCCGCGCCCCGCGCCTCCCCCGCGTCGCGGGCCTCGATCGCGTCGACTAGCCGCCGGTGCAGCCGGGCGTGGTCCTCCGCGTGGGCGGCGTCCCAGGTCATGCCGCCCGGGGACGAGGTGAGCGCCGTACCGAGGTAGTCGTACACCTCGACCAGCAGGTCGTTCCCGCTCGCGCGGACCACGGCCCGGTGGAACAGCGCGTCCACGTTCGTGGCCGCGGCGGTGTCCTCACCGGCCGCAGCCGCGTCGGCGTCGGCCAGCAGCTCCCGCATCTGCCGCAACTGCGCCTCGTCGCGGCGCAGTGCCGCGGCTCCCGAGGCGTACTCCTCCAGCACGGTCCGCAGCTCCAGCACCTTGTCGCGCTCGACGGAACTCGCCCGGCGGACCATCACCGACTGGAGCTCGCTCGACGAGCGGACATAGGTGCCGTCCCCGGCCCGGGGTTCCAGCAGCCCGAGGTGGACGAGCGCGCCGACGGCTTCCCGCAGGGTGCTGCGCCCGACGCCGAGCTCCTCGATGAGGACCTGCTCCGAGGGGATCCGCGTCCCCACCGGCCAGCCCCCCGCCTCGATGTGCGAGCGGAGGCTGTCGACGAGCTGAGCGGACAGACTGGCGGTCCGTCGCGGTGCGTTGATGGGCTTCATGGCACCACCGTACACAAACATCAGACGTTTGAACATCAGATCTGATGAGAGAAACTAAGGCATGCCTAAGCGGCGGCACGACCGCCCGGCGAGCGGCGACACGGCCAACCGGTGGGCGGCGACACGGCCAGCCGGTGGACGAAGATCTCCCGGCGGGAGTCCCGGCGCACCGAGCCCGAGCCGTCCCACGGCGCGGCACCCGGTCAATTGATCCGTTGATCTGTTGATCCGTGAGGGTGAATCCCGCCCCGAAGGAACGATCATGTGAGCCGAATGTCCGGCCGGGCATGGTCTGCTGATGCCCGATCACGACATTCCTTACATCCTCGAACTGGGGTAGACATGCGCATTCGGACGTCCATCGCCGCCCTTGCCCTGGCCTCGGCCGCAGCCCTCTCCGGCGCCGGTGTCGCCGTGGCCGACGCCGGTGCGGACGGCGTCGCGGCGGGCTCGCCCGGCGTTCTCTCCGGCAACGTGGTGCAGATTCCGATCCACGTGCCGATCAACCTCTGCGGCAACAGCGTGAACGTCATCGGCCTGCTCAACCCGGCCGTCGGCAACACCTGCATCAACAAGTAGCCAGCCGCCGGCGAAGGCCGTGGCCCGCGCCGGTGGATGTCGACGACGGCATCCACCGGCGCGTACGCCACGGCCTTCGCCGTGCCCGCCGACGGCTGCCGATGGCTGCCGACGACTGCCGACGACTGCCGACGACTGCCGACGATCGCACTCAGCGTGTCGTCACTCCAACTCCTGGCGCAGCGTCGCGGCGATACGCGTGAGCGCGGCCTCCAGGCTGCGGCGCTGGGCGGCGCTGAGGGGGTCGAACACGAGCCGTTTCACCTGCGCCACGTGTTTCGGCGCGCTGTCGGCCAGCTTCCGCCGGCCGGTGTCGGTCAGGGTCGCGAGGGTGTACCGGCCGTCGCCGGGGTCGGGGCGGCGGGTGGCCCAGTCGCGGGCCTCGAAGCGGTCCATCAGCTTCGACAGGCGCGGCTGGGTGCTGTCGCAGACCCGCGCCAGATCGCTCAGCCGCATCGTGGCGTCGTCCGCCATGGACAGCCGGGCCAGCACTCCGTACTCGAAGTTGGAGATGCCCGCGTCCCGCTGCAACTGGCGGTCGAGGGCCGCCGGGAGGGCGATGACGACGGTGAGGAGCTCCTGCCACAGGGCCTGCTGGTCGTCGTCGAGCCAGGGTGACTGGGTGTTCATGAGCCTCATCATACTTGCCCAGGCAACCTGAATCACTTGCCTGGGCAAGTGATTGTGGGTTAGCTTCTCACTTGCCCAGGCAAGTGAAGGAGCTGATGTCCATGCCCACCGCCCACAGCCCGGCCGCCCCGAACGAGCCGTCCTCCCCGAACGGCCCGGCCTCCCCGAACGGCCCGGCCTCCCCGAACGGCCTGACCTCCCCCTACCCGTTACGCGGACCGGCCGCCGCGTACGACGACCTCCTGGCCCGCGTCCTGCCCGAGGCGCGCGAGCAGCGGGTGTGGACTCCCTCCGACGGCCCCATGCCCAGCCTCTTCGTCAGCCACGGGGCCCCGTTCACCCTCGACGACCCGCAGTGGCTCGCCGAGCTCCACGACTGGGCCCGGTCGATGCCCAAACCCCGGGCCATCGTCGTCGTCTCGGCCCACTGGGAACACGCGCCGGCCGCGATGTCCGGGGCCGCGGCGGGCACCCCCCTGCACTACGACTTCAGCGGCTTCCACCCCCGCTACAAGACCCTCCCGTACGCCACCCCCGACGCCACCGGCCTGGCGCGGCGCCTGACGGGAGTGCTGGGGCGCACGCCGGTGCACGAGTTCACCGACCGGGGCCTCGACCACGGCGCCTTCATCCCGCTCATGGCGATGTACCCGGCGGCCGACGTGCCCGTCGTACAGCTGTCGATGCCCGGCCTCGACCCCACCGCGCTGCTCCGGCTCGGAGCGCGGCTGCGGCCCCTGCGCGACGAGGGCGTACTCGTCCTCGGCTCCGGCTTCATGACGCACAGCTTCGACGTCTTCCACGAGCCGGAACTCGCCGCCCACACCACTGCCTTCGACGCGTGGGCCGTCGACGCCCTGGGCCGCGGTGACGCGGACGCCCTGGCCGACTACCGCGACAAGGCGCCCGGCGCCGCGGTCGCCCACCCGACGGCCGACCACTTCGTCCCGCTGCTGCTCACCGTGGGCGCCGCCGACGACCCCGCGAGCGCGGTGAGCGCCATCGACCGCATGGTGATGGGCAATTCCACCCGTTCCGTGCGACTGACCTGACGGCCTCGACGCACCTCACCCACACACCCACGCCACCCCACGCACCCACGCACCCACCCACCCACCCACCCACCCACCCACCAGATCCGCCCACCCACCGGCGGCATCCGCACCCCCCGAAGGAAGTGCCATGAAGGCCATACGTTTCCACGAGTTCGGCACCAGCGAGGTCCTGCGCCACGAGGAGGTCGACCGCCCGGTTCCCGGCGCCGGGCAGGTGCTGGTGCGCGTGGCGGCCACGTCGTTCAACCCGGTCGACGACCACATCCGCGCGGGTGTGCTGGCCGAGATGATCCCGGTCGCCCTCCCGTACGTACCGGGGATCGACCTGGCGGGAACCGTGGCCGAACTCGGTCCGGGCACAAAGGACTTGGCGGTCGGCGACGAGGTGGTGGCGATGCTGCCCCTCGACTCCGCCGGAGCCGCCGCCGAGTACGTGCTCGCCCCCGCCGATTCGCTGGCCCCGGCGCCCCGGTCGATCGCGCTGACCGATGCGGCGGCGCTGCCCCTGACGGGCCTGGCGGCCTGGCAGACGGTGTTCGAGCTCGCCGAGCTGAAGCCCGGCCAGCGCGTCCTGGTCAACGGGGCGGGCGGCGCGGTGGGCAGCCTCGTGGTGCAGCTCGCCGTCGGCGCCGGAGCCCAGGTGACCGCGGTGGACGGACCGCAGCACGCCGATCGCCTGCGGACCTACGGCGTGGATCGCGTCGTCGCCCCCCTCACCCTCACCGAGGGCCCGGCCGCCCTGGGCGGCCCCTTCGACGCCGTGGTCAACCACGTACGCGTCTCCCCCGAGGACCTCGCGCGGCTGACGCACTACGTCACCGACGGCGGGGTCGCCGCGAGCACGGCGGGCCCGATCCCCGAGGACACCGCACGCAAGGTGCGCAGCGCCGGCCTGTGGGTGCGCGGCGACCGCGGCCAACTGACCGAGCTGGTCACCAAGGTGGACGCCGACGAACTCCACCTCCACATCGCGGCCCACCGCCCCCTGTCCGAACTGCCCACGGTCCACGCGGACGCGAGCGCGGGACGCCTGCCGGGGAAGACGGTGGTGCTGGTTTCCTGATTCCGGGGGGGGGTGACACGGGTTGGGCGGCCTCGGGGATGGCCGCCCCACCTTGATTCCTTCCCGTGCTGCTTGAGAACGGAGGCGCCGGTACACCGAGCAATCATTGCCAGAAATCGCGTGCGCCGACTCTCACCAGGACCGGTCTCACCAGGACCGATCGACAAGTAGGGGCCAGGCGATCGTGCGGGCCCGTTCGTAGAGGTCGCGGGCTGCGGTGTTCTTCAGGTGGGGGCGGATCAGGCTGAACATGGTCCTGATGCGTTCGTCGGCGCGGCCGGACTGGACCATGGGGTAGTCGTCGAGTGCCTGGTGCCAGGTCGCGCAGGCCGCTTCCAGGTGGCCGACCTCCATTTGGCGTTCGGCGAGGGTGGCACGGTGGCGGACGCGAGCACGCCGGTAGATGCCGTAGCGCAGCTGGTCGGAGTGCTGCATGGCCTCGATGGCGCCGTGCACGTCGCCGAGTTCGTAACGGACCTGGCTGACGTGGTAGTTCAGCGACGAAGGGTCGTAGGAGCCGAATGCCTTGCTGCGCGATTCGGCGCGGTCCATGGCGGCTTCCGCTTCGTACATGTACCGGAGGGCGTTGGTGCGGTCGCCGGTCTGCGCCGAGGTGTGTGCCTGCTGTCCGGCGAGGAAGGCCCGCATCCGGGGCCCGGCCTTGGGGGAGGCGGCGGCTGCGGCATCGGCCAGTTCCATCGCCTTGGCCCCGTGCCCCAGGTCCACGGCCTGCACGCTCATGCCCCGCAGCGTCGTGCAGTACGTCAGGTGGTCCTCGGCGGCGCCCGCCAGTTCCAGGGCTTTGACGTAGTAGCGCTGGGCGGGCCCGTGCAGGCCCTCGTCCACGGCCATGTAGCCGGTGAGGTACAGCAGGTCCGAAGCCGCCGACAGCATGGCTTGCCGGACGTTCTCCGGGGCGTCGGCCCGCAGGTACGCAGCCACAGTGTTGACCATGAACGAGGCCGCCATGGGCCGTGCGTGGCGGCCGCCGAACTGGTCGTCCAGCTCCGAGACGCGTTCGGTCATGGCGACCACCATGTCCACCTCGTTCATACCGATCCGCGAGGCACGGCCGCTCTGGACGGCTTCGGCGCGGCCGATGACATCGGGCCAGCCGGGGATGGTGAGCGCGACGGAGAAGAGGCCGGCGCCAAGGACGCTTCTGCGTGACGGGTCCATGTCGAGCCTCCCCAGGTCGATCATCCCTTCCACGGTATCCGTGGCGGTGGGGGAATGACCGGAGGGGAGCGGCAGGCCCGCTTCAGCGTGGGTGACCGGGCGCCCGAGCCGCCGCGACAAGGCTTCGAGGACGCATGCGCGAACCGCTGGGCGCGGCATGGCGCCGTCGAGCCAGTGGCTCACCGCGGATTCCTCGTAGCGCAGCGGGGTGCCGGCCTCCGTGCCGACACGGTTCACGGCCCGCGCGAACTGGCGTTGCGTCCAGCGGGTTTCGGCGAGCAACCGGGCCAGAGCCGCGTTCGGCGTGCGCGTCGCCATGGCCATCAACTCCCCGCGTTCTCAAGGACTTTCAAGGCTTTCAAGTCCCCACGTTGCGGCAACGGTACCGCCGTGTGTGGTCACGCGGTTGCGCAGAGGAAGCAGAGACCGCAACGGAAACGGAGCTGGGGCACCGTGGACACGCACAGCGAAGCGCGACGCATCGGGGCGCAACTCGCCGAGGAGCTGCACCTGGCCTTGCTGGCCCGGGGCTTCTACCTCCCGGTGGGTGCGGCTGCCCCGATAGGGGGACGGGCGTACGTGGACGTGGAGCCGGTCCGGGACGACGTGGTGCATCGGCTGATCGAGGTCCTCGGGCCTCCCCCACTGACCATGCCGGATGCCGGAGATCCGTGGGCCGTCGCGGAGGAGGCGTTGAAGGATCTACGGCGAGCACTCTGCACCGCCAACATCACCCTCCCTTCCCTGGGGATCGATGAGCCTTGCGGGGCCAACCAGACGGTCCTGGTCGAATTGGGCAACGCCCACCCGGCCGTTGTCCGGCAGCTCGCGCAGACCATCGCCAAGGGGGCGGAGCGGTGAGCGCGAGGCCGTGGCTCGCCCTGAACTACGTGATCACACCGAGGCGGGTCGTCCGCTGGTTGTGCGGCCATGCCGCACAACTCGCGGACCTCATGGACCCCCACCCAGTCACCGATTGGTGCCTTGCCGAAGCACTGGGCCAGGTGTCGCCGAACGTACGCACACCCCATGAGCCCCCGCCCGCCTGCCCCGTATGACGGCGGTCGGCAGCCGGGCGGGTCCACCGATGCACCCAACCGAAGGAGAGTGCAGCAGTGTCCGTAACGCTAGTACGACCGGTCCCAGAACGGGTCGCGGAGCGAGCCCGGCAGATCCTGGCGACCGTCGAGGCCGACCCGGAGTACGACCGGCTGCGCACCGCGTGCGCGAAGTACGACGAGGACTGGACCAGCTTCCTGGGCTACGCCCTCGTCGACGAGTTCGACATCGCGCACGACACCGAGCCCCTGTTCCCCGAGGCCATGCGCGCCATGGCGATCAAGTCGGCCGTCTATGAGATGACCGAGGGCGACGAGGAGGCCGCGGAAGTCCCCGTGGCGATCCCGGTGGACGAGATGATCCACGCGCTCGCCGCGCAGTTCACCGTCCTGTCCCGCATCCAGGACCGGACCGGGGTCAAGTTCGTCCACGCCACCGACCGCGAGGCCATCGGCGCGTGGGACCACGGCGACTACACCCACCAGGTCTACCGGGCCGCGTGGGGACCGCTGAACGAGCGGTACTGGTTCGGCAAGGACGAGACCGCCAAGCGCAGGGCTGTCGTCATGGCGCCGGGCGCTGCGCTGTGCATCACCTCGTACAGATACGTATCGAGGGCAGCCGGGCTGTCCGGCAGTTCCAGCTCCACCGTGAACGGGATGCCGTCGGTCTTGTACCGGCCCGGCGGCAGCCCCACCTTGTGCGGGTGCACGCACACCGGGACGCCGGCCGCTGTGTACCGGTGGCCGTCGACGGGATTGAACGGGGCCTCCGCACACGGCCGCTCGAACACGTCGAACTCACCGAGCGGGAAACGGCGCGAGGGGCAGATGCCGCACGACGGGTGCTCGCCACCGGTGACGAAAGCGTCAGCCATGCGCGGCAGCGTAACGTCGTTTCGCCGCACGGAATGAGCGCCTGGACCGAGCGCGCCGAAGCTGACCGGCGGTGCCCCGCGGACCAGGGGCGGACCGGGGGAAGCCGGGAGCAGCGAGGAGGCTGCGAACCTGCGTGCACCCATGTCGTGGGGCCCTTCCCGTACCCCTGAGTCCGGGCAGCACACTGCGGGTGGGCATCGCGCGGCCACGGACCGGGGCCGTTGTGGCCGGGACGGAAAGGAACCGCTCGGGCCCCTTTCCGACCACGGCGCACCATGCCCACCGCCCCCAAGTCACAACACCCGCACAGGATCTCGCGAACCCCGGCAGCGCGGGGCAAAAGTCCCGAGTCCGCCGGAATGCCGGGCCGGGCTCGCCACGATGGGGGTATGAGCCATGGGCATGAGGGGTTGGGCGGGGCGCGGCCACTGGTCGTGCGGCTTCCGGTGGAGCCGGTCGAGGCGGTGGCGGAGGCGGACGCCGTCGACGCGGTGCTGCGGGCGGGCGGCTTCGCGGTGCGCGGCCCGGTGTTCGGGGTGGCCGCGCAGGACGGTCCCCGGTGGCGGGTGGTGGGCGCGGTGGCCGCGGCCGATCCGCAGGAGGCCCGCGACAGCCTGAACTCGCTGTTCTGGAGCCGGGCCAAGAACGACCCCATGGACCGGACGGAGCGCCGCGCGCTGCTGGAGGCGGTCGCCCTGCTGGAGCGCGAGCGCGTCGGCGAACTCACCGTCCTCGGGACCCGCTACCGCGTCATACGCGTGGAGGAGTACGCGGGCGCCGGCCCCGAGGGCATAGAACTGCCGCGGCCGAGCGACCCGGAGCCCGCCGTGCCCGACTGGGACTCCCGCACCACCAAACCGCAGACCGACGACGGCCTGGTCCTGGACCCGGACGCCCCGATCACCCCGGCCCAGGCCGCCGAACGGCTGGCCCTGCGCGAACTCGTCTACTCCGGCGCCCGCTTCCCCGACGACGTACGGGAGGACTCGCGCCGGGCCCGCGACGCGCACCCGGACGTGGTGCTGATGCCCGCGACGTTCACCGTGGTGGAACGCAACAGCGCGGGGTGGCAGCCGGCCGGCATCCCGCACCCCAGCGCGCACGACGCCCGCAGGGCGCTGGCGCGTTCCCTGCTGCGCTTCGAGCCCTACCGGCACGGCCTCCTGGAGGACGTACGCGCCGACGCCCGCGCCACGCTCGCCGCCGGGAACTGCGATGCCCGCACGGCGACGGCGCTGGCCGCGTACGTGGCGGGCGCCGACCGGCTCCGCGCCGCACCGGTCAACGAGCTGGAGGTCCTGGGCCGCGTCTACCGCATCGCCCGCACGCGCCGCATGGTGCGCTGGGGCCCCGAGGGCCCGGAGGGCCCCCGCCCCTCCGACCCGGCGGGCAACGAACCCTTCGCGATCCACGTACCGCTCGACGAGGACGGCAACATGCTGCCTTCCCCGTCTCCGTCGCCGTCTCCGTCGTCCGGGGCCGGTACGGAGACGCCGCCGCTCTGATCCGGCCGGTGGACCGGCGCCCCCTCTGGCCCGGCCCGGTGCGACTCGGGGGTACGCAGGTACGGGGCACGGCTCATCGCATCGGAGGCCGACCCGGCGAACGGGTCAGGGCGTGTCCGCCGCCCCTTCTTCGGGGCCCTGCGGGTCCTCCGGGGCCGCCTCGGTGCGCCACAGGTGGAGTGCGTCGGCGGTGCGGAGTCCTTCGGTGACTTCATGGCGTTCGGCGTCGGTGAGGTCGAGGGCGTTCAGTCGGCGCAGCCACTCCTCGACGCCGTCGGGCTCCTCCAGGGAGGTGGCGAGCTCGACGAGGTGGGCGAGGGCGCGGGCCACGTCCAGGGGCGGGGCGGTGTCCCCGTACCTGCGCATCGCCGTGGTGATCACGCGCAGGGCGGTGCGGTCGTCGCTCTTGAACTCGGCGTGGATACGGGCGTTGTCGAGCGCCTTGGCCAGGCCCGTGAGGCTCTTGGAGCCGCCGTACTCCAGCTCGGCGGGCTCGTCCCGCTGGATGAAGATGACCGTGTTCCCGGACGGGTCGACGAGGGTGAACCGGCTCGCCCCGGGCCTGTACCGGGTGATGCGCGGCCTGCCCTTGGCCAGGACCTTGCCGTAGGCGGCGCGCAGGGCCCGGGTGAACTCCGCGTGGTACGGCGCGACCGCGTCGACCAGGACCAGGCAGGCGCCGGCGTCCTCCCGGCCCGGGTCGATGTTCTTCGGCGGCGTCCCGAAGTGCAGCGCGAAGCCGCTCCACTCCAGCGCCAGATAGACATAGGGCCGGGTCTGCTGGTGGGTGACCTTGAAACCCAGCGCCTGGTAGAACTCCAGCGTCTCCTCCACCGACACGCACGGCAGCACCGGCACCGTCGTCTCGTTCGCCCGCACCGTCGCTTCTGCCACGCTCGACACCTCTTCCGGTCCCTGCCCCGCTTCGGACCGCCGAGCCTGCCGCAGAACCGGTCCCGCCGCCTATGGCGCTTTTACCTCGCCCTTATCGGCGCAGGCCAGGAGGGAGAGCCCGTCCGCCCGGCCCCGGCGCGGCCGGTACGCGACTCCGGGCCCCAGTCGCTTCAGTCGCTGCACGGAACGGCACGACCCCGCCCGGCCGTCGACGCCCCCGGGCTCCGGGTGTGCCCGCACCGTCCCGCGCTGTCCTCACGGCTGAGCGAACCGTCGGCTCACTCAGGCTGACCGAACCGACCGCTCACTCAACAGAGTCCAGCGCTGGGGCAATGGTGGCGAAGGCCCGGTCGGTCAGTTCGGCGGGATCCTCGGCGCCGTCGCTGCCGCTCCACCGTCGCAGCACGGCGTCGAAGGCGTTGAGCGCCATCCCGGCGGCCAGCTGCGGGTACAGATCGGTGCCGGGGTCGCGCCCCAGGCGCTGCGCCAACTCCGCTGCCAGGTCGTCGCGCCACTGGTCCTGGCGCTCCAGGAAGCGTGCGCGCAGGGCGGGGGTGCGCAGGATCAGCTGAACCACGCGCAGTGCCCGGTCGGAATGGTCGGCGCAGGCGGCCATGGAGACCCAGACGGTGTGCCGCAGGGCCTCGGAAGGCTGCTCCTCTACGGGACGGGACGCCAGCGCGGCGCGCATGCCGGTGCCCATGTCGGCCAGGAACTGGACGACCACGTCCTCCTTGGAGGCGAAGTACCGGAAGAACGTTCGCTTGGACACGCCGGCGGTGGCCGCGATCTCGTCAATGGTGACCGCGTCGAACCCCCTCAGCGCCAGGAGCTGCAGCGCCGCTTCGCTCAGCTCGTTGGAGACGAGCTGGCGTTTGCGCTGGGCCATGGTGACTTCAGGGTGGGGGCTCACCGGGCCATCCTATCGCCATGCCATCCATGGCACTCGGTAACCACTTGACACCAAGTGCCATCGAAGGCAACGTGTGCCGCATGAGGAAGAACCAGCGCTGGACCGCCGATCGGATCCCGGACCAGGCCGAGCGGGTGTGTGTCGTCACCGGAGCCAACAGCGGCCTCGGCCTCGCGACCACCCGGGCACTCGCGCGCAAGGGCGGGCACGTGATCCTCGCGGTACGCGACGAGGAGAAGGGCCACCGGGCCGCCGCAGAGATCACCGCCGAGCAGCCCGGCGCCGCCCTTGAGGTGCGCCGCCTCGACCTCGCCGACCTCGATTCGGTCCGGGCCTTCGCCGATCAGCTGCACGCCGACCATCCGCGGCTGGACGTGCTCGTCAACAACGCCGGCCTGATGGCGCCGCCCCGCTCACTGAGCGCCCAGGGCCACGAGTCGCAGTTCGCCTGCAACCACCTCGGCCACTTCGCGCTCACCGGCCTCCTGCTCGACCTGCTGACCGACGGCGACAACCCCCGCGTGGTCACGGTGAGTTCGACCAACCACCGGCAGGGGCACCTCCACTTCGACGACCTCGCCGGCGAGCGCACGTACTCGCCCATGGGGTTCTACAACCAGTCGAAGTTCGCCAACGCCGTCTTCGGACTGGAGCTCCACCGGCGGCTGACCGCGGCCGGCAGCCCGGTGCGCAGCGTGCTCGCCCACCCCGGATACACCGCCACCAACCTCCAGACGAGCGCACCGGTCGCCCTGGTGAAGGTGCTGTTCGGCCGCATCCTCGCCCCGCTCGCCCAGCGCCCGGAGCAGGGTGCGCTGCCCCAGCTGTACGCGGCCACCGCCCCGGACGCGCGGGGCGGTGAGTTCATCGGGCCGGACGGCTTCGCCGAGCTGCGCGGCGGCCCGACGCGGGTGCAGCCGTCCACCGCCGCGGCCGACCCCCGGACCGGCCACCGCCTGTGGGAACTCTCGGAACAACTCACCGACGTACGGTTCCGGCTTCCGGCCGCTCTCTGACGAACCGGCCGCGGCGGCCTCAGCCCCGTACAGCCCTCGTCACCCCGAACCGGCATCGGCGTTGCCGACAGCCCGCAGCCGCACCCGACCTACGCCGTGATCCGCCGGCCGACTGTGTTTCGGGCCTGGGCGTGACCCTGTTCGAGACCCGTCAGGCTGCTCACAACCGCTTTGACCGGCCACCGCGTTGCACGGCCGCCCCGACCGACGTATTCGGCCGCGCAGCACGAGGCGTCCGGCCGCGCCGCACACGCCGACCAGCGTCCCGGCCCTCACCACTCCCTCGTCGCGATCAGCTCCTCCACATCCGCGTCCGCGAACCCGTACGCCGACGCCACGAACCAGAAGTCCTCGGCGATCTCCTCGCGCGCCACCGTCTCCATCTCGCTCCCGGCCGCCTCGAACTCCGCCTCCAGCAGGTTGAACTCCTCCGTCGCGGCCTGCGTCAGTACGTACAGCGCCGCCAGGTCCGACGGCCGCTCGGCCTCGATGCGCTCGCAGAGCCGTATCAGGATCGCCCTGCCCAGGTCGACGACGTGGTCGGGGTAGTAGTCGGAGGCGTACAGCGGTCGCAGAAACGCACGTTCCGCCGCCTGCTGGTTGGTGATCGGCATGGTTGTCCCCATCCCCGTGGAAGCCCCGAGATCCTCGTGGAAGAACCGCGAAGCACTGACACACCGATCATGCGGCACCCCACTGACAACGCCCCGTGCGCCGGGCGGACGGCATCGTTAGTCCGGTTGAGTGGGTCCTGGCCGCAAAGGACGCTTGCGCGGGCCGAAAGCCGGGCCCGGTGTGGTGTTCTGCGGGTTACCAACGTGAATGACCACGACGTTCGTTGAACTGGGGTAGCCATGCGCATGCAGACCGTCCTCTCCACTGTCGCCCTGGCCTCGGCCGGAGTTCTCGCCGGTGCGGGTGCCGCCGCGGCCGACGCCGACGCCCAGGGCGCTGCCGCCCACTCCCCCGGCGTCCTCTCGGGCAACATGGCCCAGGTTCCCGTGCACGTTCCGGTGAACGTCTGCGGCAACACCGCCAACCTCGGCGGCGCGCTGAACCCGGCCTTCGGGAACACCTGCGTCAACAACTGACCAGCAGCCGCGCAGGCCGTGGCCCGACCCGTGTACGGGGGCGGGCCACGGCCTGCGGCATTCCCGTGCGCGAGCACGTCCCCCCGCCCCCGTGCGTACGTGGGAGAGCAGGTCCGCGTACGTACGCGTACACGTCCGCGCAGCCCACCCCACCCCCCAGCGCCGCCCCGGACCCTCCCGCCGGGCGGGCGGCGCCCCGGCGCGTTGCACGGGCGTGCGTGACGGACGGGGAGCCGGAGCGTTAGCTAGGCATGATCGATGTGAAGCACGTCCTCGCAGCCGTTGTCCTCGCGGGAGCGGCCCTGTCCGCGACCACCGCCACCGCGCAGGCCGCGGTCGGGCCGAACCCCTCGGCCGGAGGCGACCTCGTCGGCGGCCTCCTCAACGGCCTGCCCACCGGCCCCGTCGCCTCCAACCTCACCGGCGGCCTGCCCCTCGGCGGCTGACCCGGCCCGCCTCCCGCCGTTCCCGGCCCTTGGGGCCACCCGCCCCAAGGCGCCACCGGGATGGTCCCCCGCCCCCACTCCCCCCCCCTCAAGCCACCAGCAGACGAAGGCCGAGATCGGCCGCGTCGAGGGCGGCGAGGCCGCGGTTGCGTTCGGCCCAGCGGCCGGAGTCGAGGTCGGCGCGGAGGTCGCGTACCGCCCGCTGCTCGGCCTCCGGTCCGACCCGCGTCCACACCGACATCGCGCGGCGGACGCGGTCTTCCAGATACGCGTCCGGGCGCGCATCGGGATTGCCCAAGAGCGGTCGAGGTGGGTCGCGGTGGATCTGCCCGCGTCTCAGACCAGTTGGGACTAGTGGGGAGGGGCGGCAGCGGTGGTTGCCCCGTTCAGCAACCTCCTGCCGAGCCGCGTCGGGGCGTGGTGGACCGATTGGCCGTTGCGGAGGGTGGCTATCAGGCCGGCGTCGCGCAGGACGGAGGCGTGGCGGGAGGCGGCGGCGGGGGAGATTCCCAGGGTGGTCGCGAGTTGGCCGGTGGTGAGGGCCGGGGTCCGCACCACCGCGAGCAGGGCCGCCGCCCTCGTCGCCCCCAGGACCGACACCAGCGCACGGGCCGGGGTGTCGGCGTCGGGTGCGGTGGAGTCGTCCGGGGCGGTCGCGGTGGTCCGGCAGCGGGTGGCCGTTCCCGACTCGCCCGGCGGATCGATCCGTACGCGCGCACTCGCGCCGCCATGGACCCGCAATCCCAAAGTCCGCCCCACGAACGCCTCTTCGGGGTCGACGGGCCCGCCCCGGCGCGGCTCGCCCTCGTGCCAGGAGACGCCCGGCAGCGGCAGCAGGTTCAGTACGTCGTCGAGGCGCGCCGCCGCCCCCGGTCGCGGTCCGGGCGACGGCGTCCGCCCCGGCCGTGTCCGCTCGCGGTCGTCCCTCGTCAAACTGACCCTTGTCACCCTGGCATCCCCCGTGCGTCGGTGAGTTGGCCGCACAACATTTGCATCCTTGCGCAAAAGTCTATCCACGCGGATACCGGGCGGTCGATCGTTGAACCGCGCCTTTCGCACCTCCGGTCATGACCGGCCGGCTCACCGCCGGGCCTTCCCCTCGTCCGGGAGGGACGCGTACGCGGGGCGTCGCACAACGGGGGCGCCCGCCCTCGCCCGCCCCGTACCCATCCACAGCGGGCGAGGGCGGGGCGGATGCCAGGTCCACACCGGTTGCCGCACCACGCATCCCGCCCCGCGATCCCCCTAACTCCCCACCCCCACACCCCCACGCCTTCCGCTCCCCACGTCCGAGACAGGAGCTCGCACGCCATGGAGACCTCCCGAGCCGTCGGCGCGCCCGGCGTCTCCGCCGCGCAGGAGGCAGCCCCCGTCTCCTCACCCCCCTGCCCTTGACCTCAACCATGCTGGAGGTACGACGATGATCCACATGACCACGGAAACCTCGGCCCCCACGGCCGACATCGAAGCGATCCACCAGCTCCTCGCCACGGTCGAGCACTCTCAGCAGAACAAGGACCCCGAGGAGTTCCTCGGGCTCTTCCACCCGGACGCGGTCTGGACGACGGCCCGCGGCAAAGTCCTCATCGGGTTCGACGCGATCGCCGCGTTCACCCGCAAGGTCCTCCCCGCCGCCAACTGGGACGGCAAGGTCACCTACGAGGTGGCCCACATCCTCTTCATCCGCCCGGACGTGGCGGCGGTCAAGGTCCGCCAGCGCTATCTGACCCCGGGCGAGGAGAGCGAGGGCGCGCCGCTGTACGTGGTGTCGAAGCAGGCCGACGGCCGCTGGCTGCTGACCGCCTGCCAGAACACGGGGGTCGTGGCCGAGTAGCGGAGTACGGGGTGGCGCCGTACGCAGCGGCCGAGGCCGTGTGCGCCCTCAGCGCACGGCATGCCCGTACTCGGCGACGAGCCCGCCCAGCTCCGGCTCCCCGAACACCGCCCTCAACTCCCGGAAGGCGACCGTCTTGTCGGCGCCGAAGCGGGAGACCTTGGCGGCGTAGCTGTCCGCGGTGAGGAACGTGGGCGGTGTGGTCTTGCTGTGGAACTTGTCCGCGTACATGACCAACCGCTCCTCGACCGTCCGCGCGAGGTAGTCGCCGGGCGGCAGCGGCAGGCGCTGGTGCTCGATGTCGTGCCTGGTCAGTCCTACCCCGGTGTGGCAGGAGCAGAACCGGCACAACGACTCGGGCCAGCCTTCCTCGGCGAGGAGCCCGTGGCCGAGCACCCCGTGGCGTAGGTAATTGGCTTGGTCCAGGCGGCCGTTGTCGTCGTAGAGGCGGTAGACGCCGATGTCGTGCAGCAGACATCCGGCCCGTACGAGCGCACGGTCCACCCCCGCTGCCATTTCCGGGCCCGTCTCCTCCCAGCGGTCCAGCAGCCCTTCGGCGATCCGCCACACGATCTCGCAGTGGGTCCAGACGAGCGCGAACGCCTCCCGGGAGGGGGCGTGCTTCTCGTGCAGCGCGCGGATGTCCTCCGGCGAGGGTACGGTCACGGCTGCTCCGCCCGCCCCTCGGCCCGCTGACCCGCCCGCTCGCCCGTCTCCTCCACGTGCGCGGCGCCGGTGCGGGAACGGCGGCGGCCCATCACCGCGCACCCCACCGTCACCAGGCCGATGGCGATGACCTTGGCGGCGCCGTAGTACCCGGTCGGAGGCTCGTCCGGGGTGCCGGGCAGCCGGAGGAAGACCCATATCGCCGCGAGAGCGCCGAACGCGATGAGCGCGACGGCTCCCCACGTCCCGAGGTCCGCCCACCAGGGCTCCAGGGCGTGACCGGTATGCCCCGGCTCGCCACCTCCCTGCTGCCCGGCGCGCTCCTTCTGCGCGGCTCGCTCCTCCTGCTCGGTTCGCTCCGTCGGCTCGGCGTCCTCGTGCGGCACGTTCTGTTCTCCTGGGCGGTCGGTGGGCGCTCGCGTGGGAAGACGCGGGACCGGTACGGCAAGTTCACCAGGTCGGGCGTTCCTCACCAACGCCGGGTCCCGGGCCGAGTGCTCGCCGCGCGGGCGAGGGGAGCGTGGTGAAGGGCGCCGCTGTGACTGGGTGGGGTCCGCCCATGGACCCCCGGCACCCCCCCCGGTCCCCCCCCCGGCACCCCGGCACCCCGGTCCCCCCGGTACGGGGCCGTTCTGGGATGGGCCGGACCCGGGCCCGGGAGTTTATGCGCGGGCCGTGTCGATCACGTGGAGGCCGGACAGGCCGCACGCGTCCGGGACGTCGGGGCTCTTGTGGTGGCGGGCGATCCGCTGGCGGCCGTCCACCCACACCCCCTGGTGGCACCCGGGGCAGCGCAGGGCCAGGACCTGACCGGACCACGCGTCACGGGTGATCCGGTGGCAGTACCCGAGGCCGTGGCGGCTCGGGCCGATCACCATGAACCGGCTCACCACTCCGCCCGCGGCCGTTCGTGTTCCTCGGCGGTCTCCGGCTCCGGCCGGGGACCGCCCGCGCGCCGGGGCGGGTCCTGATGGGTCGTCAGCACCACGCAGGCCATGTCCTCCACGCTGCGCGCGAACAGGGTGTGCCCGGTCCCGGCCGTGTGCTCGATGATCGCGACACCTCCGTCGTCCAGGTCACTGGTCGCGTCCAGTTCCCAGGAGCAGCCGTCACCGGACATGCAGCGGGCCGTGAGGGTCACCTCGCTGTCCGGGTGCCGCAGGAGCCGGTGGACCACTCCACGCGGAGTGCGCCACACGCTCACCGCACCGCCTCCCCGCCGGGCCATGTCCGGTGGTCGGGATGGCGGACGAGCTCCCCCGCCGCCCGCCGCACCCGCCCGTGCTCCCGCTCCTGGCGCGCCGCCTCCCGCTCCGCGCACCATGCCGCGCACAGTTCGCAGTCGGCGGCGCCGGCCGAGCCCACGTCGTACGCGGGATCCGGTCCGCTCACGGGCCCCGAGCCGTGCTCCGGTCCCGTGAACGGCGGCCCCACCGACCACGCCCACATCACCCCCGCCCCCGCACCGGGGTGTCCAGCACCCGGGCCCGCATCAGCTCGTGGCGGGTCGGGCGGCGCAGGGACTGCGGCGCCGTCGCCCACTGCGTCCCCCCGCCGGGCGGACGCAGATACACGCTCCCCTCGTACCGTTCCTCCACCACCCCGACCCGATCGCCATTCGCGGTGTCCACCACATACTCCGGGCTCTGCATGACAGCCGTCCCTCGTCAGGGGTCATAACCCCCCGACCGTAGGCCGGAATTCGGGCGCGGCCAGGGACAGCCCGTCCCCGGGTCCCAAGGGGGACAGGCCGTCCCCCTTGGGACCCGGGCGGGCACCGTCAGGCGGCGACCGCCGTGATGTCGTCGGCCAGGCGGTGGGCCGTATGCGACAGGACGCCGGTCGTGGTGCGCGCCAGGTCGGCCGCCAGCGCGCGGCCGGAGGGGACGTAGCGCACCGCCTCCGGCGACGTCTCGTAGGCCAGGCGCAGATAGGTCAGCGCCCCCGATGTCTCACGCCGTTGGTACTCGGCTTTCGCCGCGTCCAGGAACAGTCTGCTGCGCCGCTCGGTCGAAGGGATCGCGTCCGGCTGCGTACGCGCCAGTGTCTGCACTGCCGCGCCGGGCGTGTGCAGTTCGGCCGAGATGCTCACCGCGTGGACGGCCACGTTGCCGGGGCCGAACATCGTCCACGGATGCACGTAGGAACCCAGTTGCTTCGCGGTGCGGTCGGCCTCGTCGTGCCAGCGCCACGCGTCGCCCTCCCGGCGCTCCTGGGCAGCGGTGACCGCCGCGTGCAGACACAGGCTCCCGAAGGTCGCGCGCAGCCGGTCCGAGCCGCTCTCCAGTTGCGGGCGCAGCGTGTCGGCGGCCTCCCCCACCATGCGCAGGGCCTCCTCCGTGTGGCCCGTCACCCGCAGGCCGTTGCCCACGATCCACGCCGCCCCGGCCAGGGCCACCGGATCGTCGGCCTGTTCGGCCGCCATACGCGCCCGGTCCACGATCACCCAGTACAACTCCGGCTCCACCGTGTGCGCGGCGTACTGCTGCGCCAGGGCGTACGTCTCCGCCAGGGCGACCGCCGCCCGGCGTTTCTCCGCCCCCTCGGACGCGCGCACGGTGGCGTGCCCCGCCGCGATCAGGCCCGGCAGCACAGCGGCCGTGGCAGTGCGCTGGTGACGGACGGTATGCCAGACCTCCCACGACTGGCGCACCCGCCCGGCGAGCTCGCCCACATCCTCCGCAGTACCGGAAACCGTCGCGAACAGCGGGGCATGGACCGCCGCCCGCAGAGCGACCGCACCCGGATGCGACATACGGCCGCCGACATCGATCGGGATCGACATCTCGGCCACGCCGGTCAGCTCGCTGATGTCCGTGCAGCCCAGCACGTGCCCCAGCCGCATCATCATCGCGAGCGTACGCACCGAGCGCTCGCCCCGCTCCGCCTTCTTCACCCAGTCCTCGGTGCGGGCCACCAGACCACCCAGCGCGGCACGCGTCAGCCCCCGCCGCTCCCGCAGCACCCGCAGCAAATCGCCGTCGACCGTCAACTGACCATGCTCATCGGGCATTTCAGGCCCCCTTCACCAGGGATATATCCCCAGCCTAGACCCGCTTCGCGCCCCCGTCCGCCCGGCGTGCAGGGATGGACCGACCCGTGAAGCGGCACGGTCCGCTGCGTGGGCCCGCATGCGCACGCGACGCCCGGCCACCGCCTACGCATGCCCCCAGGTGGCGTGCCCCCGTACCTGCTCGCGCGTGAGGTCCTCCAGGGCCAGATCCTGCTCCTGCCCGCCCCCCTATAGGAGTGCTATGGTCCATCTATGGCCAACACCACGATCCAGGTGACGAAGCAGACTCGCGACCATCTGGCCGAGCTCGCCGAGGAACGCGGGCTGAGCATCGGACAGCTCGTCGACGTCCTCGCCGCTGCGGAGCCCACCGCCGCGCAGCGCGCCGAGCAGGTGGCGGCGGCACGGGCGCACGCCCGTCAGGTCGTCGGCGTCGACATCAGCGATGAGGAGTTCGCGACGCTCGACGTGCTGGGGAATCTGCGGCGCATCGCGGCGGAGAAGGTTCTGGCCATGCCCGGCAGGGACGCCGCGTGATCATCCTGGACACCAGCGCCGTCGTCGCCATGGCAGCGGGGCACAAGGTGCTCAACGCGCTCGCGGTCAACGTCACCGCGTCCGGCGACCGGCTCCTCGTGCCGGCGCTGTGTCTGGCCCAGGCCGAGGCCACCCAGCCGCACGCCGCCCAGGCCGTCCTCGGATATCCGTGCACCGACGTCGAAACACTCGGACAGATCGACGCCCCCGCTGTGGGCGCGATGTTCCGCGACGGCTACGGAGGGATGGACACCTGCCACGCCCTCTACACCGCACTGCGCCGCACCGGCACCGGCGGCATGCCGATCCTCCTGACCGCCAACGAGGACCAGTACCCCCCGGGCATCCTCGCCATCGGCATCGACACACCCGGCATGCTCGGCTTCCACTGACCCCCGCATCGACCCGCACCAACCGCGTCCCGCTCGCCCCGGCTCCAGGGTCCCGAAGCCGAACAACGCCCCCGGCCCACTTCGGCACACCTCACGCCTCCGCGTGCCCCAGGACCAGGAATCGCGTGCCCTCCAACCGCCGCACCTGGTCCACCAACCGGTTGCTGAACAACCGTCTCGCCGACCCTTCCCCGTACCGGTCCATGTGGTCGAGCACCACCCGGTGGTCCTTCAGCCCCCGTACCCGCCAGCCACGCACCTGCTCGCGCGTGAGGTCCTCCAGGGCCAGTTCCTGTTCCTGCTCGTGCTCCGGGGCGGGTTCGGCGCGGGGGCGCGGGGGCATCGGCGCCGCAGGGGGTGCCGCCGCCCCTGTGCGCGCCTTCGCCGTCGCCGCCCGCCGCTCGCGGATCTCGGCCCACCCGCGTTCGCGGATCCACGCCCGCGCCGTCACCTCCGCGTGCAACTGCCGCTCCGTCGCCGTGCGGCGTTCGCCCTGTGAGGCGTGTGGCATCTTCGCCTCGATCGTGGTCGCGACCGTACGGCGCTGGGCGCGGCGGTCCGCCTGTCTCTCCTCGCAGCGCGGGCAGCCCCGCCCCGAGTCGAGCAGCGTCCCGTCGTCGCACCGCACATCGCCGCACCCCTGACGCTGCGGCAGGCCCCGGCCCATCAGCCAGCCCGCCGGGTCCTGGATCGGTCCGCCCAGTCGCAGCTGGTCCTCCAGGCGTCGGGCCAGCCGGGCCGCGAGGACCTGCGGTGCATCCGTCCGGCCCGCGAAGCCCGTCACCCGCGCCAGCTCACTCCGGGTCGCGGTTTCCACGCGTCTGCGGGTGGCCGGGCGTTCCAGGCGGGCCCAGAGCAGGTCCACCGGGGCCAGGGCCGCCCGTAGGTCCTGCGGCGGGGCGGGCACCCTCCCGCGCTGCCGCCCGGCCCGCGCCGCAGAGCCACTCGTCGGGCCATGGCCCGGCCCTCCGCTGATCGACGCCGGGGACCTCCTCGGCTGTTCCCCGCGCAGCGGGCCCTCGTCCTCGCGCACGGGCGCGCGGTCCGGCAGACCGCGGTTCCCACCACGGCCTTCGCCGGAAAAGCCAACGGAGAGCGAGAGGGGACCAACGGCAGCAACCGCAGAAGCGTGACTGGTGTGAAAGTGTGCGGCATCGGTGAGGTCTGGCGGACCGGACCCCTCCTCTTCCTTCCCCGCTCCTGCGGCCCTCGCCCCAGCCGCCGCACGGGCCACCGGAGTTACCGCCTCCTCCTGCCCCTCATGATCTCCGGGTGCACTGTCGGCGAGGTCGGGGAACCCCGCTTCGTTCGCCTCGCCCGCCTCCCGGCCCCGTACGCCTGGTACGCCATGGGCCCGCGCCACCGGCAGCAGCCGCACCCGGCTGCGGGCGTTCAGACCGGACGCCGTCGCCCGCCGCTCCACCGCCAGCACACCCCGCTCCTGGAGCCGGGACAGCACCTTCGCCCCCGCCGCCGGTGAGCAGTCCAGCAGCCGTCCGGCCGTCGCCGCCGGGCGGCCCCGTCCGGTGTCCACGCCGCCGGGGCAGAGCCGCAGCCAGCCCTGGGAGTTGGCGGACAGCACCAGCAGGAGCAGGGCGAGCCGGTCGGTCGCCGCGCCGCGTCCCGTACGGTCCGCGAGCATGCCCGCCGGGATCGTCCGGCCGTCCTTGTGCTCCCAGCCCGGCGCGAACAGCACCTCGGTCAGCTTCAGCAGCACGATCAGCTCCACCCGCGACAGCGCCAGGGCGTGGCGGCGGTCCCCGCCGTGCTGCGCCCGGTACATCGGGATCACCCAGCACTCCAGACCGGTCACCCGCCCGGTCGCGCTCGTCGTCTCCTTCGTGCCCAGTACGCCGCGTTCGCGCAGCTCCGGCAGTACCTGGTGGGCGACGCGGGACAGCTTCAGGCCCAGCCACCGGCCGAGCTCCTTCGCGGTGATCCGGGTGCCGTAGTCGGCGGCCACCCTGGCCTTCGCCATCAGCACCACGGCCGCCAGGCGCGCCGGGTCGCCCGCGCCCTTCAGCGCCGGGTCCGTCACCAGCGCCCGTACGGCCGCGAGCAGCCGGGTGCGCATGGTCTCCGTCAGCCGGAGCGGGTTGCCCAGTTCGAGCGGGGCGGCCGGGCCGGGCTGCGCCGGGGCGGGCCGCGGGGGACGGCGCGGGGAGCACCTGACCTGCGAAATCGCGACTACCTCCGGCTCAGAAGGCGGGTACGGCGAAGCGGCTCGTGGCGCTTCGTCTGCTGGAGCGGGGAGTTGAGGCGTTCGCACGGCTGCCGACTGTGCGTACGTCATGCGTACGGCTCCTCAAGAGGTCCCGGGGGCCGGTCCCGGGGAAAGGGGACGGCCCCGCACGGGACGGGTGGTTCACGGTGGTGCACACCTGGGGCCGGGGCGGCCCGCGACACCCCGCCGCACTCGGTGCCCTTGGGCCGGGCGATCGCGGGGGTGTATCCGCGCGGGTGTATATCCGCGCAGGTGTGTTCGCGCGGGTGTGTTCGCGCACTTCTCTACGGGCAACGCCCTACCGGACGCCGGGACTTGGCGGTACGGCACGGCACGGCACGGCACGGCACAGGCCCCGGTGCCGGCGGCGTGTGCCTGCCGGCACCGGGGCCTGTGGGCTGGTTGGTCCCGCGGGCGGCTGGTCATTCCGCCCGCGGGACGCGTCCTGCGAAGTGTGTGCCGCTCTGGTGCCGGCTCAGCCTCCCCAGGAAGTGTCGGTGGAGCACTTCGGCTGGGAGTTGGGGCCTCCCAGCTGCACGTTGGTCGCCTCGGCGTGGGCGGCGACCAGCATGACGGCGCCGCCGCCGGAGTGCTTGCAGTCTCCGGCCGAGGCCGGTGTGGCCAGTGCGGTCAGCGCGGCCAACGGGACGAGAGCGGCGGCGATGGCGGCGGTGGCTCGGGCAATGCGCTTGAGCATGAGATCCCCCCGGGTCTGTACGTCGTCCTCTGGGCGACGACGCGTGTGCGTTGTGTGATGCCAACGTTGCCCGAGGTGGCGGTGTGACGCGAGGTGTCTGCCCCCTCACTATCTTGCGTGGCCGCAAGATGGCGGGGTGCATATCGGCACAAGGCAGGGAAGAGCCGGAAAAAACTCCTCGCCGGGACGGCTGGACGGCTGGACACCCGCATGTCCACGCGTCCGCCGCACCCGGCGAGATGAAGGAACGGGGCGGCGCGCCCCGGGCGGTCGGCCCCTGGCGGTCGGCCCCGCGACAGTCAGCACGGCGACCGGCGACCCTGCGACGACCCGCCCTGCGACAGTCGGCCCGACAACGGTCAGCCCGGCGACGCTCCGCCCGTCGGCGGCTCCAACAGGTCCGTCGCCGTCCGGCCGGTCCGCGTCATCGCGCCGGCCCCGGCACCGCCCTCGGCGCCGACGCCCTGACCGCCGATGTCCTCGGCGCCGAAGCCCTCACCACCGCCGTCACCTCCCTCGTACGGCCCCAACCGGGTCAGCAGCAGTTCCGCGCCCGCGGTGAGTTCGGCCTGCCAGCTCCAGCCCGGCGGGACGTACAGCACCTCGTTGGAGCGCAGGCGGCAGCGGAAGGACTCCTCCGCCTCTCCGTCCGCCCGCGCGTCCCCGTCCGCGGGCGGGGCGGACTCGGTGCGCAGGCGCCAGGAGCCCGCCCCCGTCTCCTGGTGCACCAGGAGGTGTCCGGGCGAGGCGTCGGCGTGCGGCCGGGTGCCCTGTTCGGCCGCGCGGTGGCTCTCGATGGCCACCGGCAGCGCCGTCAGCTCCGCCAGTACGCGGGCCTCTGCGTCGAGGGCGGCGGTGGCGTCCGGTCCGTCGTGGGCCGGGCGGTCGTGCTCGGGCCACAACAGGCCCGGCCCCTGATCCTGGTAGAGGTGGAGGAACTGGAGCAGTTCCCGCACATGGGCCGGGGCCCGCTGGTCTGCCGATGACGCGCTGTACATGGGTCCCCCGTGCCGGTGTGCGGCCCGCTCGCGCCCAGGCGGTCCTGGGCGTGTCGTGTCCGTCCCCGCGAGCATGCCGCACCGCGGGCCGCCGGGACAGTCACGAAGAATCGTTGTCTTCGCGCTCCTGCCCACCGCTCCCGTACTCACTCACGGCTCTCGCCGACCGCGCGGGACCCACCCGGCGCGGCCGTGGTTCCCCCAGCCGTCCGGGGTGGAGGACGTCAGGGAGCGGCCGGCGGTTCCGTCGGGGCGGGGTCGTCCAGGAGCCCCTGGGCGGCGGCGCGGACACCGGCCTGGAACCGGCTCTCGGCGCCCAGCTCCTCCATGATGTCGGCGATGTGGCGGCGGGCGGTGCGCAGCGACATGCCCAGGCGGCGGGCGATGGCCTCGTCCTTGAGTCCGGCGGCGAGCAGCCGGATGACGGTGTCGTGGATCTCGCGGGCGACCGTCTCCAGCTGCTGGCCGACGGCGGCGGTGAAGGGGGTCGCCCGGTCCCAGGTCTGCTCGAAGACCTCGCACAGGTAGGCGACGGTGGACGGCTCCCGGATGACGACGGCTCCCCAACTGCCGTCCTGTACGGGGATGAAGGCGAGCTCGCGGTCGAAGGCGATCATCCGGCCGAACAGCTCGTGCGCGGTGCGGTACTCGCCGCCCAGCGCCGAGGCGGCCGCCACGTACGCCTGGCTGGGGCCGTTAAAGCGGGCGGTGTGGTGGTAGAGGGTGCGCATGCGGACGCCGCGTTTGAGGATGGCCTGGTCGCGGATCAGGGCCTCCTGCATCGCCTCGGGGACGCGGGAGCCGCCGCCGGGCTGGCTGGCGATGATCTCCTCGCGGCAGCGCTCGGACGCCTGGTTGAGGGCGCCGCGCACGTCCTGCACGTTCTCCAGGAGCTCCAGCGCCTCCGAGGAGGAGCGCCGCTGGTTGTAGAACGGCATGAAGCGGTGCAAGTCCTGCTGGAGTTCGGCCAGTTGCCGCTGCTGCTCGCGGATGTGGGCCTCGACGGGGGCCGCGACCTGGGCGGAGGCGGTCTCGGGCGACACCGCGAAGAAGACGGCCGGATCGTCCGGGTCGGTGTGCAGCAGGCGCAGCCGCAGCAGCCGCTCGACGCTGTCGGCGGTCTCCTCCTGGCTCAGCCCGGTGGCCGCGGCGATCGCCGGCACGTCCCCCGACCGCCGCTCCAGCACCCCCACGTAGACGGCTATGTCGGAGTCCCGCAGCCCCTGCGCATCACCCGACGCGTTGTTCTGTCTCAATGTCTTGCCCTCGCCGATGCCGACCGGCTCTCCGGCGAGCCGTGTGAATACACAGCGCTCAGCATAGGCCGAGGGGGTGACGAACCCCATGAAGCGGCGGTGTCCGGCGTGTGGCCCGGCCGGGGCGTCCGGATGCCGCCCCGGCCGGCGCCCCCGGACTGCACTGATCACGGCGATTGCCGGATTTGCCCCTCGTTCTCTTTGCTGCCATGCAGTTTGGTGACGGGTGGAACCCATGGTGCGCGCGTGGTGGCGGCGGCCAAGCTGGAGGCGTTCCGGGGCGAGACGTTCACCGTCAAGACCAGTGGGGATTCGTGATCCGGGGCCCGCACACCATCGACATCCATCCACCGGAGACCGGTCATGACCGACCCCGTCCCCCTCCAGACGCCGTTGACCGCACGCGAGAAGGAGGTCCTCGGCCACCTCGCCCAGGGCCTCACCGACCGCGAGATAGCCCGCCGTATGGCGCTCAGCCCCCATACCGTCGACACCTATCTGCGCCGCCTGCGGCGCAAGACCGGCACCAGCAACCGGGTGCAGCTCGCCGTCCTGGCGCCGGCACTGTTACCCGCCCCCCTGCACCACCCCGCTCGCTGAGCGGGGTGGCCGCACCCCTTCGAAGGCAGGAGAACACCATGACCCGCCCCTCCCTGACCGTACGGCTCGTCCGGGCCGCGGTGCTGACGGCCGCCTGCGCCCTTCCCGTCCTCGCGGTGACGGCGCGGCCCGCCGCGCCCGCCGCCGTCACGACCGTCGAGGCCGCCGAGAACGGCGCCCAGAACCACTGTCCCCAGCCGCCGGGCCTGCCGCGCACCAAGTGCGACGACACCTCCTGGGGCGGCTGACCCGGGGCAGCGCCCGCACCGCACCGCAGAGATGGCCCGAGACCGGACGACACGTGGAGGAACGATGCAATTCCATGTTCTGGGACCGCTGGCGGTCGTCCGGAACGGCGCGGGACTTCCCCTGGGAAGTACCAAACAGCAGGCGCTGCTGGCCTGTCTGCTGCTGCGCGCCAACCAGCCGACGCCCATGGCGGACCTCGTCGACGCGCTGTGGGGCATGGCGCCGCCCGCCTCCGCCGTCAAGAACGTCCAGCTGTACGTCAGCCGGCTGCGCCGCACCCTGGGCCCCGGCGGCGAGGAGCGCATCCGCACCGCGCACGGCGGCTACAGCCTGGCCGTCGGCCCCGGTGAGCTCGATCTCGACCGGTGCCGGGCGCTGGCGGCGGAGGCCCAGCTGGCCCGCCGCTCCGGGGCCCCCGAGCGGGCGCGCACCCTGCTGCGCGAGGCGCTCGGGCTGTGGCGGGGCGGTCCGCTGCCCCGGCTGGCGGGCACGGTGTGGCTGGAGGGCGAGATCCGCTCCCTGGAGGAGATGCGCCTCATGCTGCACGAGGACTACTTCCAGGTGCTCCTGGACACCGGGCGCCACCGCGAGGCGGTGCCGGAGCTGAAGCGGATGGTGATCGCCCATCCGATGCAGGAACGTTTCCGCTTCCAGCTCATGCTGGCGCTGAGCCGCGCCGGGGACCGCTCCGCCGCCCTGGCCGTCTACCGCAGCGGCTACCAGCTGCTGGTCAACACCCTGGGCATCGAGCCCTGCCGGGAGCTGCGCAACCTGCACGACAGCATCCTGGCCGACACCGCGGTGACCAGTCCCCGGCCGCTGCGCCGCGCACCGGGCCCGCTCGCCGCCGGGGCCCAGCGCGCCGTCCCCGTCGCCCTGTGACCACACCGCACGGGTGACACCGCACACCGCACTTCTTCGGGAGCAGAGATGGAACTGCGCGTCTTCACCGAGCCGCAGGAAGGCGCCACGTACGACACCCTGCTGAGGCTCGCCCGGGCCGCCGAGGAGCTGGGCTTCGCCGCGTTCTTCCGGTCCGACCACTATCTGCGCATGGGGGGCGGGGACGGGCTGCCGGGCCCGACCGACGCCTGGACGACGCTGGCGGGGCTGGCCCGCGAGACCCGGCGCATCCGGCTGGGCACCCTGATGAGCGCCGCCACGTTCCGGCTGCCGGGCGTGCTCGCCGTCCAGGTGGCGCAGGTGGACCAGATGTCCGGCGGACGGGTCGAACTGGGCCTGGGCGCCGGGTGGTACGAGCGGGAGCACACCGCGTACGGCATCCCCTTCCCGCGCGAGCGGGTCGCCCGCCTGGCGGAGCAGCTGGCCATCGTCACCGGGCTGTGGAACACGCCCGCCGGCGAGGTCTTCCACTTCGAGGGCGCCCACTACCGGCTGGCGGACTCGCCCGCGCTGCCCAAGCCGCTCCAGCGGCCCCTGCCCGTGATCGTCGGCGGCCACGGCGCCGTCCGCACGCCGCGGCTGGCCGCCCGGTACGCGAGCGAGTTCAACGTCCCCTTCGCGTCCGCCGACGTCACGGCCGAGCGCTTCGCCCGGGTCCGCGAGGCCGTGGCGGAGTACGGGCG
Source organism: Streptomyces sp. cg36 (assembly GCF_041080675.1). NCBI lineage: Bacteria > Bacillati > Actinomycetota > Actinomycetes > Kitasatosporales > Streptomycetaceae > Streptomyces > Streptomyces cyclosori. The sequence goes on along the minus strand of NZ_CP163521.1, from coordinate 122,130 downwards.
CCCGGCGGACGACCTGGTGTACTCGGCCGTGCAGATCGCCTGCGTCGGCGAGAGCGCCGCGCACGTGTCCCGGCGCGCGGCCGTCATCGCCCGCGGCACCCCCGGGGAACTGGCCGCCGGCGGCGCGCTGGTGGGGACCGTGGACCAGGTGGTCGACGCGATCGGCCGGTACGCCGAGGCCGGGGCCGCCCGGCTCTATCTGCACCTGGGCGACCTCACCGACCTCGACCACCTGGAGCTCATCGGGCAGCGGGTCCTGCCCCAGCTGCGCTGACGGCCGCCGGCCGGGGGCCGAGCGGGAAGCGGGCGAAGGACGTGATGCTCAGGACGGGCTCACGCACCACACCGCCCCGGTCCACCCGGCCCAGGACCCCGGCCTGCTGCAACTCCTCCAGCACCACCCGCAGATGCAGCAGCGCCAGCGGCGCGCCCAGACAGAAGTGCCGGCCCTTGCCGAAGGCGAGGTGGCGTCCGGCACCCGTACCGCTCGCGGTGACCGCGCCGCCCGCGCCGCTCCCGGTGACCGGGCAGGTGCCCGGCTGCCGGGGCGGGCCGGAGGTGTCGTGGCCCGCCGAGGCGAGCAGCAGCACGACCCGCTGGCCCGTGCGCAAGCGGTGGCCCCGGAAGTCGAAGTCGGCCTTCACCTCGCGCGGCGCGTAGTGGAAGGGCGGGTCCAGGCGCAGGGCGGTCGTGACGGTCTCCTCGGACCACGCGGGCAGGTCGTGGCCGCAGGGCGTGGCGGGCGGCGGCGGCCGGAGCGCGGCCACGCACGTGGCCGTCGCCATCGGTTCGATGCCGCCGGTGACCAGCTGCGCCACCATCGCGACCACGTCCGCCGCGCTCACGCCCTCCTCGTCGAGGGCGCGCGCCAGTTGGATGGCGACGGGCCCGGACGCGGCGGGCAGCAGCTCGCCGAGCACGAAGTCGGTCAGGCCCGCGACGGCGGGCGCGGCGGCGCGCGCGAGGCCGGCGTCCGCCCCGGAGTGCCCCAGATACGCGATGAGCCGGTCCGACCACTCCTCCAGGAGCGCGCCCGCCTCCTGGGCCGGGGCCCCGAGGAGGCGGGTGACGGTGCGTACCGCCGCGGGCCGCGCGAAGTCGGTGAGCAGGTCGCACGGCCCGTCCGGCAGGGCCGCGGCGAGCGCGCGGGCGTCCGCGCGGATGCCGTCGGCGAAGGGGGCGACGGCGCCGCGCGTCAGCGCGGGCTGGAGCAGCCGCCGCACCGCGGCCTGGGCCGGCCGGTCGGAGAAGACCGGCCAGCGCGCGAGGTGGTCCTCCACGGGCGCGATGACGGCGTGTTCGTCCTCGGGCAGCTCCTTCATCCACTCCGCGTCGTCGTGGGCGCCGAGCCGCCGCTCCAGCAGCAGCTCCGCGACGTCGTCGTACCGGCTGACGTACCAGGACCGCCTGGCAGGGTCCCAGTGGACGGGCGCGTGCTCGCGCAGCCGGGCGAAGAGCGGGTAGGGGTCGAGCCGGTGGGCGGGGGTGTCGACGGGCGGCAGCGTCGGCGCCGTCACCCGACCGCTCCCGCGCCCGCGTCGGCTCCGGCCCCGACTCCCGTTCCAGCGGCGGCTGTTGTGGGGGCGAGCCCGGACGCGGCTCCGGCCGCTTCGTACTCCAGGCTCTCCATGGCCTGGCAGTCCGTCCAGCAGACCGCGCAGTTGCCCTTGCCGATGCGTTCGCGGGCCTGCTGGGCCTGGAGTCCGGTCCAGATCGGCAGGATGTCGAGGTCGGTGTCGCGGATGTTGCCGACGACGTCCTCGGTCATGGTGACGCAGGGGGCGACGCCGCCGTAGGGATCGATCCACATCGAGGCGAACAGCGCGTAGCACGGCAGGATCAGCCGGTCCGGCTCGCGCACGCTCTGCGGTATTTTCTCGATGAACGGCAGGGTCCGCCGGAAGGCGTACTTGTCGCAGAGCCGCTGCACCGCCGCGGTGATCTTCTCGCGGTGCGCGACCGTGTTCTCCTTCGCGTAGTAGTGACCGGAGGCCACGGGCCGGAAATTGAAGTCGTCCGGCTCCCGGATCAGGCCGGTTCCCAGCGCGTGCTCCATCAGGGGTTCGAGTTCGTCGACGTTCGCGTCCATGATGGTGAAGCTGATCTGCTGGCTCAGCTGCGGGTATTTCTCGCGCAGGGCGACGAGTCCGCGCAGCAGCTTCTCGGCGCGCGCGAATCCGTTCTTCACCCCGCGGATTTCCGCATAGGTGTCGGAGAAGCCGTCGAGGGAAACACTGACGACGAACAGCGAGTCCTTCGGCGCCCCTTCCAGGATGCGCTCGACTTCCGTCAGGATGCGCCGGGGCTGGAGGGCGTTGGTGGTCACCGCGACGAATCCGGTGCGCCCCAGGACATGGCCCAGCAGCTCGGTCACGCCCTCCTTCAGGAAGGGCTCGCCGCCGGTCACGTCGATCGACCGCACCCCGTGGTCGATGGCGAGGTCGGCCACGCGCAGCCATTCGGCGCCCGTCAGTTCCTGCCGGTAGAGGGCCTTGTCGTCGCGGTAGATCTCCCAGATCGAGCACATCGTGCAGCGCGAGTTGCAGAGGTTCGTGATCTGCATGCTGAGCCGGCGGGGCGAGGCCCCCGGCTGAAGGGATTGCCGACGCTTCCATATGTCCAGCGCGAGGGGGTCAGTCATGGCGGCCACCGTAGTGGCCGCCGGTATATTTCTGGCACACGCGAACGCCGGTATATTTCCGGCACATTGTCAAGGGCAGCGCGTTGACATTCACCGGGCCGGGCGGCCAAGAATGATCCAGGCCGAGCCGCATCCGCTCCGCCCCGTCCCCACCCCCCTGCCTGGAGGCACCCGTGCACGTCAATGTCGTTGAAATGGCGCCGTCCGCCGACTTCGAAATAGTCGAGCGAAAGGGCATCGGGCACCCGGACTCCCTTTCGGACGGGCTGGCCGAGGCTCTTTCGGTGGCGTATTCCCAGTACACGCTGAAGGAGTTCGGCGCGGTACTGCACCACAACTTCGACAAGGTCGGCCTGCTCGGCGGTCGCAGCGAGGTGGACTTCGGCAGCGGGCGGATGACCTCCCCGATCCGCGTCCTCATCAACGGCCGCACCTCGGACCGGTTCGGCGACCGCGACATCCCCGTCGAGCAGCTGATCGTCGAGACCACCCGCGAGTTCCTCGGCGCCCGCCTCCCCAAGATCGACCCGGCGAACGACCTCACGTTCCTGTGGAACCTGAGCAGCGGCAGCAGCCCCGGCCAGGTGGACGCGAGCTCGGACGAGACGGCCTACCGGCGCCACTGGTTCGCCCCCCGTGACCTGTCCGACCTGCGCGAGCTCTCCCACCTGGTCTGCAACGACACCTCGATCGGCTCCGCGTACGCGCCGTTCAGCCCGCTGGAGGCGTTCGTGCTCCAGGTCGAGGACGAGCTGCACCGGGTGCACGCGCTGCCGTGGCTGGGCACCGACATCAAGGTCCTGGCGGTGCGCAACGGCCTGTCGGCGGACATCACCATGTGCCTGCCGCAGATCGCCGACGAGGTCCCGGACCTCGCCGCCTACCTCGCCAACGTCCAGACAGCGCGCGGCATCATCACCGAGCTGGCCGAGCGGATGCTGCCGGGCCACGCGATCACCCTGCACACCAACACCCGGGACAACCCGGAGATCCCCGAGCTCTACCTCACCGCGACCGGCTCGTCGATCGAGAGCGGCGACGAGGGTCTGGTCGGCCGGGGCAACCGCCCCAACGGGCTCATCGCGACCACCCGCCCGTACTCGATGGAGGGCGCCTGCGGCAAGAACCCGGTCTACCACACCGGCAAGGTCTACTCGGTGGCCGCCCAGCGCATCGCCGACGACCTCGCCGCCACCTTCGGCACGGCGTTCCGCGTGTGGGTGATCGGCCAGGCGGGCCGCGGTCTGGACGACCCGTGGCAGGTCATGGTCGGCCATGAGGGTCCGGTCGACGCCGCGCTGGTGGAGGCCGCGGTCAAGTCCTCCATGGCCAACGTGTCGTCGATCACCGGGGACTTCCTGAACGCCTCGGTCCGGCTGTACTAGGGGACCGCGGTGACGCTTACGAGAACGGCCGCTCCCTCCGCGGTGCTGGAGAGCTGGCTCCTTGACCGTCCGCAGCTGCGCACCGGACCGCACGCCGGCGGGGTGCTGGGCGGCACGGGCGACGACACCGCCACCGCGTACGCCTATCCCGAGATCACCGGCTACTACCTCACCTGGCTGGCCTTCCTGGAGACCACCCGGGACGCCCCGGACACCGGGGCCGTCGAGGAGCGCCGTGCGGCGGCCGTCACCTGGCTGGCGGAGCAGCTGGCCGCGCCGGGCGGGCCGCGCACCCGCAGCTTCCTGGGCGCGGGCGACGGCACCGACTGGCGCAACTCCGCCCTGTTCAGCTTCGACCTGGGCATGGTCTACCGCGGGGCCTGCGCCACCGGTACGGGCGGGGGCCCGGCGGACGGTACGGCCGCCCACCGGCTCAGGGAGCGGACCGGCGCCGCCCTCGACGGCCTGCGGGATCCCGACGGCGCCTGGGCGGCCTGTGTGCCGCTGCCGGGACGGGCGGCGCCGCCCGCGCGCTGGTCCACCGTGCCGGGGCCCCATCTGCTCAAGGTGGCCGGCGGAGTCCTGGCGCTCACCCCGGCCGACGAGATGCCGTCCGTGCGGAGCGCGGCCCGGGCCACCCTGGCCCGGCACGCCACCGGCCTGGCGGCGGACCTTCCCGCGATGAGCCATCCCGCCCTGTACGCCCTGGAGGGGCTGCTGCAGGCCGAGGCGGGCGGGCACCGCGAGCACCACGGCGAACTCGTCGCGGCCTACCGGCTCCTGAGCGACCGGGCCGCCGACGGCGTCCTGCGCGAGGAGCACGGGCGCCCCGGCAGCCAGGTGCGCACCGACGTCCTGGCCCAGCTGCTGCGGATCGGCTGCGTCCTGGCGGGCCGCGACGAGCTGGACGCCGCGGGGGCCGAGCAGCTCGACGCGGTCGCCGCGGCCCTGGTGGAGCACATCGGGGAGGACGGCGGACTGCCGTTCACCCGCGCGGAGTCGGGCAGCCTCCACAACACGTGGTGCGCCATGTTCGCCCACCAGGCGCTCGCCTTCCACGACCGGCTGACGGCGGGTCGCGCCATCCCCGACAGCTGGATCCGCCTGCTCGTCTGACACCCGCCGCGCGGTGTCCAGGACGGGCCGAACCCAAGCGTGAGGAGCATCATGCGACGGCGTGTCGCCGTGGTCATCGGCACCCGCCCGGAGGCCATCAAGATGGCCCCGGTCATACAGGAGCTCGCCGCCGACGGCCGGTTCGATCCGCTCGTGGTGTCCACCGGGCAGCACACGGACATGCTGGACCAGGTGCTCGACGAGTTCGGCATCGCGCCCGACGTCGACCTCGCGGTGCGGCGCGGCGGGCAGACGCTCGCCGAGCTGACCGGGGCCGTCATCAGCGGTCTGGACGCGGTGTTCGAACGGGCCGCGCCGCACGCGGTCCTGGCGCACGGCGACACCACGACCGCGCTGGGAGCGGGCCTGGCCGCCTTCTACCGCGCGATCCCCCTCGCCCACGTCGAGGCCGGGCTGCGCTCCGCCGACAAGTGGGCGCCGTACCCGGAGGAGGTCAACCGCCGCACGCTCGCCCTGCTCGCCGACCTCCATCTGGCGCCCACCGCGCGCGCCCGGCAGAACCTGCTGGCCGAGGGCGTCCGGGCGGACGCGGTCGTCGTCACGGGCAACACCGTGGTGGACGCGATGCACGGCATGGTGCGCCGGGCCCGCGGCTGGGCCGATCCCGCGCTCGCCGTGCTGGACCAGGACCCGCGGCGGGTGCTGCTGTTCACCTGCCACCGGCGCGAGGCGTGGGGACCGGCCATGGAGGGCGTCGCCCGGGCCGTGCGCGACGCCGCCGACCGCCACCCGGACATGCTGGTGGTGGCCGGTGTCCACGCCAACCCGGTGGTGCGCGCCGCGCTGCTGCCGGCCCTCGGGCGGCGCGACAACGTGGTGCTGACCGGGCCCCAGCCGTACTCCACCTTCCTGAAGCTGATCCAGCGCGCCCATCTGGTGCTGACGGACTCCGGCGGGATCCAGGAGGAGTGCGTCGGCCTGGGCACGCCCGCCCTCGTCCTGCGCGAGGTGACGGAGCGTCAGGAGGCGGTCGCCGCCGGGGGGATCGAGGTGGTCGGCACCGATCCCGCGCGCATCCACCGGGCCGTCGACGCCCTGTGGAGCGATGCCGCCCGCCATGGGGCCATGGCCTCGGCGGACAACCCGTACGGCGACGGCCGCGCGGCCGGGCGCTGTGTGCGGGCGCTGGCCCGGCTGCTGGAGTCGCACACCGCGCGGACCGCGGGTCCCGCGCCGCTGCCCGAAGGCGTACTGCGGTGAGCGCGCCCCACGACGCCATCGTGGTGGGCTCCGGGGCGGCGGGCGGCTGGGCCGCCAAGACGCTGGCCGAGCACGGCATCCGGGTCCTGGTCCTGGAGGCCGGACCGCTCCTCGCGGGCGACCAGCGCGTCGACCGGGCCGCGCACAGCGGAGCGCGCCAGCCGGTGCAGTCGCGGTGCTCGGCCTACGAGCCGGGCAACAGCCATCTGTTCGTGGACGACCTCGACCACCCGTACCAGACCCCGCAGGACACCCCGTTCCACTGGTTCCGCGGCCGTCAGACGGGCGGGCGGCTCCCGCTGTGGGCGGGGGTCTGCCTGCGGCTCTCTGACCGGGAGTTCAGCGGCGAGACGGGCCGGCACCTGGGCGCGGACCACCGCTCCTGGCCGATCCGCCACGCCGAACTGGCCCCCTACTACGCCCGGGTCGAGTCGTTCATGCGGGTGTCCGGCGGCGGGGAGCACTCCCCCGGCGTCCCGGCCCCCGCCGCCGCCCGCGCCCGCGAGCAGACCCGCGGCGAGCGCCGGCTGGCCGCGGCCGTCGCCGCCCGCTGGCCCGGACGGCAGCTGCTGGGCGGGCGCGTCGCCGACGCCCCGGCCGACGCCGTCCTCAGCCGGGCGCTGCGCACCGGCCGGGTCACGCTGCGCACCGACGCGGTCGTCTCCCACCTGGAGACGGACAGCCGCGGCGGACGGGCCACCGGCGTCGTCTTCGTGGACCGGCGCACCGGTGCCACGCACCGGGAGCGGGCGGCGACCGTGGTGCTCGCCGCCTCCGCGATCGAGTCGGTGCGCATCCTGCTCAACTCCCGCTCCCGCCACCACCGCGACGGCCTCGGCGGCAACCACGGGCAGCTCGGCCGGTACTTCTTCGACCACGTGGCGGGCGCCTCGGTGAGCGGGGTGGTCCCCGGCCTCGACGTCCGCCCGGTCCCGCGCCCCGACCCCGGCTTCGTGCCGGTCTGCCACATCCCGGACTTCCGCGACGGCGAACGGGGCTTCCCCGGCGGCTACGGCATCACCGTCTTCGCCCCCGAGGTGCTGCCCCTGAGCCGCGCCAGCGCCGCCTGGGCGCTGGAGCACGACGCCGCCCCCTTCCGCATGTGGGCGAGCGGCGAGGTGCTGCCCGGCCGGGACAACCGCGTCACCCTGGCGGACGAGAGCGACGCCTTCGGCATCCCGCAGGCCCGTGTCCGGCTCGCCTACGGGAGCGCCGAGCAGGCCATGGCGGCCCACCAGGCGGCCGAGATGCGGGCCATGGCGGACGCCGCCGGGTTCACCGTGCACGAGGTGGGCGACCGGCCGGCGACGCCCGGCACCTCGGTGCACGAGATGGGCGGCGCCGCCATGGGCACGACGGCCCGCGACTCCGTGGTGGACCGCGCGGGCCGGCTGTGGGAGGCCCCCAACGTCGTGGTCGCCGACGCCGCCTGCTTCACCACCGGCGGCTGGCAGAACCCGACCCTGACCATCATGGCGCTCGCCGCCCGCGCGGGCGACCGGCTCGCGCGCGCGGCCGGAGCCGGCGAACCGGAGTGCGAAACCACATGAAAGTGCTGCTGATCAGCGACGTCGACGAGGAGAGCGGGCGGGGCCCGGTGACCCGGCTGGCCCGGGTGCTGCCCGAGCTCACCCGCCGGGCGGAGGTGGTGCTCGTCGCGCTCGGCCCGCCCGACGCGCTCTGCCGGGGCGCCATCGACCGCAGCGGCGTACGGGTCCACCCGCAGGAGTTCTCGATGCGGGGCTGGCGCGTTCGGGAACTGCCCGCGCTCGTCCGCGCGATCGAGGGGAGCGTGCGCGAGGAGCAGCCCGACCTCGTGGTGCTCTACCGCGAGATCTGGGACCTGATGCACGGCCTGGCCCCCGTGCTGCGCCGGCTCGGCGTCCCGTTCCTGGTGATGCCGCACTCGGTGCCCTTCCTCGACGCCATGCCGCGGCCGACCCGCTCCTTCGCCTGGGACGTGGGGCGGCGGCTGCTGAGCGAACGCCGGGGCCACGCCCTGCGCTACCTGGTGGGCCACGTCCACCAGGCGCGCCTGATGCGGACGCTGCCGCGCGTCGTCATCAACGAGACCGTCGACTTCTACCTGCACCGCTACTTCCCCACGGCGCCCACCGTCCGCGCGATCCCGGGATACGCCGTCGACCTGCCGTACATCACCTCGGCCCGGTCCGCCACGAAGGAGTACGACGTGGCGTTCATGGCCAAACTGACCAAGGGCAAGGGCCTGTTCGACGCCCTGAAGGTGCTGCGCCGGCTGCGGGCCACCCGGCCGCAGGCCCGTATGGTCGTGATCGGCTCCTTCGAGGGGCCGCGGGCCGAGCGCGCCTTCTGGGCGGCCGTCGACCGGTACGGACTGCGCGACGCGATCCATCTGGCGGGCTGGCTGACCGGGCGGGAGAAGTACGAAGTCCTCAGCTCGGCCAAGGTGTTCTGCTACCCCTCGCGGTCCGCCGACACCTTCTCGCTGTGCCTGCTGGAGGCGCTGGCGTGCGGGCTGCCCGCCGTCTGCTACGACGTTCCCTTCGCCCGCGCCGTGTACGGCGGCTCGCAGGCGGTGCGGCGCGTGCCGTACGGCGCCACGCGCGCCATGGCCGCCGCGCTGGAGGGCCTTCTGGCCAGCTCAGAGGAGCAATACAGCGCTGCGGCCGAGGCGTTCGCCAGCCGATACTGTTCATGGAGTTCCGTGGCCGACGCGGAGATCGCCGCCTACCGGGACTTCCTTGACAGGGCTGCTGCCGGACGCGGCCCAACGACCCACCAGAACATGAGGGCTGACCATGCTTGATGCACACTTCATCCTGCAGCACCCCGAGGAAGTGGCGGAGAACTGCGCGCGGCGCGGCTATGCCGTGGACATCGAGGAGATAACCCGGCTCGACCGCGAGCGGCGCGAGGGCATCCAGCGCCTGGACGCCACCCGGCACCGCATCACCGCGCTCGGGCGGGAGTGGAAGGACGCCACCGACCAGGACGCCCACCGGCGCGAGGCGGCCTCCCTCAAGGAGCTCCGGGCCGAGCAGGAAGCCCTGTTGGAGGACGTGGAGAAGCAGCTGCGCCACCACCTGGAGCGGCTGCCCAACATGCTCGACCCGCGGGTCCCGGTCGGCGGCGAGGAGAAGAACACCGTCGTGCGCACCGTCGGGGAGCCGGCCGCGCTGCCGTTCACCCCGCGCTCCCACGAGGAGATCGGCCGCCTCACCGGCACCATCGACATCCCGCGCGGGGTCAACGTGGCGGGCTCCCGCTTCTACCTGCTGATGAACGAGGCCGTCCAGCTGCGCCAGGCGCTCACCGACGTGTTCGTCAAGCGCACCCGGGCGCAGGGCTTCGACCTGGTCTCCCCGCCGTACCTGGCGCGCCGCGAGACGCTGTTCGCCTCCGGCTACCTCCCCTTCCAGGGCGAGGACAGCTTCGCGGTCGCCGACAGCGACCTGTCCCTCATCGGCACCAGCGAGCAGTCCCTGCTGGGCATGCACGTCGGGGAGACCCTGACGCAGCTGCCGCTGATGTACCTCGGCGACTCGATGTGCTTCCGCACCGAGGCGGGCAGCTACGGGCGCGACACCGCGGGCATCCTGCGGGTCCACCAGTTCTACAAGCTGGAGCAGTTCATCTACTGCCACCCCGACGAGAGCGAGCACTACCACCAGCTGTGCCTGGACAACGAGGAATGGCTGATGCAGGAGCTCGGCGTCCCGTACCAGGTCGTGCTGACCGGCTCCAAGGACCTGGGCGCGCCGGGGCGCATGAAGTACGACACCGAGGCGTGGCTGCCGTCCCAGGGGCGCTACCGCGAGATGACGTCCAACACCAACATGGGTGACTTCCAGGCCCGGCGCGGCGGCATCCGCTACAAGATCGACGGCGAGAAGGGCCACCCGCACACCATCTCCGCGACGGGCTTCTGCGACCGGCTGATCATCGCGATCCTGGAGAACTTCCAGCAGGAGGACGGCTCCGTGCGGGTGCCCGAGCTCCTCGTGCCGTACCTGGGCACCGAGGTCATCCCGGTGCGCACCGGCGAGCGGCGACGACCCGCGGTGACCCGCTCATGACGGACGCTCCCGGGGACCGCTTCGTCGCGGTGCTGGCCTCCTACCTGCTCGCCCGCGGCTGGTTCCGGGGCAGGTGCGCCCCGTGCGGGCGCACCTACTTCAGCAAGGAGGCCCGCACCTGCGGAAGCCCCTGGTGCCCCGGCTCCGGCGCCGCCGCCACGGCGCGCCGGAGCCCGGCCCGGCCCCAGCACCGGTCGGTGGCGGCCCAGTGGCGGCGGCTGCGCGGCACGTTCGAACGCCGGGGTCTGACCCCGTTCGCCCTGTCCGACCTGGACCGGACCGCCGTCGACACCGATCTGGTCGTCTCGGCGCTGCAGTACCTCGACCCCGTGGTGCACGCGGCGGCGCCCGCGCCGCGCGGCATCCGCGTCCTGGCCCAGCCGTGCGTGCGCTGGCAGTACCAGCCCGAGGCCGGCCGCCAGCAGGGCGTCTCCACCTCGTTCGTGAACCTCTCCTCCCTGGAGGTGGGGGGCCCGCGGCTGGTCGAGGAGGTCGCCACCCACCTCGACCACTGGCTGGAGGGGCTGTCGGCGATGGGCATCCACGCCCGGGAGGTGGTGGTCGCGCTCACCGACGAGGAGTGCGCGTACGGCCCCTACCGGGGCTGCCGGGCCGATCTGAACTGCGCCGGGGTCGAGATCGGCGAGATCAACTGGTACCACCACGTGGAGAACGCGGCCGACCCCGCCATGTCGGTGATCGACTTCGGGTTCTCCTTCGAGCGGATCGCCTGGGTCGCCGCCCGGCCGGACGACTACCACGCGCTGCTGTCCCCCATCTTCGTACCCCCCGGCACCGAGGGCGCGGTGCTCAACGACCGCATCCGCACGCTCGCCCTGCTGAGCCTGTTCGGTCTCACCCCCGGCAGCCGGGGCGCCCGGCGCCGGCTGCGCAACGTCGCCGACGAGCTGGCCGTGCCGTTCCTGCGCGGGGTCAATCTGCACGGCTGCCTGGAGCACGCGGGCCGGTTCTGGCGGCAGTTCGTCCCGGCGGACGCGCTGCACCCCGACGGGCTGCGGGCGGCGGGCGAGGCGGTGGAGCGGCAGGCCATAGCGCGCCTGGCCACGGCGCTGGAGCTGCCCGCGCCACCGGGCAACCTCGCCTTCGCCGAGGCCGCCGACTTCCTGAGCGCGCGCTCCGGCGCCCCGGGCGCGGTCCCGCGGGCCGTCGCGGCACTCGCCACCGCTGCCTGAGAGACGGCCGGCCACCACAGAAAAGAAATACCAAAAGCGCGGCAGACCCCTGGTCTGCCGCGCTTTTTCTTATGCCCGCACCAGGAATTCACGGCCTTTTTCGCACGACTCTTGAGCACCCTGCGGCGAATTGTTCCCGCCAGCGGCCCCCCACAGACACCCATCTCGCCGGCGAGACGTGCCGACGGGCAGGAAATCCCTGGTCAGCGAAGTACTCTGAGGCCCCCAAAGGGCCGCCAACCCCCTATTTCCTGTTCCGTGATGCCGGATTCATGGTATCTCCGGAGCGGTTTTCCGGGGTTTTCGAGGCCGATTCAGAATTTCTCGCCGTCCGGCCTTGATCGAGCGAGAAGCGGCCCCTAAAGTTGAATTCAGCAAAGGGAAAACAAGCCCTTCGCACCAGTTATCGAAAGGAATAATCATGACCGAGAACCAGGTTGACATCGCCGCTCTGACCGACGAGGAGCTGGACGACATCGTTGGCGGCACGCAGTTCGTCGCCCTCGGCTGCATCTGATCCGCCTCGCGCTGATCCGATAGAGCAGTTCCCGGTGGGCGGGCCGGCAACGCCCGGCCCGCCCACCGGTGTTCGCCGACGAGGACAGAGCCCGACAAGGACAGTCAGGATGACCAGCAGACCGCGCTTCCGCTCCGAGGCCCTGGAACACCGTCATCGCCAGGACGGCCTGGGCCCCGTGCTCGGCCACGAACCTCCACCCGCGCGACCGGACGGCGTCCGCGAACGCGCCCGCGCACTGCGCGAGCGGGTGCGCCGGCACGCCGGGCGCCGCGTCCCGGTGTGCTTCCAGACCCAGGTCAGCGACTGCGGCCCGGCCTCCCTGGTGATGACGCTGCGCCACCACGGCGTCGAGGTCCAGCTCGAAGAAGTACGCGCGCGGGCCGACTCCGGCCGCAACGGCGCGTCGGCGCGCACCCTCCTGGAGGTCGCGCGCGGATTCGGGCTCCAGGGCCGCGGGGTGCGCACGGACCTGGACGGTCTGGCGAAGCTGTCCGCCGGGGCCATCCTGTTCTGGAACTTCAACCACTTCGTCGTCCTCGAAGCCGCGACCGAGCACTACGTCGACGTCATCGACCCCGCGTTCGGGCGCAGACGGCTCAGCCGTGCCACCGTCGCCGAGTCCTTCACCGGCGTCGCCCTGGAGTTCGAGCGGCCACTGGCCGCCGCGAAGGGCGACCGCACGGCCCGGGACAAGGCCCGCCCACGCAGCCCCTGGCGCCAGATGCTGCACTTCGTCCCGCGCGGCAGGGAACTCGCCAAGCTGGCCGCGGTGTCGGCCGTGCTGATGTCGTTCGAGTTCGTCCTCCCGCTGACCCTGAGCCACCTCGTCGAGCGGGTGCTGCCCGACCGGCTGTCGGACCAGCTGTGGCTGACCGCCGCCGGTCTCGGCGCCCTGTGCCTGCTGTTCCTGGTGATGCAGCTGATCCGGTCGTTCCTCGTCACCCGGCGCCAGGCGGCCGTCGAGACCCGGCTCACCTGGGGCGTACTGGAACACCTGGCGTCCCTGCCCTACGACTACTTCACCGTGCACAACTCCGGTGACCTGGCGATGCGGGTGCGCACCAGCAGCTCCCTCAACCAGGTGCTCAGCCTCACCGCGGTGACCGCCGTCTTCGACAGCGTCCTGATCGCCGTCTATCTGACCGCGATCTTCTTCGCCAACGCGGTGCTCGCCGTCGTCGTCGTCACGCTCATCGCCGTCCAGACCGGCGTCCTCGCGCTCGCCTGGCGGCGCCAGACCACGTTGAGCCACGAGGTGCTGGAGCGCCAGACCCGGGCGCAGAACGAACTGGTGGAGATGCTGGAGAGCATCACCACCCTCAAGGCGGCCGGGCTGGAGGCACGGGCCGCCGAGCGCTGGTCGCACAGCCTGGTCAGCGAGGTCAACAAGCGGCTGGCCGCCCGCCGCAGCCTCGCCGTGTCCACCTCGCTCAGCCGCACGGTCCAGTTCAGCGCGCCCGTCGTCATCGTCCTGGTCGGGGCCTGGCGCGTGCTGCACGGACAGGACTCGCTCGGCGCCACCCTCGGGTTCATGGCGCTGACGATCGCCCTGTTCGCCCCGCTGGAGGCCATGTTCGACGCCGCCGCCCAGCTCGCCACCGTCCGCCCGGCGCTCGCCCGGCTCGACGACGTCCTGGGCGCGGAGCCCGAACCGCGCGGACTGCTCGCGGGCACCGGCGTCGCCGAACCCGGCCGCATCACCGCCCGCGACGTCGCCTTCCGCTACCGGGGGGCCCGCACCGCCTCGCTCACCGGCGTGGACCTGTCCATCACCCCCGGCCAGTTCGTCGTGGTCGTGGGCCGCTCCGGCTCCGGGAAGTCGACCCTGGGCATGCTGCTCGCCGGCCTCCACCTGCCCACCGGCGGCACGATCGAGATCGACGGCGTGGACCTCGCCGCCCTGGACCGCCCCACCTACCGGCGCCAGATCGGCTACATCAACCAGAACGCCCACCTGTTCGGCGGCTCCATCCGCGAGAACATCAACTTCGGCGCCGACGACGTCACCCACGCCGACCTCGTCGAGGCGGTCCGCCTCTCGCACATCCACGAAGAGATCGAAGCGCTGCCCATGGGGTACGACACCCTGGTCGGCCCCGGCGGCCACGGCCTCTCCGGCGGCCAGCGCCAGCGGATCGTACTGGCCCGCGCCCTGGCCAAGAAGCCCCGCCTGCTCGTCCTGGACGAAGCCACCAGCGCCCTCGACCCGGCCCTGGAGGAGGAGATCCTCAAGGACCTGCTGGACCGCGGCATCACCGTCGTCGCCATCGCGCACCGGCTGACCGTGCTCGAACGCGCCGACCAGGTCGTCGTCGTGCGCGACGGCCACGTCGTCGACAGCGGCACCCCCGAGGAACTGCTGGCGCGAGGGGGCGAGTACCTGTGCCTGACCTGAACCCGGCCGCCGCCACCGCCCGGCCGTACGTCCCGTTCACGTACGAGCAGGACTGGTACCGCGCCAACATCCGCCAGAGTGGCGGCGCCCACAAGAACGTCCGGCTCTCCTACGAGATCCTCGGCGACTTCGACCCGGACGCCTTCACCGAGGCCCTGCGCGGCTTCGTCGCCCGCCACGACGCCCTGCACCTGGCCCCGCTCCCCGAGGGCGGGCCCGAAGGCCAGTACCTGCGACCCCCGCGGCCCGACGAGCAGACCGTGGAGCGCCAGAGCGTCACCGCCGCCTCGGCCCGCCAGTTCTCCCACTACGCGGCGGCGCTGCTCTCCCGCGACTTCGTCACCCCCTGGTCGGAGCCCGACGCGCAGCGGCCGTTCACCCTGCGGCTGCTGCGCCACACGCCCCGGCACCACGCCCTGCTCGCCACGTTCCAGAACCTGGTCTTCGACGGACGCGGCCACGCCCTGTTCGCCCACGAGATCTGGCGCGACTACGCGACCCTGCTCGCCGGCGGGACCCCGCCGGCCACCGCCCCCTCCTTCGCCGACGCCGCGCTGAGCCAGCGCACCCGGTACGGGCCAGGCCACCTCGCCCGCGCCGCGCGGAGCTGGCGCGAACGGCTCGACTTCGCCGCCCGCAACCCCTGGCCCGGCTCCGGCGGGCAGAGCTCGGACGCCGGCTCCGTGCACGTCGAGTTCGGCGCCGAGGCCGTCGCCGCGCTGCGCCGCGCCTGCGAGCGGGAGCACTGCACCGTGCCCCAGTGGCTCGTCGCCTCCTTCGCGCGGGCCACCGCCCGCCGCACGGGCCTGGCCCGGCTCGCCCTGTGGGTCACCATGGACTCCCGCCGGGCCCGCGAGCGCGACCTGGTGGGCATGCTCGCCGGGGCGAGCCCGCTGGCGCTGCGCCGGGCGGACGCCGACGCCGCGACCGTGCGCGACGAAGTCCGCGGCCAGCTCCTGGAAGCCCTGCGCCACCAGCAGCTGACCGCCGCCGAACTCCTCGCCCTGAGCCAGGAGTTCGGCGGCGCCCAGGCGCTGCGGCGCGACATCTACGTCAGTCTGCGCACCATCGTGGACGACGACCGGGAGGTGCGCCGCGCCACCGGGCCGCTGCGCGTGACGGCGGACGCCCACCCGCTGCGCCGGACCACCCTCGTCAGCCCGTCCGCGCTCCACCTGAGCTGCGTCGAGCACCGCGACAAGGTCGTCGTCGACCTCGTCTTCGACGGTCTGCGGGCCGGGCGCCCGCTCGCCGGGGCCATCGTCGACGCCATGGCCGCGGACCTCGCGTCCCTGCCGTCCGCCCCGCCGGTACGCCCCGCCGATCCGCCCCACTGATCCGCAAAGGACCCTCCCATGACCGACCGCCCCGACGTCCCCGAGGTCCCCGACGTCCTGCACCAGGTGCTGACCGCAGCCGCCGCCGTCTTCGAGTGCGAGGTCGGGCCGTGCGACGGCTTCTTCTCGCTGGGCGGCGACTCGGTCATGGCGGTCGAGCTGGCCACCGTCCTGGAGGAACTCCTGGACACCGAGGTGCACATGGAGACCGTCGTGGACGCCGACGACTTCGGCGCGCTCGCCGCCGCGCTCGCCGCCGACGCGCCCCGCGCCACCGCCCCCGAGGCGGCGCGGCGATGACCCGGCCGCACCTGTGGAGCCCCTGGGAGACGGCCGCGCGGCAGCCCGGCCGCCTCGCGGTCGTCGCCGACGGGGAGAGCCGCACCTTCGCCGAACTCGTGCGGGCCGCCGACGCGCTGGGCCACGGCCTGCGCGGCCACGGCCTGGCGGCCGGAACCGTGCTCTCCACCGACATCCCCACCGGCCCCCGCTTCTTCGCCCTGGCCCTGGCGGCCCTGCGCCACGGCTACGGGCTGCTCCCCGTCGACGTGGCCCACTACGGGGCGGCGGTGGCGCCCGCGCTCCTGCGGGACATGGCCGTCGCCCTGCACGTCACGGACGACGCCGCCCGCTCCGGCACGATGGCGCTGCCCTGCCCCACCCTGCTCGACACCGAACTCGCCGCCGCGCCCCCGGCGCACGACCCGTACGGACCGGCGCCCGCCCCGCACGCCGGCTTCCTCGCCTTCACCACCTCGGGCACCACCGGACGGCCCCAGGGCGTCGCGCGCCCCGCGCCCCGGCGCGCGTACAAGGGCGTGGCCGTGGCCGAACGGTACGGCGCGGGCATCGGTCTCGGCCCCCACCTCATGGCCAACCCGGCCTACCACCTCGGCACCCTCGGCCCCGCCCTGTACGCGCTGCAGGCGGGCAGCGCCGTGGTCGTGCAGCGCACCTGGTCACCGGACGCCTTCGCGGCGCTCGCCGACCAGTACGGCGCGGACAGCGCCTTCCTCAGCCCCGACTGCCTCCTTGAGCTGGTGGCCGCCGGACAGGCCCCCGAGCGGCGGCTGCGCACCGTCTTCCACGGCGGGGACACGTGCCCGCCGGGCATCAAGCACCGGGCGATCGAGCTGCTGGGGCCGGTGCTCCACGAGTACTACGGCACCTCCCGGGGCACCCTCACCGAGATCACCACGCCCGAGTGGCTGCGCCACCCCGGCTCCGTGGGCCGGCCGCTGCCCGGCATCCGGATCGAGGTCCGCGGGGACGGGCGGCCGGTGCCCACCGGGGAGAGCGGCGAGATCCACGTACGGCTGCGGGCCGCCGACCTGGCGCCCGGCGAGGACGGCATGCTCGCCACCGGCGACATCGGCTTCCTCGACGAGGCGGGCTACCTCTTCGTCGTCGGCCGGGCGGGCAGGGAACACCCGTACGCGCAGCCGCGGTTCGAGTACGAGATCCGGCGGCTCGCGGGCGTCACCGACGCGGCCGTCGTGGCCGGTACGGGCCTGGAGTGCCATGTCGAGGCCCAGGCGGACCGCGACGCCGACGCCCTGCGCGCGGACATCGAGGCGGCGGCCCGCCACCTGCACCTCCCCCTCGCCCGCATCCACCTGGCGGCGCCCGGAACGCTGCCGAGGACACCCAGCGGCAAGATCCGCCGAGCCGCCCTCGTTCCCGCGCCCACGGCGCCGGAGCGGGGGTGAGCGGCAGCGGGGTGGGGGCGGGGGTGAGCACCTGCCGGGCGGATACGGGTACGGACACGGGCGCGAGCCGCACCGCCGCGGCCACCGGCACGGAACCGAGCACCACCGCCGCGAGCCCGGGGCCCACCGCCCACGACTGGCTGGCGCACCACGCCGCCGTGCGCCCGTACGCGCCCGCCGTCACCGTCGAGCGCGGCGGCCACACGGTGGCCCACCTCGACTTCGGCGGGCTCGCCGCCCTGGTCGACCGCTGCGCGGCGGGGCTGCGCTCGCGCGGCGCGGTCGCGGGCGACCGGGTGCTGCTCTCGCTGCCCAACGACCACACGTTCACCGCCGCCCTGCTCGCCTGCGTCGGCGCCGGGCTCGTCGCGGTGCCCGCCCCGACGCCCGAGGCCGTGCGCGAGGAGGCGTTCCGCGAACGGATCGCGGGCATCGCCGCCGACTGCCGTCCCACGCTGGTGATCACCTCGGCGCGGTGGCGCGACCACCTGCGCCGCGTCCTGCCCCCGGCCACCGCGCCCGAGGCGGTGCACACCTGGGAGGACCTGGCGGACCCGGCCGCACGGCCGCTGCCCCCTGGCACCGGCGCCCGTACCTGCGACATCGCGTTCCTCCAGTACACCTCGGGCTCGACCGGCCGCCCCAAGGGCGTCGCCATCGGCCACCGGGCGCTGCGGGCGAGCTGCGCGCAGGCCGCCGAGGCGTACGGGGAGCGCCCGACGGACACCGCCGTCACGTGGGTGCCGCTCCACCACGACATGGGGCTCGTCACCGGCGTACTGCGCCCGCTCCACAGCGGATACCGGTCCGTGCTGCTGTGCCCGCGGGAGTTCGTCCGCTCCCCCGCCGGCTGGCTGTCGGCCGTCACCCGCCACCGCGCCACGCTCTCCAGCGCCCCCGACTTCGCCTACCGCCACTGCGTCCGCAAGATCCCCGCGGCGGAGGCGGCGGCGTTCCGGCTGGGCACCTGGCGGGTGGCCCGCGACGCGGGCGAAGTGGTGCGCGCCGACACCGCCGAGGCGTTCACCGGCCGCTTCGGCCCGGCCGGTTTCCCCGCGTCCGCCTTCTGCCCCTCGTACGGGATGGCGGAGGCCACGCTGACCGTCACCGCCAGCACCCCGGACCGGCCCCCGCTGCGGCTGGCCGTCGCGCGGGACGCGCTGCTGCGGGGGCGGGCGGTGCCGGTGGATGGTCTGGCGGTGCCCGTGGACGGCTCGGCCGGGGACGGCCGGGCCGGGGGTGAGGGCTCCGCCGTCGTGCTGCTGTCCTCCGGCACACCTCTGCCGCACACCCGGGTACGGGTCGGCGGGGTGCCGCAGGACGGGTGGATCGGCGACATCCTCGTCCAGGGGCCGCAACTGTTCAGCGGGTACTGGCCCGTGGCCGGGGGCCGCTCCCGCGCCGCCGGGGACGGGGACGGGGACGGGGACGGCTGGCACGCGACCGGCGACCGGGGCTTCCTGCACCAGGGGCACCTGTTCGTCGTGGGGCGCGGCGACGACACCCTCGTCCACCACGGCCGGAACTTCTACGCGGCGGACGTGCAGGCGGTGTTGGCGGCGGTACCGGGTCTGCGGCCGGGCCGCAGCGCGGCCTTCACCCTCGACACCGGCACCGGCACCGGCACCGCCGACCGGAGCCCGGGGGTGTGCCTGGTCAGCGAGATCGACGAGGGCGTCGGGCCCGCCGGGGAGGACGGGGACGCCCGGGACGCCCGGGGCGAGCTGGCGGCCCGCGTCCGACGGCAACTGGCGCGGACGCTGGACCTGTACGTGTCCACCGTGGTCTTCCTCGCCCCGGGGCACCTGCCCGTGACGACCAGCGGCAAGGTGCGGCACGCGGAGACGAGGAGGCGCTTGGCGGCCGGGGAACTGGCCGCGCTGTATCCGGTGCCGCCGGTGTCCCCCGTGTCCCCCGTGTCCCCTGTGGGCGCGGCGGTCACACCGGGCTGAGCACGCCCTCCTGCGACGGCAGGGCGCCCGCGTCGACGGAACCGACGGGGGTGACGGGCGTGACGGGGCCGACGGGAGCGACGGAAGCGACCGGAGCGGCGGGGCCGGGCAGCGCGACCGCCGCCCGGTCCGCCACCTTGACCAGCCACTTCACCACGTCCCCGCCGTCGAGATCGGCGGCCTCCTGCCAGCGCACCCACTGGTGCCCGGCCAGTTCGAACTGGAGGCGGGTGCGGAAGACACCGGGCGGCTCCTCGCCGTCCGGCTTGCGGCGGATCTGCCGGCGCAGCTCCGCCTTGGACCACTGCGCCTCGACCGCCCGATCGAGCCACGCGTCCTGCTCGTCCGGCGGCAGCGCGGCCACCTCCTGGTGGTGCTGGAAGCTCAGCTCGGACCGCCGCCGCTGCGGCGCGAACTTCCGCGCCACCCAGGCGTAGTTGCGCAGCGTCTGGTAGTCGAGCGAGGTCCGCTCGACGGCGTCGCGGTAGCGGTCCGGGTAGGTGTGGTCGCCGTAGACCAGCCAGTCCCCGGCCCACCAGGCGGAGGAGTTGGTGAAGGAGCCCAGCTGCTTCCCCACCCGCAGCCACGCCGACAGCGGAAGGTTCTCGGGCATCAGCAGCGTCGTGCGCAGCGCCCGTACGGGTCCGTCGAAGCCGAGACGGTCACGGGCGGAGGGCTTGCACTGATCAATGGGCGTAGCAGCGGGCGACTCAGGCATCCGTTCTTCCTCACGCTGAATGGCGGACTGGCCCTGCCGAGCCTGCCGCAGCCGCGCCGCGGGCACGATGCCCGCGCCCCGCCACCAAGCTGCATGACCTCAACATGAAGGGGCGACATATCGTCACATTGGCAGCAGAAAGGACGTGCACCGGAGTGCCCGAGAAGCACCCGGCGCACGCCCGGCGAGCGCCCGGAAACACCCCCGCCCTCCCCGTGTCCCGCCGGCAGGACACCCCCTCCGCACCTGCGGGGACGGGGCCCCGGCCCGCCCCCGCGCGGGCGGCTGGGATTTCTTGACGAACGATTCGGCGGCGTTTCAGGATGCGTTGCACCGGCTCGCCGACGAGACCGGAACCCCCGTTCCCCACCCCGCCGCGCCCGCCTCCCGGCAGGCCCCGGCACACCCCCGACAGGCGCGGGCCCCCGGTGGCGCGCCCGCCCCGGAGCGCACCACCGGGCCCCGGGCCCGCACCGCCCCGAGGCGGCCCGGCGGACGAGCACGCCACGGCCCGCGCCCCAACGGGCTGGGCCGATATGTCCCGTACGCCAGGGACGTACCGGGGGCCCCGGCCCTCCCCCGTACGGGGCCCGCGAAGCCCGTGCGGAGCCCGTACAGCCCCGTCATGACAGGACAGAAGGAGACCCCGGTATGTCGTCCCCGTTCAGCCTCGGCCAGTTGGTCGGCGAAGTGGAAGAGTTCCTCACCACCACCTGGCGGCGGCAGCCGGCCGTGTTCCGGCCGGAGACCGCCGTCGAGCCGCCGCTCACCCTGGCGGGCCTCGACGCCGCGCTGACGACCGGCTCCCTGCCGTCCTGCTACGCCCAGGTGACCCGGGGCGGCGCGACGGTCCCCGCCGAGGCGTACTCCACTCCCCGCACGATCCACCAGACCGCCTACCCCGGATTCGTCGACGGCGCGAAGGTCCGCCGCCAGCTCGACGAGGGCGGCACGCTCCTGCTGCGCTGCGTCGAGCAGTGGCACGCCGGCACCGCCGCCCTCACCGCCGCCGTGGGCCGCGAACTCGGCCGGAAGGTCGAGGCGTTCTTCTTCGTGACCCCGCAGGGCCGGCAGGGGCTCGACATCCACCGCGACGACGCGGACGTCCTGGTCCTCCAGGTCAACGGCAGCAAGCAGTGGCACGTCCACGCCGGTCCCGCCGACGGCGACTGGCAGCCCGGACCAATCGCGGACGGCGGCCCCGAGCTGCTCTCCCTCCAGCTCCAGCCGGGCGAGGTGCTCTACATCCCCCGGGGCTTCGCCCACTACGCGACCGGGCAGGACGGCCTCTCCGCCCACCTCTCGCTCACCATCCGCGAGACGGGCGGCGCGCACCTGTACAAGGCGCTCCAGCGCGTCCTCGCCAAGGGCCTGCGCCTGACGCCCCGCCCGCTGGACGACGAAGCGCTCACGGAGCAGGCGCGCCTGCTGCTCGACCACATGGCCGACCGCCTGGCCGCCACCACGCCCGAGCAGGTCGTCGCCGCCGCCCGTGCCGCGCTGCTGGCGGAGGCCCACCGCAGCACGAGCCCCGAACTCACCGCGCTCGCAGCGACGTTGGCGGCGACGGACACCACCGACGCCCAGCCCGCCGGGCCCGGCGCCCCCGGACCCGCGGTCCCCGCCGTCCCCGTGTCATGACCTGCCTGTCACCGGAGGCCCAGCGCAGCGCGGAGAGCCGGGGGGAGCACGGCCGCGCGTGGATCGCCGCGCTCCCCGCGCTCGTCGCCGACCTGTGCGCGCAGTGGTCGCTCACGCCCGGCCGGTCCATCGACGGCGGGAAGTGGGCGTACGTCGCCCATGTGACCACCGCGGCCGGGGACGACGCGGTGCTCAAGGTCCTGCCGCCCGAGGCGGAGTTCGACCTGAGTACGTCGCTGATCGCGGCGGCCGACGGGGACGGCTACGTACGTCTGCTCGCCCAGGACACGGCCCGGCGCGCCCTGCTGCTGGAGGCCCTCGGCCCCCCGCTGGGCGCGGCGGACCTGCCGCCGGAGCGGATGCTGGACATCCTGGCCGCGACCCTGCGACAGGCGTGGCGCGCGCCCTGCGTGCCGGGGGTGACCGTGTCGGAGGAGAACGACAAGGCGCGCGGGCTCATCGGCCTGCTCGACACCCTGTGGCCCGCGACGGGCAAGCCGTGCTCGGCGCGGCTGATCTCCCTCGCGCGCGGCCTGGCCGAACAGCGCGCGGCCGACTCCGCCACCGCCCTGGTCGCCTGCCACGGCGACGCCCACCCCGGCAACATCCTCCGGGCCCGCACCCCCCGGCCGGGAGCCGAATCCGGTTACGTCCTGGTGGACCCCGACGGCATCCTGTGCGACCCCGCGTACGACCTCGCGGTCGCGATGAGCGGCTGGCAGGAACTCATCCTGCGGGCCGAGGACCCCGCAGCGCTGGTCCGCGGGTGGTCGGCCCGGCTCGCGCGGGCGACGGGCCTGGACGAACGGACGATCTGGGAGTGGGCGTTGGTCGAACGCGTCACCTCGGGCCTCTACCTCCTGCACCACGGCCATGACACCGAGGCCCGAGAACTCCTGGCTTCGGCGGAGCTGCTGGTCTGAATCGCGGGCAAGGTCCCCTCCGCCGCCTCCTCGTACCGCGCCCTCGCCGAGTCCTTCTTCGCGACGATCAAACGGGAACTGCTCGGCACGAAACCCTGGCCCAGCAGAACACTCGCCCGCACCGCGATCTTCGAGTGGATCGAGAGACCCTGTTGCCCAATTCGGGTGATATTGCCGTGACCGCTCGGCGTGGACAGCACCTTGTCCTCGAACCTGCTGGTCAGGGACGTACGAGGAGAGCCGTCCCGGGGGTGGGGTGGTGGCTGTGTCGATGGGGTCGGCTCCTGGTGACGGTGTTCCGGCGGGGACGAGCAAGGTTGCCCGTGCCGCTTTCCCCAAGGGATGCCTCGCAATGCGGATCCGTGATCATCTTGGGGTCGTGTTCGAGGACGAGGAGTTCCGCCAAGCCTTCGGGGAGCAGGGTCGTCCGGGCATCTCGCCTGGCCAGCTCGCTCTGGTGAGCGTGCTGCAATACGCCGAGAACCTGACCGACCGCCAGGCCGCGCACGCGGTCCGAGCCAGGATCGACGTCAAGTATCTGCTGGGTATGGAACTGACCGATCCCGGCTTCGACTTCACCGTCCTGACCGGCTTCCGCCAGCGGCTGCTCGACCATGGTCTGGAGGAACGAGTGCTGGACCTGCTGCTGGAGCACCTCGCTGACCTCGGGCTGGTCGGAGCGGGAGGGCGGCAGCGCACCGACTCCACGCACATTCTGGCAGCCGTTCGGCGCCTGAACCGGCTGGAGTTCATCGGGGAAACGCTGCGAGCGTGTCTGGAGGCGCTCGCTGCGGCCGGTCCGCAGTGGTTGGCGGGCTGGATCGCACCGGCGTGGCAGGAACGGTATGGCGCCCGCACCGACGCCTATCGGCTTCCTTCCGACCGCTCGGAGCGTGACCGCCTGGCCCACCAGATCGCGAGCGACGGCTACTGCCTCCTCGAGGCCGTGCACGCCGACCATGCGCCGGCCTACCTGCGCGAGATCCCGGCGGTGAGCGTGCTGCGGATGGTCTGGATCCAGCAGTTCACCCGGACTGTCACCGACGGCGTCCCGACGGTGGGTTGGCGCGGCAAGGAGGACCTCCCGGCAGGGAGAGCCCTGATCGCTTCCCCGTACGACCCCGAAGCTCGGTACTCGCAAAAGCGTGGGGCGCCCTGGACGGGCTACAAGGTCCACTTGAGCGAGGGCTGTGGCGACGCTCGGCGGCCGAATCTGCTCACCCACGTGGTGACCACCGACGCCACCGCGAACGACGCCACCGTCGTCGACGCGGTGCACGACGCGCTCACGGACAAGGGGCTCAAACCCGCCGAGCACCTCCTGGACTCGGGATATTCCTCCGCCGAACTCCTATTGACCGCGCCGGTCGACCGTAATATCTCCGTGGTCGCCCCGGTCCGGCCGAACAGCACTCCGCAAGAGGTCCGCTCCACCGGCTTCGGCAGGTCCTCATTCACCATCGACTGGCACGGCCGAACGGCCACCTGCCCGTCCGGCCAGACCAGCCGCTACTGGACAGCCGGCCTCGACAACAACGGACGCGACGCGATCAGGATCCGCTTCGCAACCACGACCTGCGCTCCCTGCCCCGTCCGCGACCAGTGCACTCGCTCCACCCAGTACGGACGCCAACTCACCGTCCGGCCCCGGGAGCAGGACGCCCTGCTTGAGCGCGTCCGGGCCGAGCAGACCACCGACGAGTGGAGAAAGCGCTACGCGGCCAGGGCCGGGATCGAGGGAACCATCCACCAGGCCGTCGCCGTCAGCAGCATGCGCCGCACCCGCTACCGTGGGCTCGCCAAGACGCATCTGGGCCACATCCTGACCGCCGCTGCCGTCAACCTGATCCGGCTCGACGCCTGGTGGACCGAGACGCCCGTCGCCCGAACCCGAACATCCCGACTCGCGGCCCTCACGCTCGCTGCATGACCGAATTGGGCAACAGGGTCATCGAGAGCTGGTACAACTTGCAGCGGCTGCACAGCAGCCTCGGCTACCGCATTCCCGCCGAATACGAGACCGTACTCGCGGCCTGACCACCACACCAAAGGTGTCCGTCAAAGCGGAGCAGGCTCAGTACCAGGTGATCGGCTGGTGGCATGGGGAGGGAGCGGCCGAGCGTGACCTGCCGTGAGGTCGGCCCCTCCGGGAGATTGGTGCCGCCCGTCTGGAAGCCCAAACGGGCCGACCTGTGTTCTACGGCATCGTGTTGAGCATCCCCTGAAGGTGATGGTTCACGGCCAAAACGAAGTCCTCACGGGCCTTCTTGTAGTCGTGCCAGTTCGGGGCCTGGTCGTCATCGCTGTGCATCGCGCGGAGGCGCTCCAGGACGGTTCGAGCCTCCTTGATCGGGCCCGTACCTTCCACGTCGATCATGTTGAAGGCGGCGCGGGTCGCCGCGTACGCGACGTCCACGGCTGCGATGGCCTCCACCTTGTCCTTGAAGCGGCCGTCGTGCCGGAAGTGGACGACATTGGACTCCGTGTCAGCGGCGGTCAGGAAGGCCGCGTACGCATCGCGGCGGGCAAGGTAGAGAGTGACCAGGGCGGCATCGTGCATGGCGTACTCCATACTCGTGAAGCGCATCCAGCGCCTCACCTGGACCGGACGGCGTCACGCTACCCAGCAGGAGCCATGGTCACTGCCAGCATGGAGCTTTTCGTCCCTGCGGGTGGTCAGCAGTCGGTCTGCGAGATCCCCGGATTGGCATAACGGACCGACCGCTTGGGCGACAGGCGGACGGACTTCTCGTCGCCTCCGCCGTTGGACCCGGTGGGCTCACAGGCCGCGTCAGGGGCACACACGGTCTGCGGTGAGCACGACTCGAAGGCCGGACTGCAATTCGGCAGACAACTGGGCGTGCTCGACACGGCTGTGTGGGGAAAGGCGTGTTCCAGCTCCGCCCGCGCGGCACGCATCGGCACCCCGGCGTAGATCTCTTGGAGGCTCTGCTCGTGGAAGTTGCCCAGCTTCATCCAGCGGGCGAACACGCATGGCCAGACGTCTCCCGAAGGGGAGATGGCGAACTTGCCCCGTCCGCACATGCCGCACAGGCGAGAGAGGTCTGGAGGGGCGCCGAGGGCTCCGCGGCCAAAGGGACGGATACGGTCCGTGCGGACGTCTCGGAGTCCGAGCTGGAGCAGCTCGGACTCGGCGGGCTTGGCGCGCTGCTCCTGGAGGACGGAGATGACGCTGCCGCGCAGGGGGATCCCGAGTTCGCGGGCCTTGATGATGTTCGCGCGGGTGCGTTCGTGAGAACCACGCCCCTGGGTGACGTCATCGTGGTCGTGTGCGTTGTCGCTGTAGTAGCTGAAGGCCAACCGCACTTCAGGGAGCTGAAGGGCGTCCCACACGGCGTCGGTGATGTGGGTCAGGTTCGAGAAGACCTCGATCCGCATAGCGTGGGTGCGAGCATGGCGGATGAGTTTGGGCAGAGCCGGGTGGAGGGTGGGCTCTCCACCGATGAACTGGACGTCGCGCACGCCCATCGTGCTCAGTTCGTCGATGGCTGCCCGCCAATCGCATTCGAGCATGCTGCCGTGGTCGCCCTGGGGTGATGAGTGGGCGTAGCAGTGCTGACAGGTGAGGTTGCACAGGCCGGTGATCTCCAGCCAGGCAAATTGAGGGCGGAGCGGTAAGGCTCGGTGCATGGCGTGCTCCTCTGAGAGTGGGCGGGTGCGACCCTGGCCCGAATCGGTCGCCATGGGGGTAGGGCTCCGCCCCGGTCACCGACCGGGGCGGAGAGTCAAGGAGCCGTCGGGTCGGACGGCGTGGGGGTGTGCCAGCGCTCCACGTCGGACATGCCGTCGACGAGGAGCGGTAAAGGCAGGTCGTTGTAGGAGGCGGCCACGGCGTAGCCGATGCGCCGCGGGCTGTCCTTGAGGTCGTCGAAGGATGCCCATCGCGAGTTCGGCAGCGATGCGACCTTTCCGGACATGACTCCGATCAGCGTGGCTCTGTCCGGTCCGACGAACCCGCCGTCCATGATGATGACCAGATGGCCGGGTTCGGTGGCCTCGTCAAGCGCGAGGATCCGGGCCAACCGAAGGTCCAGGCCGGTCTCGGCGGCCAGCGCCAGGCGGGCCGCGTTGGGCACGTCCGTCCATGAAGACACAATCGTGCCTGGTAGGCGCCAGGCGCCGTCGTCCTCGATCTGGAGGACGGTGACCTCTTCGTTGGAAGGGTCTCGCTGGGCCACGAGTACTTCGACGCGCACGGTGAAGGAGGCGGCGCTCATTGGGGGCAGCCTTCCCGCGCGATCTCTGCGGCTTTTGCAAGGTTGCGGCGGCCGGCGCGGATGAGCTGGTCGACGTAGCCGGGGATGCACAGGTCGTCGTACTGACGGGGCGCGAGGACCCAGAAGGCGCCGGGCCGGGCGGTTCGCGCTGCCTCGGGGACGCCGAGCCAGGTGGTGCCCGGGACGAGACGATGGGCGTCATCGGCGCGGTGGTGGGCACAGGACCCGAGCGGCACGAGGAAGCAGTACGCGATGCTGGCGGAGTAGGCGTCGTGGATGACCGGCCCGTCGACGAGGGCACTCAAGAACGCGGCTACCCTGGCGTCGTCCGTGTCGCCGACGGCCGCGTGCACGACCTTCGCGGCGACACGGACGGCGTCGAAAATCCTTCCTGTAGGAATCAGCGCGACGTGCCCCTTACGCGGGTCTCCCCATTCAGCTTTCGCCTGCTCAGGGTCGGGGTGCGCCGAGGCGAGCCAGTTGGCGACGCCCAGACCTCTGCTGTAGGCAACCTGTCCGGTCACGGCGTGACCACCTCGTTGGCCCACGGCCGGGCGGATTCGTCGAGGAGCAGGCCGCGGTCGTCGGGGGTGTCGGCGGCCTTGAACAGGTAGTCGACGAAGGCCGGGTGGTCGAGGCCGTCGAGCCAGGCATCAAGCCTGGCGCGGCCGAGTTTCGTCGAGGCCGCCAGGTCGGCTTCGCTACGTGCCACGATGCCGTCGACCCGGCCGTCCTCCAGCAGGCGGGACACCCGGTCGAGCGCGAAGCGGCCCGTGGTGCGATCCAGGGGGCCTGTGTCGTAAAGGGCGGCCGTCACGGTCCAGTCGCGGGCTACGGCGTAGGTACGCAGCTCATCCATGACGGCCTTGTGGTCACGACCGTCCAGAACACACGCGTACAGGGCGACGCGGCGGCGACTATTGGGGAGGCCGTTCGCTGCGTCGGCAAGGTTGCGTCGGCGACCGGTGTCGCCCGGGGTTCGGGTCATGCCCAGTACCGTCCCGCTGGCGCACGCCGGACTGAAGGGACGGGGCATGCGACTTGAGGAGCTCGCTGCACCCCAACTGGTACGGCGCATAAGGCTGTTGAAGAGTGACCGACAGGTAGTCGTATGCCCCGTACAGGTTGAGCAGATCAGAGAGCGGTACGCCTGTCAGCCGCCGCGAAACCCATGCCTTCCCGGGGGACCGGCGAGACCCCGATGATCCTCGACACCTTGCGGAGCCGTGCGGTGGACCCCGCCCCGATCTTCTCGGCGATCACTCCGGGGAGCGCCTGGTGCCGGGCCCATTCCGGGGCGTCTTCCAGTGCCCCCTCAAGGGTGTCGAGGGCCGAGTCCCACATCCGGGCGTCGGCCTGGGCCAGTGCCTTGTCCATGGCGTACCGGTGCTGTGCGGCCTTCTGGAGCTGGGAGACATCGCCGATGCTGTCGATCAGGTCGAGGGCCTGGCCCGTCTCGCCGAGGCTGACCTTGATGCCGACGGCTTGCGTTGTCGCGGTGACCGGGCCGAACAGGGTTCCGAACGCACCGTGTTCCCGGCCCATGCGGGCGCCAGCGGCATGGGACTGGGACAGGTAGTCGGCGGCCCGGACCGAGTTGGCCATCCGGCTGGCTACGACGGCCGCGAAGTTGATGTGGCTGCCGTAGACGGTCAGTTCCTCGTGGGACGCCTTCGAGAACCGGGGCTCGATGTCGGTGGCGGCCTTCTCAGCCAGGTCGAGGGCGTCGGCCAAGCGGGCGTCCCGGAGGTACACCCATGCCCGGCCGGAGTCGACCAGGGCTGCGCGCAGGGGGTCGGCTGCTTGGCTGGCGGCATGGTGCGCGTGCCCGATCGCGGCGTAGGCGAGATCGCGGGCGCCCATCAGGTTGGCCACGTAGGCGCTGATCCGGTAGGCATCCGCGAGGACCGCCCACGCTGATGCCTGCTCGCCGTCAGGCTGCACGTGGAGACGCGCGGCGGCCTCCCTGACAAGGGGGGCGGCAAGCGCACCTACCTGGGCGTACTGGCCCGTCCAGTACGTGCTCCAAGCCTGAGTGACGATCTCGCTGAGCTCGGCGACGGTAGGTGGTTCGTCGAGCGTCTCGGGCAGTCGGCCGGCGGATGTGTCGTGGATGGCGTGCGAGAGGGCGGTCATGATGACCCGGTCGGCGTGGGTGGTGGCGCGGCGTGGCGTGGACTGGCCCAGGATGACGGACACGTCGCAGTGCAGAGCTGCCGAGACCGCGAGGAGGGTGGGCAGGGTGAGTCGAACGTCGCGCTCGGCGGCGCGGATGGCATCGACACTGAGGTGGCAGGCGTGAGCCAGGTCTTCCTGCGTCATGTCTGGCCCGCGAAGGATCTTGATGCGTTGGCCCGTGCTGAATTCGCTCCACTGCGGCATGACTGACCTCCAAGTCCGTTGGGGTGTCGCCCATTTCGACGGTACTCGTGTCGTCACATGCTGTGCGATCGAAGCGGGGAGGCTGTACTTCTCCCGTAAGAAGTGGTGGCCATGCGCTGCCCCAACTTGATCGGTACGCGGAGAGCCCTCCTCGGAACTATAATCAAACATGTGTCCGAAGAAGTGTCTCCGAAGCTTGCTGCGCTGCTGTTCTTGGGACGGGTGCAACGGACCGACCCTGCCCGGACGCATCGGTGGATCGAGCAGGAACGACAGCGAGTCGCTGAGGAAGCCGCTCGACGGCCGCCCCTACCCCCGCCGGACTGGGTGATCGCCTACGTACGGCGGGGCGCGGACAAACCTCGGCTGCCCGAAGGCGTGCACATTGGTGGGTGCAGCATGGCGCCTGGTCAGCCCACAGCCATCACTCGCGAGCGGGCCCTCGCCGCGCTTTCTGAAGGCGTCCCAGCCTGTTCGTTCTGCCGCCCGGACAGTGAGCTCGGCGTGCTGGATGCATGACGAAATGCCCCCTCCGACCCGAAGGCCGGAGGGGGCATTTCATGGTGGGCGACTGTGTTGATCTATTGCTCGACGGTCAGTGCCCACCGGATTGTCGGAGACGCCGTGATGCGAATTACGCCTTCAGGGCGATCCGATTTCAGGTGGACTTCGTTGTATGTACTGCTTGACTCCGAGGCCACGCACTCCAACGGAAAACTGAGGCCCACCGGTTCGACCGCAACCTTGAGGGTTCCCTTCCCCTGGCAGTTGACCTGAATGGCCAACCGTCCCGCGCGGATCTTCCCGAGGGAAAGTTCGGCGCTGCCGCTGCGCGAGTGCTCGCTGGCGAGGACTTTTCCGTCGTTGATGGGTTGGGGCGCCCGGGTGACCGTCTCGCCGTCGATGTGCTCCGCACTCCCGCCGGGTGATGCGGTGACCCTCGGGGCGGCAGATGTAGGTGGCTTGGGGGGAGGGGCGGAGTTCTTGTCGTCATCGTCGCTACAGCCAGCCACGCCGAGCATCATCACTGTTGCCGCCAGAGCGCAGGAAGCACGGTTTGCGGCTGCGGGGCTAGGGCGCGTCAGTCTTCCCACAGATACCACCCGCGGCGCATGGGGATGTAGCTGGTGATGGTCTGCTCGGGGCTCATGTAGCAGTTGCTGTAGACGATGTAGCTGACTCCCGTGGTCTTCAGCCGGTAGACGCCGTACTTCCCGTTTGTGGTCCTGTGGGGTGGCGTATCGACCGAGATCTGATTGCCCAGCTTCGCCGTGATCTTGGTAGAGAGATTGAGGTTCCACTGGACTTCAGTCTTCGAGATCAGGAAGTTCACGCTCGTCTTGAGACCGGCTGAGACGCTGACGCCGACTTCCCCCGACACCTCCGACGTGAACGTGGTCCGGGCCGTGCGCGAAGTCCCGTTGTAATTGGAGTTCGTCGGCCCCACTCCCTGGTGGTACTGCGCGCCCTTCGACTTCGGCTTGTAGACGGCGGTCATAGCACCGCAGTAGCGGGCGCCGCTTCCCCAGTCCTTCGGCTGGTCGGTTTCCGGCAGCGCCTCCGGCGAAGGGTCCTCTACCAGGTCGGTCTCCTCGGGCACCGTCGGCGGGGCAGTATTGACCACTTCCTCCTCAGTGGCCGGCAACTGGTCGTTCGGGCCCGGCTCCGTCCCAGGATTCGTCACCTGACTCACAGCGGGAGCCGCTGCGTCCGGCCCCTCTGCGTACACCGGTGCTGCCACCGTCAGCAGCGCCGTGGTCGCGGCCGTGCAGACCAAGGCCCCCCGCCTGCTCATCCTGCTCATGAGACACCCTCCCCAAAATCTGTTCCTCATGAAGCGACAACGTGTCCATTAAGCCAGCTTCATGATCGGGAGCCCAGAGGAACCTGGTATTCCTGAGCATGACTTGAGGTGTCGGATTTCTGTTTGGCTGGATTCCAAGTCGAAGTCTTATTTTCACCCACCCATGTACTGTAGCTTCCCCCTTTGATGGACAGTGGATTCCGGATAGTCGCCTTGCTGGCATTTTGAGGCGCGCTCTCTCCTGTTGGGGATGATCGGGGATAAAACCGCGAACATCCCCAAAGGGCAGGCATAAGGGTGCAATTCAATGGCCGGTTGACTGCCACAAGCTGACCACGAGGGCCACGCATGAGGTCAAGGCTGCAATCGAGGGCAGCGGCCAGCGGGCTCGCTCCAGCGCATCCAGCCGCTTCTCGTGCTCATCGAGCGTCTTGTCCGTCTGATCGCCACGCTGGACCAGGAGCGCCAGCTGCCCGCGCTGCTCGGCGAACCCCACCTCCATGGTCCGCCGCAGCTCGGCCAGCTCCAGGGCAATCCGCTGAGACTCAGGCGGAGTCACCGGCGCCGCACCGTCTCGGTGACTCCCGGCCCCTCCGCCCCACCGGAGGTCGCTATCGCTGTGAGCACGGCCAGCAGCGCCGCACCAGCTGCGAGCGACAGACCGTCACTCCAGTCGGCATGCAGAACACCCGCCGAGTCGAGCCCCAGCGCAGCCACCAGCGTCTGCGCAGCCGTACGTACCGCCCGCTCGCCGGTCGCCTTCCAGAACGCGAGAGTGCCCATGTGATCAGTCCTTCACGGTGAAGCCGTGGGCAGCGCCCAGGCGGATGAGAGAGGTCTTGCCGGGGATGCCGTCGGCGTCGCTGCCGCTGTAGCCGTACCGGCGCTGAAGCGCGGCGTACGCAGTCACGGTGCGCGTCCCGAAGGACCCGTCGACCCAGGCCCCATCGAGGAGACCCTCCGCCTGGAGGGCCTGCTCGACGACCAGTACGTCCGCTCGGTAGGTGATGTGGCCTTGCGCCGCCGCCGGATCCTGCCGCGCTGCCGCCACGACATGCGTCAGCGACACCGTCACGGGGGCGGGCGTCGTCGGCCCGGACGGCTTGCCTCCCAGCCTGCGGCCGATACGGGCGCGCATGTCCGGCATGCCGAAACCTCTGGGGTCGTTCTTCCAGTCGGACCATTCCAGATGCCCGATCACCGAGCGGGCCGACCAGCTGTGGATCCGGCAGATCGCCGCCGCAGTGCGCTCGATCGCGTCGAGCTGCGCCGCAGGCCACGGGTCTCGGCCGTCGCCGAGGTTCTCGCACTCGAACCCATAGAAGTGCGAATTGCCGTCGATCGCCCCGGAGCTGCCTTCGTGCTGCTCGCAGCCGGGCGGACACACAGACTGCGGGACGGCCCCAAGAGGGAACCGCCCCGCCCTACAACCCCCCGAAGTCCACGCCGGTCAGCGCGCGGCTCACCTCCCACAGTCCGGCCGCCGTGTCCGCGTCGCGCAGGTGGTGCCACACCGGCTCTCGGCGGGGTCTGCCGCGTAGGGCGAATTGTCGGGGGCTCCACAAGTCGCCGCCCCGTACCGCCGGGTCCAGTACCGCTCGGACCGCGGGCCGGGCGCCCGCGTGTTTGCCCTGGAGCAGGAGGGCCGCGGGGGCCGTGGCCAGGCGGGCGGCGAGCGGGGGTGTGGGGAGCGGTGGGCGTGCGGGGGTGAGGGCGTCCAGTGCGCCGCCGGGGTGGGCCAGCACGCTCGTCACCGGGCTGCCGCACGCCCGCAGGCGGCGGTCGAGTTCCAGGGCGAAGTGCATCTGCGCCAGCTTGGAGCGCCCGTAGGCGCGTTGGGGGCGGTAGTCGCGCGCGGACTGCGGGTCGTTCAGGTCCAGCCGTTCGGACTTGGCCGCGAAGCTGCCCATGGTCACCACCCGGGCGTCCGGCGCGGCCGACAGCAGGGGCAGCAGCCAGTGGGTCAGGGCGAAGTGGCCGAGGTGGTTGGTGGCGAACATGAGCTCGTGGCCGTCCCCCGTCGTCCTGCGCGGCGGGTCGTCGAGCGCCACCCCGGCGTTGTGGACCACCGCGTCCAGACGGTCCAACTCCATTGACTCCACTGCTGTTTGGAGCGATGGGAGGTCGGCCAGGTCCAGCCGTACGTCCCGGACCCGCGCGCCCGGGACGCGTGCCCGGATCGAGGCCGTGGCGGTCGCGGCCTTGGCGGGGTTCCGGCAGCCGAGTACGACGGTGGCTCCCGTCGCGGACAGCTGCTCCGCGACGAAGTACCCGATCCCGGCGTTGCCGCCGGTGACCAGGAAGACGCGGCCGTCGGCGCGCGGCAGCCGGTGGACGTTCCAGGGCGGGGTGGGTGGCATGGCGATGGGGTTTCCCTGCTGTCGGCGGCGGTCACGGCCGCCCCACGGGCAGGGCGGGCCGACAATCGCCGCCCCATTGTCAGGGCGGCGGATTTCGGCCCGCCCGCACGGGCGGCCCGGCCCCCACCGTCGCAACGGCCACCGACACCTCGCCCATGGATCACCGACAGCCCCGGCGGGCGGCCGACATCCGGCCGACACCGGGCCGTACGGGCACGGCGCGGCCCGGCCACCGCCGGTCGGTCCCGGTGGCCGGGCCGCGTCGAGGAGCGGGGCGCCGGCTCAGCAGCCCATCGTCCAGGTGTGGGAGGCGCCCTTGTCGTTGGCCCCCGCGTTGTAGCCGACCTCCTGGCCCGGGGCGAGGCAGAGGGTCACATGGCCGAGCAGCTCGCGGGCGGAGTACACCTTGACGTGGTCCTTGACCCCGGGGCCGGAGATTCCGTGGTTCGCCCACGAGGAGTCGTGCCAGGCCATGTCGCCCTCCCACCAGTGGTCGTCGCCGCTGTGCTCGATCTTCAGGCCGGTGAAGTTGGCGTCGGTCCAGACGCAGAAGTTGCCGCTGCCGCACGGCACGGCCTGTGCGGAGGCCGAGGTCGACAGGACGGCTCCGACGGAGAGGAGACAGGCGGCGAGGGGGATCGTGAAGCGCTTCAGGGCCGTGGACGTGGACTTCATTTCTGGGCGGTTCCTCTCGATGGCTGGTGCTGGGGCTTCTGCGCCCGCTCTTGGACCTGCTCCTCCTGGAGCAGGGAGGCCGCCTGCTCGGTGGCGTGGGCGCGCAGGCGGCTCCACTCCGTGAGCTCCGCCCGGTGGCGCGCCCGGACGACGGCGAGGGTGACGCCGTCGTGCGAGGCTTCCGGCCGGAGGTTGTTGACGATCACCGAACTGTGGAACCAGAGCCGCTGGTCCCCGTAGAGGCGTTCGTTGGCGGCTGCCAGACATCCGTCGGTGTGGGCGCGTACGACGTATCCGGTGGAAAGCCGGAGCGTCATCTCGGCGGGGCCCTTGCCGAACAGGGCGTCGGACACCTGCTGCTGCTCGACCGCGGTCACCTGCTGCCCGGGGCGCGGCGGGGCGAGGCCCTGCCGCTGGAGGCACTCGTCGGTCAGGACCTGGGTGGCGGCCTTGACGAGGTCGTCGGCGGACGGGCCGTCGGTCCTGGCGGTCACCGACGTGCAGCCGGTGAGGACGAGCGCGAGCGCGGCCAGCGCGGTGGCGGTACGAGGACGCATACGACGTCAGCCCTGGTCGCACCCCATGGTGGTGTCGCTGACCCCGTCGAACTTGCCCGCCCACTCCCAGTTGTTGGAGTAGTCGTCCGGGTAGATCGCCCGGTACAGGCAGCGGCCGGCGTTCTGGTAGCTGATCGCGTAGACGGTCTTGGTGACGTGCGAGTCGAAGGAGCGCGCCTGACGCTTCACGCGCTGCTCGGCCTCCTTGTATCCCGGCGGCGCGTAGTCCCAGGCGCCGCCCGCGCCCATCTGGTTGGGGCCGGACCAGAAGTACACGTGTCCGAGCGGCACGGCGTGCCTGGTGGGGGCCGAGGAGGCGGCGGGCGTGAGCGCCGCGGCGGGCAGGAGCGCGGTGATGGCGGCGATGGCTACCGCGAGTGGTCGCATATGGGTAAATCCCCCGAGTTTGGTTACGGAAAGTAATCACTCATGACGCGGAGTGTCTTCCCATGGAAACCGGGGTTACGCCTGGGACCGGGCGAATCACCCTTTCGGGTGGCCGGGGCGGATCGCTGAACGAAAGCGGTGGGGCCGGACCAAAGGACAACGGGTCCCCGGCCGTCCGGGGCGTCGGACGGCCGGGGCCCGTCGCTGGCCCGACAGCGCCCCCCAATGGTCGGGCGCCCTGGGGTCGGGCCATACCGCGTCGGCCGCTTACTGCCGGCGCGGGGGTTCGGGCGGCAGGTCAGTCCTGGTGGCGCGCGGTCACGGGCGCGTCCCCCGCCGCACGCGCTCGGCCAGGCGCTCCACCACCTGGGCGGGCAAGTGGCCGACGTACACCAGCGCCTCGCCCTTGTGGCTGGCGCCGGACCGGACGCTGTTCACCGTCCGGTCCGGCGCCTCCACCAGCCTCAGTACGTCACGGAACGCGTCGGCCGCACTGTCGGCGGTGGCGTTGCTGTCGCGCCATTCCTGCATGGTCATGGGCATGGTTGTCCCCAGCTCGTGAGTGGTGTTGATGTGCGGAGGGGAGCGCGGCCCTCGGCGCACCCCGCTCGAT
The DNA here is from genome assembly GCF_041080675.1 of Streptomyces sp. cg36. Classification (NCBI taxonomy): domain Bacteria; kingdom Bacillati; phylum Actinomycetota; class Actinomycetes; order Kitasatosporales; family Streptomycetaceae; genus Streptomyces; species Streptomyces cyclosori. The sequence goes on along the minus strand of NZ_CP163521.1, from coordinate 86,305 downwards.
GCACTCCTCTCCGTAGCGGCATCACTACCGACGCGATGCAGCGTGACGTACAGTCAGAGGTTCTTCAACTTGGCACCTGCGGAAGAAAGGTTGCCCAACACCCCATGAACCGCAAAGAGTTGGCGCCCGAGAGCAGTCCCCAAGCCGCCTTCGGGGCGCGCCTGCGCAGTTCCCGCGAGGCGCGCGGCTGGAAGCAGGAGGACCTCGCCGGGCGGATGAGCTACTCCAGTACGCACATCTCGGCGGTGGAAACCGGTCGCAAGGTGCCGACTCTGCGGTTTTCGCGCAGTGCCGACGTCGCCTTCGGCATGGCAGGGACGGTCGACACCTTCGAGCGCGAGTGGCGCGAGATCCGGCACGGGTCGCTGCTGGAGGGCTTCCCGGAGTACGTGGGCCACGAGAGCCGCGCGGCGGAGATCCGCCTGTACGAGGTGGGGATCATTCCCGGGCTGCTGCAGACCCCGGAGTACGCGGCGGTCCTCGCCAGGAGCGCCATCAAGCGGGGCGCGATCACCCCCGAGCAGGCCGAGGAGCGGGTGGCTCTCGTCGCGGAGCGGCAGGCCGCGCTCGTCCGCATGCCGCCCCCGCTGGTCTTCGTGGTGCTCGACGAGAGCTGCGTCTGCCGGTCCGTGGGCGAACCACCTGTCATGGCGGGCCAGTTGGACCGGCTTTTGGAGTTCGCCGCGAGGCCGACCACCGTGTTCCAGATCGCCCCGTTCACCATGGGTGAGCGTCGGCCCTTCGACCTCCCCATCACGGTACTGACCCTGCCGGACCGGTCGCTGATGTCGTACGCCGAGTCCGCCCAGCGAGGCCATCTCGAACGGGAAAGCAACGTGGTACTGCCTGTGTTGACCGCCTACCATCAATTGCAGGCCGAAGCGCACTCTCAGGCGGCATCTGTGGCCATGATCGAGCAGTTACGAAAGGGCACCCCGTGACCAGCGCACCCTCTCCCCAATGGTTCAAGTCCTCGTACAGCAACAACGGCGGCCAGTGCATCGAAGTAGCCGCCAACCTCGCCGCCTCGCACGGCGTCGTCCCCGTGCGGGACAGCAAGCTGATCGACAGCCCCGTGCTCCTCCTGTCCCCGGTCTCCTTCGCCCACCTCGTGGAGTACGCCAAGCGGGCCCGGTAGCCGGGGTGGTGGGGTCAGGCGGCGAAGCCCACGTTCGTCACGTACTCGTACTGGCCCCACTGCGAGCCCAGGTCCTCGATGACGAGCGTCCACGCCGCGTCCAGGGCCTCGGGGTCGTCCGTCGACCAGGCGGCCACGATCCGGTCCCAGCGGCGGACGTTCAAGGAGCGGTACTCGACGACCCGCTGGCGCGGGCGCGGGACCTGGGACTGGTTCAGGGGGTGGAGCTCCACGCGGGTGCCGCCCGCCGCGTTGAGGCGGCGCAGCAGGTGGCGGGCCACGTTGTGGCGGCGGACCGCCCGGTAGGCACGGTCGATGCGTTCCAGGTTGACCCGGGAGGGGTTGCGGGTGCCCGCCAGCCACGCCTTGAGCGTGCGGTCGGTGACCGTCAGGCCCGCCTCCTTCGCCGCCGCCCAGGCGTGCGGGGTGCGCGAGAGGTAGTGCAGCCGGGCCAGCAGGCCGCGGCGGACGGTCACCGGGGTCGCGATGCCGCCCGCGAGGGAGTCCAGCACCCGGCCCACGGCCTCGCTGCCCTTGATCCCGCGCGCCCCGTACTTGCCGAACTCATTGCTGTGGTCGGGCACTTCAGTCCTCCTGCTCCGGGTCCGGCTCGCCGACCTCGTAGGTGTCCTTCACCTTGACCTCGCTCACGCCCCGCCCCTCGGCGAAGACCCGGCGCCAGTCGCCGATGACGTGGAGCTCGTCGGTGCCCATCGCCCGTACCACGGCGAGTCCCTCCTCATGGGCCTTGAACGCCTTCATCCAGAGGTTGGCGAACGCCTGGGAGCGGATGATGTGCATCCAGTCCGGACGGTACAGCTCGCGGTTGTAGTTGGACTCGCCCATCGTCGACACGAACTTGGAGTACATCGCCTTCACGTACTCCAGCGTCACCTCGTCGCCGTCCGCGATCGCCGTGTCGCGGGCGTCCTTGAGGGCGACGCGGAACTTCTCCAGCAGGTTCTCGGTGGCGCCGGAGGTGAACGACTCGTGGATCTCGGGCGGGTCGCACAGGCCGTACTTCGGGCCCGACAGGCGCAGCAGCAGGCGCAGGGTCGGCTCGGTCACCCACAGCGGGCCCGGCTCGTCGCGGTTGCCGATCGGGTTCGGCAGGACCGCCTCGTGGTCCCAGTGCGGCGGGGTGATCAGGTGGACGCCCGCGCGGCGGCGGTCGTGGGCGAAGCCGGTGGAGTGCTCCAGCTGGCCGATCGGGAGATGGGTCTTGAGGGCCGACAGGTAGGCGCCGTTGATGTCGAGCGCCGTCACCTCGTGCTGCCCCGGCGGCAGTTCGTGCCGGGTCCACTTGGGGCGGGCCTCCCAGATCTGGTCCGGGCCCTTCGCCGTCTGCTTGCGCAGCACGTCGGGGATCCAGGGGTGGGCCACGATGTCGTACCGGGCGCCCCTGCGGGTCTCGTCGAGCAGCCGCATCGCGTCCGGGATGGCCCGCTTGAGCAGGGCCGCCGTGGCCGCGTCCACGTCTCCCCCGTGCTCGCCGAGGGCCGCCTTGACCGCCTGGCCCACCAGGTCCGGCATCGCGGACGGCTCCTGGAACGCGCGGCGGGTGGGCGGGCGCTCCGACGAGGACGCGGACGAGGACGCGGGGGCGGGGGCGGGGGCGGATTTGGGGTGCCGCTTCGGCTGCGGGCCGCTCGCCTCGCGGGGTGTCCGCGTACGGGCCGGGGCTGCGGCCTGGGCGGGCTCGGGTTCGGGGGTGCGGGCGGGGGCGGCCGTCGGCGGGGCCGGGGCCGGGGTGCCGCAGTCCGCCGGGTCCAGGTGCTGGGCGAATCCGGCCACCCGGTGCCGGGCCGGGGCCCCGCACAGCACGCACGGCTCCGGCGCCGCCAGGACCTCGACGTCGTCGTCCATGTCCGCGTCCGAGGCGGCGTCTTCGGCGTCTTCGGCCGGCGCCTCGGGCTCCGCGGCGGCGGCCCCGGGAACCTCCTCCGGCTCCAGCTTGGCGCGCAGGCCGTCCAGGAGGTACGCGTACCGCGTGCGGGTCTCGCCGGACGGGTCGCGGCCCGACTCCCAGCCGCCCACGGTCGAGGGGCTCACCGACAGGGCGCGCGCCACCTGCGCCTTCGACAGGTTGGCACGTTCACGCAGCCGGCGGCGCTCGTCGGGCTCGGGCAGCGGCTCCTGCGGGCCGACCTCGGCCAGCAGCGAGTCGATCGCGTCGAAGTCACTCACCGGCCCGCCCCTTCCGCCTCCACCTGGTGTGCCCGTACGGCCGCTTCCGTCTTCATACCGTCCGCCCGCGCGGTGGTATCGACGGCGCGCGCACGGGCGGGCAGCGCCTCGCACGCCCGGGTGGGGCCCGCCAGCAGGTCCAGGGGGGCGATGCCGAAGTGCTCGGCCAGCGCGTCGCAGTCGCGCAGGCTCCATGCCGTGGAGCCGCTCTGACGGCGTGACACCTGGGTCTGGGTGAGGCCGAGGACCGCCGCGAGGTCCCGCTGCGACTGGCCCGTGGCCTGCATCAGCGCGCTCACCGTCAGTCTCAGCAACTCCTCCAGCCCCATGGCCGCCATCCTATCCGGGGCGACGCGGAAAACGCATATCTGAATGCGATAGAGCATCATCCATGCGGATTCCGCCTGCCCACGGCTTCCCCTGGCCATGGCCGCCCCGACCGGGCGCACCCGCGCACGCGAGGTGCCCGCCTTCCTCGTCAACGGGCGGCACCCGACCGGACTTGAGCGCGCCGGAGGGGTGGAGGCCCTCGTGGGCGTGCTTGATCGACTGGTCACCCTCGCGCGCGACCGCCGATCGTCTGGTGGTCTACTTTTCGGCACACCGATATCGAGGGGGACATCGACCATGGACGAGCAGCGAGGGCCGCAGGACGGGCTCCTGACGACGCTCACCGAGCGCTTCGAGGCCGACCGGACGCATCTGCGGTCCGTCGCGTACCGCATGCTCGGCTCGCTCAGCGAAGCGGAGGACGCCGTTCAGGAGGGGTGGATCCGCGCCAGCCGCGCCGACATCAGCGGCGTGCAGAACCTCGGCGGATGGCTGACCACCGTCGTCGCCCGGGTCTGTCTGAACATGCTGCGCTCGCGCCAGACCCGCCGCGAGGACCCGCTGGACGTACAGGCCCCCGCCGTCGAGGCCGACCGGGAAGGCGGGCTCGACCCCGAGCAGGAGGCGCTGATGGCCGACTCCGTCGGGCTCGCGCTGCTCGTGGTGCTCGACACCCTCTCGCCCGCCGAGCGGCTCGCGTTCGTGCTGCACGACATGTTCGCCGTGCCCTTCGACGAGATCGCGCCGCTGATGGAGCGGACCCCGGCCACCGCCCGCCAGCTCGCCAGCCGGGCCCGGCGCAAGGTCCAGGGCAGCACCCCGCTCCCGGAGGCGGACCTGGAGCGCAAGCGGCAGGTCGCCGACGCGTTCCTCGCCGCGACCCGGGGCGGCGACTTCGAGGCCCTGGTCACCCTGCTCCACCCGGACGTGGTCCTGCGCGCGGACAAGGCCGTCGGCCCGACCCCGGCGGCGATCTTCCTCAGCGGCGGTGCCACCGTCGCGAAGGCCGCGATGGCGGCGATGGGTCGCGCCCGGTACACCGGGATCGCCCTGGTGGACGGCATGGCCGGACTCGCCATGGCGCCGCTCGGCCAGCTGCGCCTGGTCCTCAAGTTCACCGTCGCGGACGGGCTGATCACCGAGATCGACGTCATCGCCGAGCCGGAGATCGTGTCCGGCATCGAGGTCGCCGTCCTCGCGGCCTGACGGGCGGCATCGACACCGGCATACGGACCACTCCCCCCAACCACCCTACGCCCGGCGGTAGTTGAGCCCCCGTACAGGCGCGGGCGGGCGGGGCGGGACCGGCGACGGCCGGGGTGCATCCGAGTCATCGGGGGCACCCCGGCCGCTCGCTGTCACCACAGTCACACCGCCTTTCCCCACCGGAGCGACGGCGCCGCCCGCAGAATTGCAGGCATGCCTATTCCTTCCGAACTCCACCGTCTGGACAAGCACGTTCACGCCTGGCTGCCCGACTTCCCGGGCACCTGGGGCATGGCCAACTGCGTGGTCGTGGGCTCCGGCCGGGCCGACGTGCCCGAGGCCCTGCTGGTGGACACCCCGTACACCGCCGACCTCACCCACGCCCTGACGGCGGCGGCCCGGCGCGTCCTCGCGCCCGGGGCCCGGATCTCGACCGTGGTGAACACCCACGCCAACGGTGACCACAGCTACGGCAACGGCCTCTTCCCCGACGCGGAGATCATCAGCACCGAGGCCAACCTGGCCCATCTGTGCGCCGAGCCCACTCCCCCGCAGCTCCAGGCCGTACTCGACGGCTGCCGGCCCGAAGTGCCCTTCGAGCGCTATCTGCTCACCCACTTCGGCCGCTACGACTACAGCGGGCTCGACGTCGTCCCGCCGACCCGGACCTTCAGCGGCCGTCTCGACCTGCTGGTCGGGTCGACGCCCGTCGAGCTGTACGAGGTGGGGCCCGCGCACACCGCCGGGGACCTGGTGGTGCACCTGCCGGAGAGCGGTGTGGTGTGCGCGGGGGACGTACTGTTCGCCGGGGACGTGCCGGTGCACTGGGCCGGGCCGCTGGACGGGGTGATCGCGGCCTGCGCCAGGATCCTCGCGCTGGACCCGCAGGTGGTCGTGCCCGGCCACGGGCCGCTGCTCGGGCCGGACGACGTGCGCGCGTACATGGCGTACCTGGCGGAGCTGCGCGACCGCGTCCACGAGCTGCACCGCGCCGGGACCGGGGTGGAGGAGGCGTCGCGGGTGGTGCTGCGGGAGCTGCGGCGCCCCGAACTCGGGCTGTGGGAGCGCCTCGCCGTCCTGACGGCGGTGGAGTACCGCCACCTCGACGCGTCCGAGGAGCCGTTGCAGCTGGTCCAGATGCTGGCCACGGCGGTCCGGCTCGCGCCGGACTGCGTGCCGGACGCGGTGGCCGGGCGCCCCGAGCCGACGGCCGCGCTGCGGACGGGCTCGGCGGACGGTCACGCCGTAAACAATCACGCGGTGGTCGCCGACAGCTGACGCGACCAGCGCGGTGGCGCGGCCACGCACGGGAAGTCGAACGGGGTCAGCACGAAGGTGAGGCGGGTCAGGCCCAGGATGTGGGCGCGGGTGGGCACCTCCTCGACCAGCCTGCAGATCTGCAGGCCCCGGCGCGGGTCGGGGTGGCGCAGCACCCGCAGGGGGCCCTCGGGGTGGGCCGGGTCGGCCGCCCCGTCCGGGGCGCAGCCGTCGACGGCGTCGCGGCACAGGGCGCGCAGCGAGGGGCGCCGGTGCACATCGGCGTGCAGGGCGCGCAACCCCGGGTCGTGCGGGTCCTGTTCGCGCGCCGCCGCCAGCGCGGACAGCAGGGAGATCCGCCAGTCGGCGTGGTTGACGAGGAGGCTGCCCGCCTCGGGGTGCAGCAGGCCGAACCGCAGGAAACTGGCGGCCGGGTCGGCGCGGGGGTCGGTGCCCAGTCCGGTGAACAGGTCGCGGTAGGCGTCGTTGGCGGCCCGCACCTGCCAGCGGTGGTCCATCAGGAGGGCGGGCAGCGACAGCGCGTCCATCAGGACGTCGTAGTCGGCGAGGAAGGCCGCCTCGGCCTTGCCGGGGGCGCGCCCGCCCTGCGGGTGGGGCTGGCGTACGCGGGCGGGCGGGCGGCCGACGGTGAGCCGGAACAGCCGCTCCACCTGGTAGTCCGTCATCTCCAGGACATCGGCGAGGGCGAGGAGCTTGCCGTCGGTCCACTCCTTGACCCGGCCGCGCTCCCAGTTGCCGTACGCCCGCGAGCTCACCCCGAGCCGTTCGGCCACGGTCTCCTGGCTCAGCCCCAGGTGGTCCCGGCGGCCCCGGATGAGCTCCTGGAGGGGGTCGGGGCGGGCGGGCCGCCCCCGTGCCCCCGCCCGTGCCGGATTCCCGGTCCCGCACGCACCGCGCACACTCACCGTCATGGTCGTCCCCGTTCCCCGTCCCCGTGGTGTGAGGGTCTTCGGCCGTCCCGTGCGGTGGCGGATGCCACAAGTTGCCCACCGCACCGTAGTGTTGACGCTCCGTCACCTCTTTACGTGATCCTGCAACCCTCTCGCAACCCATGTCAACCGGGTACAGCGGCGGCCGGCGCCACGGCCCGGCCGAGATCGCCAAGGCGTACGGCTCCACCCGGACGTGGCCGTCGGCGTCCTGCGCGGCCCCGGCAGACCCCCGGCTCGCCGCTCCCCCGCTGTCGGCCGCCGAACTCGGTCCGGTCCACACGGCCCTGACCGGCCTTCCTGGCCGGATCCCGCCCTGACCGGATCTCGCCGGAGAAAAACCCGCCGGAAGCGCCGTTTCCTGGTCATGGTCCCCCTCCTCCGATAGGCATCGAGTCCCGCGCACCACACGGCGGGACAGCGACAGCCACGAGTGGAAGGGGGATCCATGCACAGCCTCGCGTCACCGGATCGCGGGACCGGGTACGAGAGCCGGAACATCGTGTACGAGACCTGCTGGGCGGGCGAGCCGCGCGATCCGGACGGGGAGCACGACTCGTACGGGGAAGGCGGGGTGCGCGGAGAAGACGATCCGCCCGGGGCGGGCTGGCCGCACGGGGCGGGCGGGCTGTTGTTCGGCGCTCTCGCCACCGCCCAGCGCCAGGCGGAGCACGCCTACCTGCTGACGTGCGGCGGTCCGGGCGGCACCCCGCCCGCCGACGGCGGACCGGGACGGCTGCTGTGGTCGCGTCAGGACCCGCACGCCGCACGGCCGTACGAGACCTGGACCCTGTTCGACTCCGGTGAACGCACCCCGGTCTCCATCAGGGCGCGGCCCGTCCACGACGGAGCCGTGCTCCCCACCACCGGTACAGCGTGGCAGCCGGGCTCCCCGCAGCCCTGCCCGCCGCCCCGACCCCGGCGCGGCGGCCGGGCCGTCCACGGCCGGGCGAGCCCGGAGTACCGCGCCCTCACCCCTTCGGGCGCAGCACGCGGCGCGGCTTCGGCGGGCCCGTACGGCTTCCGCGCCCCGGCCGTGTCGTCGGTCGAGGAGCTGCTGGGCCGACTGCGCGACCACCCGGGCCTGTCCGAGTCGATGTACGCGCTGTGCGGGTTCGACCTGTCCTGCCGTGACCACGGAGAGGTGCTGACGTCGTCCTCCGGCGAGCCGGTGGAGGGCTTCGCCGGGGACGACGTCGGCGGCACCTACTTCCTCTACGGCGACCCCGACGAGGTGCCCGCCGTGGTGTACGCGAGCCCCGAGGGCGAGGGCGGCCTGATCGCCGACAGCCTCGGCGACGCGCTCCGCGTCATCATCGGACTGCCCGGCTGGCAGGACTGTCTGCGGTTCTCCGCGGGTGGCAGCCTGACGGCGATGCGGGCGGCGGCAGCGTACTTGGAGAACGACCTGCGCCGCGTCGAGCCCCACCTCACGGCCCGCCGCGCCCATCTGGCGGGCGCCCTCTCCCTGGACCTGCCCCCCGCCCATCTCCTCCTGGCCCGCCTCCAGGACGCGGTGTCGCGGACCACACCGTCGTACGTGCTGAGGACGGCCCGTGGAGACACGTACACCTCACTGTTCGGCACGCTGACGCCCATGGACAATCCAGGGTGGTGCGGGCCGTAGGGGCGTACGGCGGGGGGACAGGGGCGCGGTCGGCGTCCCCTCCCCCACCGATTTCAGGCCACGTTCGCCACCTTGAGGCCGTGTACGCCTCGCTGGCGGCCTCGTACGCACTCCCGGACCGGATCACACCGGGCCCCACCTGAACGGCCGCCTGAGTGCCCATTCTGGGGCTCATTTTTTGTCCCTATTGCGGCAGTTGCGTTTTTGGGACCTTTTGCGGCGTCCTTGTGTCGGGGTGCTCAGATCTCTGCGGTTATCACGGCGTGATAGGTCAGGGGCCGCCCCGCGGCTCGCTCGACCTATCACGCCGTGATAATCCGGCCCCTCCCCCGCGCCTCAGCCCGTCGCCGACGGTTCCGTGGCGTTGGCCTCCCGGGTTGCCTCTTCCTGAAGGCGTACGAGCATCCGGCCGCGCTCCGCGGAGTTCATCCGCGAGATCGCGATCTCCGCACAGGCGACACCGTCGTTCCAGGGCATCTTCACGACGGGACGCGCACCGGGGGTGGAGGGGGCCTCGGGGCGGGGGGCCGGGAGGTCGTTTCCCTGAGCGGACGCGGGCTGGGAGGCTGCGGCGGGAGCAGGGGCCGGGGCGGCGCCGGGGGTTGAGCCATCACGGCGTGACAGCTCGGTGGCAGCCTCACGGTCATCACGGCGTGATGGGCCGCCCCCGTTTCCACGGCTATCACGGCGTGATAGGTCAGCCTCGGCTTCACGGCTATCACGGCGTGATAGATCGGCGTCGGCCTCATGGCTATCACGGCGTGATAGATCCGCACCGGCTTCACGATTATCACGGCGTGATAGGTCCCCGTGCTCGACCCCACTCCCCCGGCCCGAGCCATCACGGCGTGATAGGTCGGCGCCGGGTTCATCCATGGAGCTATCACGGCGTGATACTTCGGTCTCCCCGAGGGAGCTATCACGCCGTGATAGCTCCGCCGCCCGCTTGCTCGCCTCCCGGCGTTCCTCCGCCGCCACCGCGCGGGCGTCGGCCTGGGCGCGCTGCTCCTCGGCGTCGTACTTGGAGAGGTTCCGTACGTGCTCGACCTTGCGGCGGCCCTCCAACAGGTCGGCCTGGAGCTCCGGGGCCAGGTCCAGGACCGACAGCTTGGAGGAGATCGTGGACTGGGCGATACCGAGGCGCTTGGCGGCGCGGCTCTGCGAACCGTAGAACTCCACCAGCTTCTTCAGCGCCTGCGCCTGCTCCAGCGGGTTCATGTCGTCGCGGTGGACGTTGGCGACGAACGCCGCCTCCAGCAGCGACTCGTCCGTGGAGACGAGGGCGTTGTCGACACTGACCCGTACGGTCGGCACGCCCGCGAGCCGGGCCGCCGCCAGCCGGCGGTGACCGTCGATGACGATGAACCGGGTGTCGGGTTCGAGGTCGTCGGCCCGTTCGGGGCGCTCCCGCAGATACGCCTCGACCGAGGCGACCGTGATCGCGGTGACCAGGCCGACCTCGCGGATGCTCTCCGCCAGGCCCTCCAGATCGCGCAGCTCCTCACGCGGGTTGTCGGGGTTCTGGCTGATGCGGCCGACGGGCAGTTCCGTCGGATCGGGGACTCCGGCGGTGGGCGCCACGGTCGCGGCGCCGATCGCGGCGCGCCGCGCGGACACCGCACGGGCCTGTCCGAACGAGGATCCCGCTCCGAGGTTCTTGGCCTTGCTGCTCACTTGCTGATCTCCCGGGCGAGGGCACGCAGCCCCACGGACTGGTCGCAGCGCGGGGCGTACGACAGGAGCGGACGCTTGACCCGTACCGCTTCCTTCTGTTCTTTCAGGTCACCGATGACGCCGACGACGCGCGGGTCCTTGATGTCCATCCAGGACTGGAGGGAGGACGTGGCGATGTAGCCGCGCCGGGCGTCGTAGTGGTTGACGACGATGCCGAGGTAGTCGAGCTCCAGGGCAAGGTCGGTGCGCATGTCCTCTATCTGCGACGTCAGCAGGTCGTAGGCGTCCGCGCTGCTGTCCTCGGCCTGCACGACGATGAGCGCGCCGGAGTTGCCGGGCACCTCGTCGGGGCGGCGGCGTCCGTAGTACGCGGCGGCGTCCATGCTCAGGCCGAGGCTCGGCGGGCAGTCGATGAGGATGACGTCGTAGTGGGCTTCGAGGGGCGCGAGGGCCCGTTCGAGCGCGGCTTCCCGGGCGCGGACGGAGGCCAGGCGTACGTCGAGGAGGAACGCGTCCGTGCACGCGGGCAGCAGGTGGAGCCGGTCCCCGAAGCGCTCCTCGTCGATGGCGACGATCACTTCACGCAGCTCGCCCTTGGCGTCGCCCGCCATGTGGTTGGTGAGGGAGTCGCCGCCCATGGGCAACGGCTCCTCGCCGAGCTGCTTGGTGAGGTGGCCCTGCGGGTCGAAGTCGACGAGCAGGACGCGCTGGCCGAGACCGGGGAGGTCTTCGAGCGCGAGCGGATCGCTGCCGCCGTCACCCTCGTCGAGGAGCGCCGCGAAGTGCTTCGAGACGCGTACGGGCATGAGGGCCGTGGGGTCCTCGGCCAGCGCCTCACCCGTACCGGCGGTGATCGCGGTCTTGCCGACGCCGCCCTTCTGGTTGCAGACGACGATCCGCCGCACGATCGCGGGGCGCCGGACGGCGGGGGCCGGGTGGTGGTCGAGCCACACCTGTACGGACTGGGCGAGGCCCTGGATGAGGGAGACGCCCCGGTCCTTGCAGTCGGTCCGGAAGCCGGACCACTGCTCGGCGGGCAGGAAGGTGGCGAACGATTCGGCACCGGAGGTGTCGATGGGGGAGAGGTTCGAACCGAGGCTGCGCCAGGTCGTGATGCCGGTCTCCACGGCTTCCTGGATGTCGACGCCGAGCTGAGCCGCCCGGATCTTCAACTCCTGGCGAAGCCGCAGGGGGAGCTTCGAGACGACCTTCTCCCGGTCGCTTCTGGATGCAGATGAGGTGGGTGAGGTCATGGAACGTAACTGTACTAACGCTGGAGATCGTTTGATGGATCGACACGTTAGCTTTCTGGCTTGGTTGGTGGGGGAGTGGGGGAAGAAACCGCCCAATAGGGATGAAGTGGTCGGTGGGGGAGGGGAGTTATCACGCCGTGATAGCCCTGCACGGCCCAACGGCCCCATCACGGCGACCTATCACGGCGTGATAGGTCGGTGCTTCGGCCCGCCGAGAAGAACGAGGCGAGTCGTGACCTATCACGGCGTGATAGCTCGGCCCCCGTCCGCCGGACCGGGCCGGGAGGCCCCCGAAGAGTGGCGGGACCTATCACGGCGTGATAGGTCCCGGGGACGGGCGACAGGGGAGCAGGACCTCCCGACTCCGATGGCCGCACCTATCACGGCGTGATAGGTCCCGGCGGTGAGTGAACCGGGGGAGTGGGGCATCCCCCTTCACGGCGGCTCCACCTATCACGCCGTGATAATCCGTCCCCGCCCCCGACTACGTCAGCGACACGTACAGCACTCCCACCATCCCGTACACGCCCGTCACCACTCCGCCCCACCCGCACGCCAGCAGGATCTTGCTGCGGTGGCGGATCTCGTACGGGTCGTGGGGCGGGCGGGTGCTGAATCTGGTGCGCAGGCCCCGGTGGTCGGTCAGCAGCGCCAGCGACGTCAGCGTCCAGATGACGAAGACGAGGAGCAGGAACAGGTCCAGGGTGCTCATGGATGTCTCGTACTCTCCGCCCGCAGCATCGGCGTACGGGCATGCCTGCGGCGTTCGCCGGGATGGAAGACCAGGATGATCATGCGGGCGCCGGGCGCGGCCATCGGCTGTGCGGCGCAGACCGTGACCCAGCCGGAGCCCAGGGCGAGGTGGCACAGGGGGCGTTCGTCGCCGTCGAGGGGGAGGTGGGCGCCGGCCCGCTCGTAGATCCGGGAGGAGACCGGGTCGGCGAGGACCTCCTTCTCGATCTGCTTGAGGGTCTCGTCGTGCGGGTCGGCCGCGAGCGCGCCGCGCAGATGGGGGAGGGCGAAGGGTGCCCACGAGTTCTCCCAGTCCAGCAGCATCGAGCGGGCCGCCCGGTCCACGACCATCCAGCGCATCGTGTTGTGCGGGACGCGGCCCGGCGGGAACAGCGCGGTGAACGCGGAGTTCACCGCCAGCAGGTTCCAGGAGCGGTCGTGGACGTACGCCATGTGCGCGATCCCGTCGACCGCCTCCTGCCAGACGCCGGGGATCTCCTGGCCGGAGCGGGAGTTCAGGGGGTGCGGCGGATCCTGCCCGAGGCCGTAGCGCCACAGCGCCGTCCACTCCTGCTCGTTCATGTCGAGCAGCCGGGCCACGTCCTCCAGGAGGTCGGCGGGCGGATGGGGATAGCGGCCGGACTCCAGGCGCCCGTAGGTGTCGGGGGCGCGGTGCAGCAGATGGTCGATCTGGGCCTGGGAGAGACCGGGGGCGCGGCGGCCCTGCCGGGTGGGCCGGTGCAGGCCGTGGCTCTCGGGGGTGATGCGGGCGCGGCGTTCGCGCAGCAGGCCGCGCAGAGCAACCTTGTCCATGAATCGTGTGTCCCGTGCGTGGGCGGCGCCGCACGCACGGGCGCCGCGATGAGCTGTGCCGGTGTTCGTATGTACGTACGTACTTGTGCGAATGTTTTCGGCCGCCGTCGAGTCCTCCGGAAGGGCTCGGCGGCGGGGTTCGTGCAGGTCCCACGGGTACGCTGCCTCGTCTGACATGCGGCGATCAAGCGGTGACGGTTGCGTGCGTACGCCCGGCGTACGCACGCATGCCACCGACGGGGGCGAACCAGGTGGAGAGCGACATTCCGGTGCGGGGCACGGACGCGGCTGCCGGAGCGACTGGAGCGACCGAAGCGACCGGGACGGCCGGCGGGCCCTCGGCAGCGGCTCCGGGCGGAGCCGTCCGGCTGCCGCCCGAGGCCGTCGAGCTGTACGGGCGGATCACCCGGCACGAAACGCTGACCCCCCGTGACGAGCCGGTCCTGGCCCGGCTGGTGGAGCGCGGCCTGGTGGCGGTGGACCCCGATCTGCCGGACATCCCCGTCGCCCTGGACCCCCAGGAGGCGGCCCGGCGGCAACTGGACGCCGATCTGCGGGAGATGGCGGCGCGGGCGGCCCGGATGGCGGCGATACCGGAGGACGCGGACGAGCTGAGCGTCCACTTCGAGCGGGCCAAGTGGCGGGCGGGGCGCGGCTCGGAGTTCCTGACCGAGCCCGGACTGGTCAACGCCCGGATCGAGCACGCCATCAGCCAGGCCCAGGGCGAGCTGCTCACCGCCCAGCCCGGCGGGCCGCGCACCCGGGACCTGCTGTCCGTGGCGATGGACCGGGACAGCCGGGCGCTGGAGCGGGGCGTGAGCGTGCGCACGCTCTACCGCGACAGCATGCGCGACGACGAGGCGACCCGGGAGTGGGCGCGGGTGATGACGGGCAAGGGCGCCCAGTTCCGTACGCTCATCGGGCCGTTCCAGCGGTGCATCATCGTGGACCGGCGCACCGCGTTCATCTCGGACCACATCGTGAACTCCGTGCCCAGCCACGCCGCCTGGCACGTCCTGGACCGGGCGGCCGTCGCGTACATGGCGGAGGGCTTCGACCAGGAGTGGCGGCGCGCGGAGATCTGGCACGGCGACCCGCGCCCCTCGGACGTGGCCGCCGGGGCCCGGACGACCCGGCTCCAGCGGGAGATCCTGCGGGACACGGCGGCGGGCATCGAGCAGCGGATCACCGCCCAGCGCCTCGGCATCGGGCTGCGCACGCTCTCCAAGGAGATCGGCAAGCTGCGCGAGCTGTGGCAGGTCTCGACGCTCGCCGAGCTCACCTACTGCTGGGCGCTGTCGGCGGAACGGCTGATCGACGACGAGTGAGCCAATTGGTGAGCGATCGACGACGGGTGAGACGGGCGGGGCGCCGGGAGGGGCGTGCGGCCCGAGGGGCGGGGGAGGGGTGGCGGGGGTCCCGGGGCAGGTTTTCCGTACCGGTTCACCCACCTTTTTTAGGCGGAGAAATCATCGGGAGAAAACTCGGTCCGCTCTGTTGCATGCTGAGCCAGGCCGATCGGAGAAGCCCGCAACCTGGGGCAACGCCGATCTGTACGTCCGCTGTCACGGGGGACTGCCATCCGCACGCATGCCAGAACCGGCAGTGCAGGGCTCGTCGAGATCCTGCCGGGCATCGCGCGGGGCCGGGTGTCCCAGCCGGGACGCCCGGACGCTGCCGAGTCCCGGCCAGCCTCCCGTGGCACAGCGCCGGCGTGCCCGGCGCCCGTCCCGCCCGCAGGCCCGGCGTGGACGGTCGCCCGACATCCTTCCCTCCCGCCTCCTCCCCGGCCGCTCGGGCCGACAGCGACTGAAGCTCCCGGGGACGCCTCGGGCTGCCGCAGCGACTGAAGGAGCGCGGCTGCTGGAGCGACCGGAGCTACCGGAGCGACTGAAGCCGGGAGACGGTTCAAAAAGCGGCCCAGGGAGCGGGGAGGACCGGCGGGGGACAGGGCGGTCGTCCGGCCGCCGGGCGTACCCGTAGGACGTGCTCCGGGGCGTACGCGCTGTTCAGGGCAGCTACTCAAGCGACTGAAGCGACCGGGAGCCGGACATTCTTGGCGTGTCCCGGACCAATCGCGGGGGCATGTCCGCGGTTCAGTCGCTTCAGTCGCTTCGGTAGCTCGCCCAGAAGACTTCGGTCGCTGCCGTTCAGTCGCTGCGAGAGGCTTCAGTCGCTGTTACGCCTGGTAAGGGTGACGGCGATTTGGGTGTTTTGTGATCCCAGCTACTGAGGCGAGCGACCGGCAGTGCTTCAGTAGCTGTTCAGTCGCTGCCACAAAACACCAGGTCAGAGGGGGTAGGCTCGCCCAGACAGCGACTGAAGCGACTCTGGCTCCTATATTAGGTACGGGTTTTGGGGTTTTCCTCATGTGCGCGTGCGACTCATAGATAGGGAGTTTTAGTCGCTCTCAGTCGCTTTTGGATCTGTACACAGCCTCTGACCTGGTGTTTTACTCAGCACCGAAGACAGCTACCGAAAAACGCTCAGTCGCTGTCCTTCAGTCGCTGTCGCTCGTTGAGTAGCTGGGCCCCCGAGCGGGCCCGCTCAGCGGGGCCTCCGACACGGCAGGCGAATGCGGGGGCCTTTGCACTCCCCGGTGCCTATGCTTCGCTAACCTATGTCCGTCGTTGAGTCGCTTCAGTCGCTGAGTAGGGGAACCACATGACTGCTGAGCTGCGGTTTTCACGCAGCGATTCAGAGCAGTCAGCGCCTGGGCCGACGCTCGCCGAGCTCGCGGGCACGGGTCCGCTCGCTCTGGCGCGGGGCTGCGCTGCCCGGGGCTGGCCCGTGCACCCCCTGGGGGCGGGCCGGAAGACTCCCGTGGCCAACTGCTCGCGCTGCCGCCGCCCGGGCCATCGCCACGACGACTGCGCCTGCGTGGCCGCCGGCCGCTGGTGCCACGGCTTCCAGGCCGCCACCACCGAGCCCGCACGGGTCGAGCGCTGGTGGGGCGGCGGCTCCGCCCTCGGCGTGGGCGTCGCCTGCGGAGCCGCGGGCCTCGTGGTGATCGACATCGACGACCACGCCCAGCCGCTCCCGGGCCGCGACCGGATCCTGCCGGGCATCCCGATCCACGACGCCGTCGACCTGCGGGGCATGACCAACGGCTTCCACAGCCTGGCCGTCCTGGCCGCGCTGCGGGGCGAGCGGAGCCCGGCCGACGACACGTCAACCCTGCGCGTGCGCACCCCCTCGGGCGGGCTGCACGTCTGGTACCGGGCCGTGCCGGACGGCCGCCGCTGGCACTCCTCCGTGGGCCAGGGCGGCGGCTGCTCCCTGGCCTGGCAGGTCGACGTACGGGCGCACGGCGGGTACATCGTGGCGCCCGGGACCGTCACCCCGGCGGGGACGTACACGCCCCTGGAGGGCGCCGGTGACCCCGCCGAGCTGCCCGCCTGGCTGGCCGAGGAGCTGTCCCGCACCGGGCATCTGCGGATCGCCCGGCGCGTGGCGCGCCAGCACGCGCCCAACCGCGCCCGCCAGGCCGTCATCGCCGCCGGCGGCGGCCGTGAGCAGGCCACCCGGGTGCTGGCCGCCGCCCTGGCCGAGGTCGCCGACTGCGCGGCACTCGCCGAGGGCGCGGGCTTCACGGACAAGCTGAACCGGGCCGCCTACACCGTGGGCGGGCTGGTCGCCGCCGGGTACCTCGGGCAGGACGCGGGGGAGCGGGTGCTGCTGGAGGCCGCCGAGTACGCGCGCCCGGGCCAGGAGCGCCGGGCCGCCCCGATCGTGCGCGGCGGCATGGCCGCGGGCTCCCGCCGTCCCCTCGAACTCCGGAGCCGCCCGTGACCGCCTCCGGCAAGGGCAGCGGCGGAGGCGGCCGGGGCCACGAGGACGTGCTCTTCGACTTCGACCCGCAGCTGGTCGCCTCGCAGATCCTGGCGCACTCGGCCGACCCCGGCCCCGCCGAGGCGCTGCTGCCCGCTCAAACGGGCAGCCAGGGCCCTTCCGAGGGCCGTCCAGGACCCGGCCCGGCCCCTGACGGGGCGTCGGACCCGGAATCCGGCGAGGATTCCGCCGCGCCCGCGACGGCCCCGGACGCGGCGGCGGACGCCAAGTCCTCCACCCACGCCGGGCTGCTCCCCGACACCCTCACCGACCGCGGCAACGCCAAGCTGTTCGTGAAGCTGTTCGCGGACGACTACCGGCACGTGCCGGGCCTGGGCTGGTACCGCTGGAACACCACGCGCTGGCAGCTCGACGAGGACGACACCGTGATGTGGGCGGCCGGGGACCTGGCCGAGAACATCGCCGCCAACGACCCGCGCGGGCTCTACACCGTCCAGTCGCTCCAGCAGCACCGCCGCCGGGCCCTGTCGACGGCCGGGATGAACGCGATGCTGGCGCAGGCCCGCTCGGCCCCGGGCATGGTCCTGAACGCGGCGCTGCTGGACGCCGACCCGTACGCGCTGTGCACGCCCGCCGGGATCGTGGACCTGCGCACCGGGCTGCTGCGCACGCCCGACCCCAACAAGGACTTCCACTCCCGCTCCACCTCGACCGGGCCCCGCCAGATGCCCACGCCCCGCTGGAACAGGTTCCTGACCGACACCTTCGGGGAGGACGCCGAGTCCGCCGAGATGATCGGGTTCCTGCACCTGCTGCTCGGCTACTCGATCACCGGTGACGTGGGTGGGCAGATCATGCCCTTCCTGTTCGGATCGGGCAAGAACGGCAAGTCGGTCCTCCTGGACGTGGTGATGAAGCTGCTCGGCGACTACGCGGACGCCGGGCCGCCCGGGTTCCTGATGGCCCGGCCCTTCGAGGGCCACCCCACCGACCTCGCCGAGCTGCACGGGCGGCGCGTGATCGTCTGCTCCGAGGTCAAGCCGGGCGACCGGTTCGACGAGGCCCGGGTCAAGCTCCTCACCGGCGGCGACCGCATCAAGGCCCGCCGGATGCGGCAGGACTTCTTCAGCTTCCAGCCGACGCACAAGCTCTGGCTCCTCGGCAACCACCGCCCCGAGGTCGGCACCGGCGGCTTCGCCTTCTGGCGCCGCATGCGGCTCATTCCGTTCGAACGGGTCGTGTCCGACGAGCGCAAGATCGACAACCTGGCGGACGTGCTGGTCACCGAGGAGGGCCCCGGCATCCTCAACTGGCTGATCGACGGCGCCCGCCGATATCTCGGCGGGGACAAGGATCTGACCGGCCCGGAGCGGGTACGGATCGCCACGACCGTGTACGCCGAGACCGAGGACCACACCGGACGCTTCTTCGAGGAGAGCTGCGCCCTGCACCCCGACCACCGTGCGGAGCAGACCCGCCTCTACGCGGCGTACCGGGCCTGGTGTCAGAATGAGGGAGCACCCGTCATCACCTCCCGCGCGTTCGCCGCGCGCGCACGCGAACTGGTCGGGCTCTCCTCGCCCAAGGAGATGATCTTGTCCAATTCGCGGAAGTACTACCCGGGCATCGGACTGCTCGCCGACGAGGAGAGGGCATGAGCTCCCTGATCACGGACGACGAGATCAGCCACGAGACCGAGCTGGTCTGGCTGGAGGACATCTCCGGTCTCGACTACGTACGCCAGAGCCTGGACCGGCTCTCCACCCGCCGCAGCAAGCCCGCGTACCACCGCGACGGGCGGATGGTCGGCTACGCGCTGCTCGGCCCCAAGGCGAAGGCGTCGCCGTCCTCCGGCACCTGGCGCCGCCGCGTCTTCTGGGTGCTGCCGCACGACCGCGACAGCGAGCCGGACGGCCTGTACGCGACGGGCGCCCCGGCCGAGGCCATCGACCCGCGCACGCTCGCCCCGGGCAGCAAGGGACGCAAGACCGAGCGCTCCGAGGGCGGACCCCCGTCCTCGGCGATGCGCGAACTCGGGATAACGCTGCCGCTCTGAGCCCCGCGCGGGACCCTCCCGGCCCCGCCCACCCGCCGTCCCGCCGGGCTCCGGGGGCGCCCTTGCGGGCGACTTCGTACGACGGGCCGGTCCGTACGAGGGGCCCGGCGACGGGCCGCTACCGGGCCGCAGTCGTACGCGGGCCCGCCCGCAGGCCCGTACGGCAGCCCGTACGACCTGCTCCCGCGGCCCTCACCAGGTCGCCCCGGCCGGCTGCCGGGTCGTCACGTTGAGCCGGTTGAAGAGGTTCGTCAGGGCGATCCACAGGGTCAGCGACGCCAGCTGCGGCTCGTCGAAGTGGCGCGCCGCCTCGTCCCAGACGGCGTCCGGCACCGGGTCCGGGCGGTCGTCCAGCCGGGTCGCCGCCTCCGCCAGGGCCAGCGCCGCGCGCTCGGCGTCGGTGAAGCAGCCCGCCCCGCGCCAGGCCGCCACCGCGTCCAGGCGCTCCGGGCTCTCCCCTGCCTTGCGGGCGCTGATCACCCCGCCGTGCAGGCAGTACGCGCACCCGTTGATCTGACTCGCCCGCAGATGCACCAGCTCCAGCGTCGACTGGGGCACACCGCCGCTCCTGGCGGCCTCCAGCACGCCGAGCAGCGCCCGCATCGCCCCTGGCAGCACCACGCCGGGGTTGCGCATCCTGGCCGGGGGCACAGTCGTGGCCGTCATCCGTCGTCTCCCATCGCCGGGCCGTAGCCGGGTGACCGTTGTGCCGGTCCCCTGACGACCAACGAGCCAGTACCGCAAACGGGACGATGCGCACCGAAAGACGATGGGCACCGAAAGAGACCGGGCCGCCGCCACCGTCCCGGAGGGAGGTGGCGGCGGCCCGGTCGCCACTGCGCGAAGCGGCCTCAGCTGCCGTTGGCGCCGTTGCCCGAGAGGACCGGGATGTTGTTGAGGATGTGCGAGGCCGGCTCGTCGCCCTTGGCCTGCGTGGAGTTCTCGGTGCACTGCTGGTTCTGCGGCGCCGACAGGATCGGGATGTCCTGGAGGACGCCGACGGCGGCGACGCCGACGATGCCCTGCGCGTTCAGCTTGGCCGGGACGCCGAGGCAGAGCTTGTTCAGCGAGCCCTGGACGGCACCGAGCTGCGGGCTCATGTCGCCCTTGCTGACCTGGTTGCCGAAGGACTGCTCGGCGTCGTTCCCGCTGAACGACGTGGTCCCGCCGTCATTGCCGATGGCCATGGCCTGGGGCGCCACCATCATCGTGACACCGGAAACGGCTGCGGCGACGGCCGCGGCCGACCACAACTTCTGCATCTTGGCTCCTCTAAGGGGTCCGACTCCAGGACGGAGATCTGCAACCGTCAACGGGTCGGATCGGGTGCTGGTTGCTGTGAGTTGCGATGAATAGCCCGAATGGCTCATTGCCGCCGTCAACCGGCGTCCCGCGCGGTATGGGTGAGGCATCCCCGTCCGCCGCCTGATGCGAGGAAAGATGACGCAGCCCGAACGCGCCTGGCACAGACAGGCGTTCATCCCCGCCAGCCGCACCGAGACCCCGTCAGCCCCCGCGTCGGCGCCGGGGCCGGTCGCCGGACCGCCCATCTACCAGGAGCTCGCCGCCGCCTGGGCCGCCCAGGGCCGCACCCTGCCCGGCCGCCCCGACCGCGAGTGGACCGCCGCCGTGACCCGCCCCTGCTGGCCCGTCTGAGCCCGGCGGGCGCCGCGGCCCTGGGCACGCGAAAGGCCGGACCACCGGGAGTGAGAGCGGTGGTCCGGCCTTGTCACCGGCGCGCGGTGCCGGGCGCGACGGTCGGGGTGCGTCAGCTGTGGCTGGCGCCGTTGCCCGAGAGGACCGGGATGTTGTCCAGGATGTGCGACAGCGGCTCGTCGCCCTTGGCCTGGGTCGAGTTCTCGGTGCACTGCTGGTTCTGCGGCGCCGACAGGATCGGCACGTCCTGGAGGACGCCGACGGCGGCGAGGCCCACCAGGCCCTGGAGGTTCAGCTTGGCCGGCAGGGCGATACAGGGCTTGTTGAAGGAGCCCTGGATGAGCGCCATCTGCGGGCTCATGTTGCCGTACGTGGAGGAATTGCCGTAGTTCTGCATGGCGTTGTTGCCGCTGAACGTGGTGGTGCCGTTGTCGTTCCCGATGGCCAGGGCCTGGGGAGCCGCAGCCGCGGAAACTCCTACGACGGACGCGGAAACGGCAACTGCCGCCATAGCCTTCTTGAGCACGCTGGTCCCTTCTTAATGAAAGCCCCGGGCCGGAATGGGCATCCCGTGTGGACGCCCCGTCCGAGGCTCTCGCGAGCTATCTGGTCAACTGACTTGTCGCGCTTTGGTTTCCCGCCTTCACCCGTACGGCCGAACGCGGGGGGCAGGCCGCGGTGCCGAGCGGGTGAAAACGGGTGCCGGACGTCAACTCCGTTTGGCGGCGGGCATGTTGGGGCGCCGGTGCAGATGGAGGAAGGACAGCCGCGTATTGGTCTCGCCGGTGCGCGGCCGGTCCGGGCCCGCGGCGGGCGGGCGGTCGCCGAGGCCGGCGAACAGGTCCCAGTCGTCCGGCGCCACCCGCCAGGACAACCGCCCGGCCGCCGTGTGCACGTGCACCAGCGACCAGCCCGTACGCTCGGAGGTGATGTCGCCGCCGTGCAGCCGTGCCACGTACGAGATCAGGGCGGCGCGTTCCTGGTGCAGGGCGTCCAGCTGATGGTGCAGGGCCGCAAGACGGTCGACCAGCCTCAGCTCCCGGTCGCTCCAGAAACCGCGGCGCCGCCGTTTGGCGGTGCTCGCGTGAGCCGCGCTCGCGCGCTTCAAAGGACCTCCTGTTGTGATCCCGCTACCACTGGTGAAGAGCTCCGCACGGTTTTGCGCACACCTGTCCTTCCGTACAGCTTTCCGGCGAACGGACGGAGAGCGAACGGCAGGCCCGGCAGAGCTCCGGAGAAACGAAACGGAATGATAAACGGCCTGTAGGTGCGCGCCTCCGTGGCGCGCCGCGCGGCAGCCTCAATTCCCTTCCCCACCGATCGGGTGAATGAGCGTCACTAAACGTCGTGCAAGACAGTTGATCGGAGTGCAGTAAACGCGTGAACTCCTCTCTCCAGAAAAGGGACTCCCTGTGATCAAGAAGGTTATGGCGGCCACGGCGGTCACCGCGTCCATCCTCGGCGCCGCGGCTGCCACCGCTCCCCAGGCCCTGGCCATCGGGAACGACAACGGCACCACGTCGTACAGCGGCAACGGCGCCAAGCAGGCCTTCGGCAACCAGAAGACCGAGGGCGACATGAGCCCGCAGCTCGGCCTGGTCCAGGGCACGCTCAACAAGCCGTGTGTCGGCCTCCCGGTCAAGGCCAACCTGCAGGGCCTGGTCGGCCTCGCCGCCGTCGGCGTCGCCCAGGACATCCCGGTCCTGTCGGCCCCGCAGAACCAGCAGTGCACGGAGAACTCCACGCAGGCCAAGGGCGACGAGCCGCTGTCGCACGTCCTGTCGAACATCCCGGTCCTCTCGGGCAACGGCGCCGTCGGCAGCTGAACCCCGCCTTCCGGCGCGCTCACTGAGTGACGGAGCTGTCGGCACCCTTTTCCTGGGGTGCCGACAGCTTTATTTTGCTTTTCGGGCCCGTTGTCGTCCGGCTGGCAAGCGAGTGAATATGCGGTGTATTTTCCGGCGCTGGTTTCCTTTGCCGGGCCGGATCGTTACCCATTTGTCTGCGGTGCCTCTCGGGTGCGCCGTGCGCAGCAAATTCGCTGCGAGGGCCATTCTCCAAGGAAAGAGAAAACAAGTGAAGTACATGAAGACTGCCACCGTTCTGGCCGGCCTCCTCATGGCCGCGGGCGCGGCTGCCCCGGCGATGGCCGACGCGGGCGCCGACGGTGCGGCCATCGGCTCCCCGGGCGTCCTGTCGGGCAACCTGATCCAGGTCCCGGTCCACGTGCCGGTCAACGTGTGCGGCAACACGGTCGACGTCATCGGCCTGCTGAACCCCGCGTTCGGCAACACGTGCGTCAACCGCTGACGCAGCACCACGGATTTCTCCGGCCGGCTTCGGGACGTGCGGCGGCATATCCCGAAGCCGGTTGCCGTACCGCGTGATTGAGCGCATCGAGAGCGTGAGCAGAACGTGAGCCAGGAAGGCACCGCATTGCGACAGGTCATCAAAAAGACGCTGTTCACCGCCATGGCGGCGAGCAGCGTTCTCTCCATGAGCGGAACCTGCGCTCACGCGGTGGGCGCCCATTCCGAGGCCGGCGATTCCCCCGGATTCCTGTCGGGCAACTCCATTCAGGCGCCGCTCGACGTCCCGGTGAACGCCTGCGGCAACACGGTCGACCCGGCGGGCGGGCTCAACCCGTCGTTCGGCAACAGCTGCGCCAACGCGGCCCGTGAGGCGTACCACCGGTACGAGGAGCGGGAGCGGCTCGGCCGCGAGGACGACGAGGCGTACGGGAACGAGCGGCAGGGGGACGGGCGCGAGGAGCCGTACGGGGACTCCGACCGCGACCGCGGCTCCTACGGCCACCGCGACGACGACCGCGACCGGGACAGGGGCCGCGGATCGTACGGGGACGAGGGCCGGGGCGAGGAGTACGGCGACCGCCACGGGGACGAGCGCGGGTACGGGGACGAGCGGGAGTACGGCCGCGAGCGCGGGTACGGGGACGAGCACCGCGAGGAGTACCGCGAGCACGCCCCCCGGCACGAGGACAGCGACACCAGCCACGCCGAGGCGCACGGCTCACCCGGTGTGCTCTCCGGCAACGTGGTGCAGGCACCCGTCAAGGTGCCGGTCAACGTGTGCGGCAACACGGTCGACGTCATCGGGCTGCTCAACCCGGCGTTCGGCAACAGCTGCGCCAACACGGGCAAGTCCGCGCCCCGGCACGCCCGGCCGCGCGTGCACCACCCGGCGCCGCACGCCGAGCAGCGGGTCCACCCCCCGGTGAAGCCGACGCCTCCGGCCCACCACGAGGCACCCCCGGCCCCGGCCCACCACGCGCCGCCGGTCCACCACGCGACCCCGCCCGTGCACCAGGTGACTCCGCCGGTCCACCACGCGCCGCCCGTGCACCACGCGCCCCAGCCGCACCACCCGATGACGCAGGTGCCCGAGGCGCAGCCGCCGGTCCACCAGGTGCCGCCCGTGTTCCACCGGCCGGTGACCCCGCCGGTCGAGGCGCCGCCGGTGATGCACCTGCCGCCCGCGCCGCAGCCGCCGGAGGTCACGCCGCCGGTGCACCACGTGCCGCCGACGGTGACCCCGCCGGTCACCGTGCCGCCGAAGGCCGAGCAGCCGCCCGCCGCCCCGCCGGTGGCCCCGCCCGCGCAGCACCGGCCGGTCACTCCGCCGCAGACCCGGGCCGCGGTGCCCGTGCAGCACGCGCCCGCCTACAAGCCCCGGCACGCGGCCCCGCCCGTCGTGGCGGCGCCCGAGCGTCCGCAGCTCGCCGCGACCGGCGGGGACTCGGACGCGCTGGGCCTGGCCGGAGCGGCTGCCGCCGCCCTGCTGGTCGGCGGCGGGATCCTCTACCGCCGGGGCACGGCGGCAGCGGCCACCGTCCGCAGCTGAGCCGGAACCGAGCCGGAACCGAGCCGGGCCGAACTGTGCGGAGCCGCCGACCGGCGGTCGGCGGCTCCCACGCGCTGGTGGGAACCGGTCATCCCGTCCCGGGGCGCGTGCGCCCCACCCGTCTCTCCACTCCCTCCACCACTCGTTCCGCCGCGAACCCCACCCCCTGCACGCACCGCAGCGCCGGTCCGAAGGCCGGTGCCGCCACCGGGCCGGTCAGGAACAGGCCCGGGTGCGGGGACTCGAAGCGGGGGCTCAGCCATGGCGGCGCCTCGGGGGCGGGGCCCAGACGCCGGTGGACCGGCATGGACAGCAGGGTGATCCGGGCCGTCGCGGGACGGTAGCCGGTGGCGGCGACCACATGGTCGGTCTCCAGCGAAGTGGCCGCGCCGAGCGGGCCCGTCAGGGTCAGCCGGACGCGGCCCCGCGCCGTCGCCGCGGCGTGCGTCACCTCGTGGCGCACCAGGACGTCGAGCCCCGCCCCCTCCACCGCCTCGCGCAGCCACCACGCCCCGGCCGCCCCCGGCGCCGTCCGGCTGCGCAGGCCCGCGGGCAGCCGCCGGAACAGCGCCGGGTGGCGGGCGCAGAACCAGTTGCGCCAGCCGTCGCCGAGCACCCCCCGCGGGGAGCGCAGCCGTTGGGGGAGCGGGCGTGCGCCCGGGGGCGGGGGCGCCGCCCAGGCCAGTGCGGGGGCGCGGACGATCAGCCGTACGCGGGTGGCGTGCTCCGCCAGCCGCAGCGCCGTCTCCAGCGCCGCCCGGCCCCCGCCGATCACCGTCACGTCCCCGCAGGCGCCCGCCGGGGCGTACCGCTCGCTGCTGTGGGTGAGCAGGTGCGGAGCCAAGTGGCGTACGGGGTCGGGGACATGGGCGAAGGGGCGCGCGCCCACCGCGAGCGCGACCGTCCTGGCGCGCACGCTCTCGCCGTCCTCGGTCACCACCTCGAAGCCGCGCGGCCCGTACGGGCGCACCGCCGTCACCGTACGGTCGTCCAGCGGCGGCACCGGCGGGACGGATCCGCGCGGGCCGGGGCGCGGCGGGCGGCCGAACAGCCTCAGGTCCAGGCCCGCGGCCCCGGCCCGGGCCGCGATCGACCGGCCGTAGGGGCCCGCGCCGACCACGATCACGTCGTACGGGTACATCCTCACGCGCCCCGCCTCCCGCTCCGGCGGAAGAGTGCGGCGGCGGCCCGGCGGGTGGCGTGCCGGCCCCAGGCGGCCGTCATGGCGAGCGCGGGGGCCGGGTCGTCCGGGGCGAACCAGGCGGCCTCGGTGCCGTGCGCCGGACCCGCGCCGCGCGGTGCGGGCGCGGCGAGCAGGGAGAGCAGCGCGTAGTTCTCCACCACGAGACGGCGGCCTGGCCGGGGCCGGCCAGGCGGTGCTTGACGGTCCGTCAGGTCCTGGTGGAGGGCGCGGACCACGTCCAGGCCCGAGCCGTCGGCGAAGAGCCGGAACTGGGCGCCGGGGCGCGGGTTGAAGTCCAGCAGGTGGTAGGCGCCCGACGCCGGGTCCAGCCGGAAGTCGAGGTCGGCGATGCCCCGGTGGCCCACCATCGCGAGCAGTCGGCGGGCGGTGTCCTCGACGGCCGGGTTGGGCACCCAGCGGCCCACCGCCGTCAGCCCCGCATCGACCGGCCAGGCGCGGTCCTTGCGCCCGCAGCCGCCCGCGCGCACGGTGCCGTCCGGGCCCGCGCAGCCGTGGAAGAACCAGTCCCGGCCGGGCCCGGCGGGCAGGTACCGCTGGAGCAGCAGCGCCCCGCCCGCCCCGGCCCGCGCCCCGCGCTCGTACAGCTCGGCCGCCTCGGGGGCGGTCCGCAGCAGCCGGGTGCTGCGCAGGCCCGCGCCCGGCGGCAGCAGCCAGGGGCGGCTCCACTTGGCGACCACCGGCAGCCCGAGCCCGCGCGCGGCCACCTCCGCCTCGCGGGCGCTCGCGGGGCACACGGTGGTGGGGTGGGCGATGCCGTACCGCTCGCACAGCCCGGCCAGCCGGGCCTTGTCGGCCACCGACTCCAGGCCCTGCGGGCACTGTTCGGGCAGCAGGAAGCGGCCGGAGAGCCTCCCGCGCAGCCGGGCCGCGGCCAGGGCGCCCAGATCGTCCATGGGAATGAGGACGGCCCGGCGGGAAATGCGCTCCGAGGCCCGCAGGAGCGCTTCGAGCACGTTTTCGTCGTCGTGGCCGCGCGGCGCCGGATGCGTACGGCTCAGATAGCGCGAGCGGACCACCGGTCCCGCATTCCGGTCGGCCACGAGATGGACGCCGATTCCCGCCCGGCCGAGCGAGCGGACCGCTCCCAGGGTGCCGTGGTGGAAAGGGTTCTGATCGATCCGCAGAAGTACGGCGGGGACACTGCGGTCGAACGTGTGCATGGTCGCGATGCCCTTCGTGAGGGTGGCTCCGATCGGCCTTGACGGCGGGGATCCGGAGTGTTTGCCTGTCGCTGTGTCAGTTTCCCTACCCCAATAGGGGGATCAACCTCCCGTACGGATTATCTTCCCGATCAGCGTAATAAGAATATTTTCCGATCGGGTATATCGGATAGGGGGACGCCGACGGGCCGCCAAGGAGTGCACATGCGCCAGGGAAGACACCGGAACGCACAACGCCGCAGCGGCCGCAAGGCCCCGGCGGCGACCTACAGGGCGGCGTGCTCGCTGCTCGTGGCCGGGGCGCTCGCCTCCTGCCTCGCCGTCGCCCCGCCGGGCCGCGGCGACGCGCCCGCCGACCCGGCGCCGCCCGTCCTCCACCCCTCCACCACGTCCTTCGGCGCCTTCCTGGAGTCCGACGACCGGGGCGTGGAGCGGATCGCCGAGCTGGAGAAGTGGCTGGGCGGAGCCGATCTGAGGGTCGGTCACACCTACCTCCCCGGAGAGACCTGGGGCGACATCGAGGGCCGCGCGTACTTCCTGCAGAGCTGGGCGAAATGGCGCCGCGAACGCGCCGACCGGCTGTTCGTGCTCAACGTCCCGATGCAGGCGAGAAACGAGGACGGCGTCCCCGACGAGGCGGTGCGGCTGCTGCTCAGGCAGGGCCGGAACGGAAGGTTCGACGCGCATTTCAAGGCGCTCGCCGAAAGACTGGTCGCACTCAACATCCCCGATACGGTGATCGTGCTCGGCTGGGAGATGAACGGCACCACGTACACCCATCGCTGCGGGCCCGACCCGGAGGCGTGGAAGGAATACTGGCGGCGGGCCGTCGCCGCGATGCGTTCGGTGCCCGGCCAGAAGTTCCGCTTCGATTTCGCGCCGAGCCGGGGGCGGGACGCCGTACCGTGGACGGAATGCTATCCCGGTGACGACGTCGTCGACATCATCGGAATGGATTCCTACGACCAGCCGCCCGGCCGGGACTTCGACCAACAGGTCACGGAACCGTACGGACTCCAGCAGCACGTGGACTTCGCGGCGGCGCACAAGAAGCAGATCTCCTATCCGGAATGGGGGCTGTTCCGCAACGGCGACAACCCCGAATACATGCGGCGCATGCTCGAATGGATGGACGCGCACAAGCCGCTCTACAACACGATCACGGACTACTGCCCGCACGGCGTGTGGCAGTGCGGGGCGAACCCGAAGGCGGCACAGGTCTACCGGAAGGTCCTGTTCGGCCGCACGGACCCGACCCCGGCGACGCCACCGGTGACTCCGCCGGTTACGCCTCCGGTCACGCCTCCCGTGACTCCGCCGGTTACGCCTCCGGTGACTCCGCCTTCGACGCCGGTCACGCCGCCGTCGACTCCGGTCACGCCGCCCGTGACCCCTCCGTCGACCCCGGTGACTCCGCCGGTCACGTCTCCGGCCACCCCGCCGGTGACTCCGACCGTGACCCCGCCGGTCACCCCTCCGTCGACCCCGGTCACACCCCCCGTATCCCCGCCCGCCGTGACGCCCCCGGTCACGCCTGCGGTGACTCCGCCCGTCACTCCGCCCGTCACCCCGCCCCTCACGCCTCCGAGTCCGCCCGCGCTGCCGTCCACCGCCCCGGTCGGTCCGCTGGCGCCGCTCAACTGCCAGCCGCTGGACCTCGGTCCGTGGGTGGAGTACTGGCTGGGCGGGAAGCTGTGTCTGCGGCTCGACTGGTACACGCGGAGCCACTGAGGACCACGCGCCCGGGGCGCCCCCGGTCAGGAGTTCGTTCACCCACTCCTGACCGGGGGCGCCCCGGGTCCGTCCTCACCCCTCCCGCCCGCACCTCCTGGCGCGCCTGCCCCGCCACCCCCGTACCACCACGGCCACCCGCTCCCTGGCCGCCGCGTACCCCACGCACCACCACAGCAGGGGGGCGGCGCGTTCGCCGTGGGCCAGGAGGTAGCGCTGGTTGCGCAGGGCGGTCGGGCGCCAGTGGTGCTTGTAGGGCTCGTTGCCGCGCAGGAAGCTCAAGGTGGTGCGGCCCGAGTCCGATGCGGTGCGGGCGCTCGCCCGCAGCAGCATCGTCGCCACGTCCACCTTGGCCGTGCGCAGGGCCGGATCCGCGCCGTAGAGGTAGCCGCCGGACAGGGTGGGGGAGCGGAGGGTGAGTTCCGCCGCGACCACCCGGTCGGCCAGCTCGAACTCCGTGACGACCGCGTCCCCCCGCGCCACCATCAGCCGCACCGACCGCGTCAGGTGCTCGGCGAAGCGCGGGCGCAGGTGCTCGCGGGTCACCCCCCGGCCGCGCCACTGGCGCTGGTGCAGGGTCAGCAGCCGCTCCACGGCCGCCGGCACCTCCTCGACGGAGACGGGGCGTTCGGTCACCCCGACCGCGTCGATCTTGCGGGCCTTGGCCCGGATCCGCTGGGCCGGCTTCGAGGCGAGGCGGCCCAGCAGGGCGTCCAGCGGATCGGCCGGAAGCTCCAGACAGCACGAGTCGGGCAGCCGCGCACGGGCGCCGGGCCAGTGCGCGTGCAGCGACTCCACCGCGCCGCCCGGCCGCACCTCGCGGAAGTCCACCAGCGCGCCCGCCGCCGCCTCGCGCACCGCGTCGGTCAGCGCGCGGGCCGCCTCCTCGCGGCAGGAGTCGTCCAGCAGGACGTCCGTGAAGTCGGAGATCGGGACGCCGAGCGGGACGAGCGTGCGCAGCGGGCGGAAGAGCAGCATCAGGGGCGCCGCGGCGATCAGTTCGCCGCCCCGGCGCACGAGGACGACCCGCAGCCGCCCGGTCACGCCGTACGACAGCCACCACGAGTGCAGCCAGGCGTGGCTCTGGAAGGGGGTGGCCGTGCGGCAGCGGGCGTGCAGGTCCTGCCACTGGGGGGCGAGCGCCCCGAAGCGGCCGGTGTCCGTGCACACCTCCACCACCGTCGGCCGTGCCCCCGTCACCACCGTCATCACGCACCGCCGGTGGGCAGCGCCACCCGGCCCGCCGGGGCCGGCACCGGGGCGAGGGCGCGCGGCCGGCCCGGACGGACGAGCAGCAGCAGCCCGCCGGTGAGGCCGCCCGCGCAGCCGCCGACCAGGGCGGTCAGGGACGGCGGCGCGGAGGACGGGTCGACGGGCCGGGCGGCCCGGGAGAACTGCACGAGCCGCACTCCCGTACTGGCCTCGGTGTGCTGCCCGTTGAGCGCCAGCGAGCGGGCCACCGCGTTGGCGATGTCGGCGGCCTCGCCGGGGCGGCGCGAGGTGCCGGTGATGGCGATCATGGGCGCGTCCGGGGAGGTCGCGGTCTGCACGTTGCGGCGGATGGTGTCGGCGGGGACGCCCGCCCACGCCTGCGCGTCCCCGATGACGGCGACCTGGGTGGCGACCCGCCCGTACGCCTGGGCGAAGCCGAGCGCGGTCGCCGGGTCGGACTTGCCGGTGGGGGTGACCACGACATAGCTGGTGGCGCTGTACTCGGCCGGGCGCACCTGTCCGTACACACCGCCCGCCACCGCCCCGAGCAGCGCGCACGCGGGCAGCGGCCACCACCTCGGCAGCGGCCGTCCGCCCAGGAACCGCCGCAACGGGTTGGGGTTTTCGCTCATGGAACGTTCACTCCTGATGGGTCCGGTGACTTCGAGGCGAGGGGCTGTTGCGGGAAGGGCGTGGTGCCGTGCAGGGCCGCCTCGTAGACCGCGCCCAGGCGGGCCGCCGACGCCGCGACCGTGTAGTGGGCGACGGCCGGGGGCACCGGCAGGCGGCCGGTGCCGCTCTCGCGCACCCCGCGCAGCGCCGCGACGAACCCGCCCGGCTCCGCGCGCACCGCGCCGGGCGCGTCCGAGGGAGGCAGGTCGTCGACGGCGGGGCAGGTGGCGTAGACGACGGGCAGGCCCGCCGCCAGGCCCTCGACGACCGCGAGTCCGAACGACTCGTCGGCGGAGGGGGAGGCGAGCACGTCCATCGCCGCGAGCAGGGCGGGGAGGGTGGGGCGGCCGGTTCCGGGCGGGAGGCCGGTGGGCGGGGCCTCGCCGCCGTACGGGTCCGCGCCGCCGGGTGCTCCGCCGCCGTACGCGCATTCGCCCGCGAAGCACACCCGTGCGGTGACGCCGAGGCGTGCGGCGAGGGCGCGCAGGGCGGTTTCCTGGCCGCCCGCGCCTACCAGCAGCAGATGGGCGCCGGGGAGGTGGGGGAGGGCGCGGAGCAGGACGTCGAAGCGCTTGCCCGGGACCAGCCGGCCGACTCCGCCGATCACGTACGCCTCGGGGGGCAGGCCGAGCAGGGCGCGGGTGCGGGTGCGGTCGAGGGCGTCGAAGCGGAAGCGGGCCGCGTCGATGCCGTTGGGGACGACGTGGATGCGGCGGGCGGGCACGCCCCATTCGCGCAGGCGGCGGGCGATGGTGGCGGAGACGGCGACCGTGGAGGTGCCCAGCCGCTCGGCGGCCAGGTAGAGCGCGCGCACGCCGGGTCCCAGCGGGCGGCCCTCGATGGAGGCGGCGCCCAGCGAGTGCTCGGTGGCCACGACCGCCCGTACGCCCGCGAGGCGCGCGGCGACCCGTCCGTAGAGGCAGGCGCGGTACAGGTGGGTGTGGACCACGTCGTAACGGCCCCGGTGGATCAGGCGGGTGAGGCGGGGCAGCGCGCTGAGGTCGCGGTTGCCGGTCATGCCGAGGTGGTGGACGCGGACGCCGTCGGCGGTCAGGCCCTCGGCGACCGCGCCGGGGTTGGTGAGCGTCACCACGTCGCAGTCGGCGGGCAACTGGCCCACCAGCAGGCGCAGTTGCTGCTCGGCGCCGCCCACGCCGAGGCCGGTGATGACGTGCAGGACCTTCACGGGGCCTCCGGGTGCGGGGCGGACGGGTTCTGCGGATGCGGTACGGAGGGGGGCTGCGGGCGGGACGCGGAGGGCTCCGCCGGGTGCGGCGCGGCGGTCTTCCCCCGCCGCGCCCCGGGCGGCGGGTGCCCCTCCGGGCGGGGCAGCAGCGGGGAGCGGTCCTCGGCCACGAAACCCGCGCCCGGGCCGTCGCCGGGCGGACGGCGGCGCCAGCGGTGCAGCCGGCGTTTGAGGCGCAGCCGGGGGCCGGTGTCGCTCTCGCCGATGTGGAGGCGGGGGAGGGCGAAGCGGCCGGTCAGCGGGCCGGGGTCGATGGCGCAGGCGTAGCTGTAGCCCGCCGCGCAGACGGCGTCGGCGGCGCGGCGGTCGACCGTTCCGTACGGGTAGCAGAAGCCCAGCACGTCGCGGCCGGTGATCGAGCGCAGCAGCGCGCGGCTCTCCTCGGTCTCGCGGCGCAGGGTGGTGTCGTCGGCGGTGGTGAGGTCGGTGTGGACCAGGCCGTGCGAGCCGATCTCCATGCCCCAGGTGAGGGCGCGCCGGATGCCGCTCTCGTCCAGGAGGGGGCGGCGCGGGCCGAGCGGGTCCCAGT
The DNA here is from genome assembly GCF_041080675.1 of Streptomyces sp. cg36. Lineage (NCBI taxonomy): Bacteria > Bacillati > Actinomycetota > Actinomycetes > Kitasatosporales > Streptomycetaceae > Streptomyces > Streptomyces cyclosori. The sequence continues at coordinate 54,019 of NZ_CP163521.1, read as the reverse complement.
CGTTGGTCCCGCCGAGCAGGCCGGGCAGGGCGAACAGGGTGGCGGTGCAGTCGTAGCGGCGCAGCAGCGGCAGCGCCTCCTCGACGAAGTCGGCGTACCCGTCGTCGAAGGTGAGCCCGACGAGCCGGCTGCCGCCGCCCGCGGCGCGGGCCCGCAGCAGCCGGGCCATGCCGACGCCGAGCAGCCCCCGGGCGCGCAGCCAGCGCAACTGCCGTTCCAGGCGGCGGGGCGTGACGGTGATGTTGTACGGGTCGTCGGTGCGGGCGTCGGCGCGGGGGCCGACCGAGTGGTACATCGCGACCCACAGGGCGGGGGTGTCAGCGGGCATTCCTCAGCCTTCGGGTGAGGGGGCGGGACAGCAGACGGAGCAGGGCCAGCGGGGCGAAGCCGCGCACCCGGGCGGCGCGGGCCAGCAGGAGGAAGCAGAGGAGGGCGGCGAGCGAACCGGCGGTGATGGCGGCGGCCGGGCCGGTGAAGCGGGCCGCGCACCACCAGCAGGCGCCGGTGGCCCCGGCTCCGGCGGCGGCCAGTTTGAGGAGCTCGCCGCCGACGCGGCGCCGGGGCAGGCCCACCGAGCGGCGGCCGGTCCCGGCGAACAGGGCCAGCGCGCCGACCGCGATGCCGAGCGCGTTGGCGGCGGCGATGCCGCGCGCCCCCCACGCGGGCGCGGCCCAGGCACCGGCGGCGGCGGTGACGACCAGGCAGGCCAGCATGGTGGCGGCCGGATACCAGGTGGGGCGGGCGGCGGAGAAGTAGGAGCGGACGAGGACGCCCACCATGGTCTGGGCGAGCAGCCCCAGCGCGTACACCCGCATCACGGCGGCGGTGGCGGCCGTGTCGGCCGGGCCGAACGCGCCGCGCTGGAAGAGCAGTTCGACGATCTGGGGGGCGCAGCCGATGACCACGGCGGTGCCGAGCAGGACGATCGCGCCCGCCACCAGGAGGTCGCCCTCGACGCGGCGCCGGGCCCGCTCGGTCTCGCCCGCCGCGAGCGCCCGGGCGACGACGGGGAAGGTGACGGTGCAGAGCATCAGGGAGAGCACCATCGGCATCTGCGCCACCTTCTGGGCGTAGTTGAGGTGCGAGATGGCGCCGGCGGGCAGGGGGGCGGCGAGGTGGCGTTCGATGAGGGTCTGGAACTGGCGGGCCAGCGCGAACACGATGACGGGGGCGACCATGGCGAGGCGCAGCGCGCCGGTGCGCTCCTTGGGCGCGCGCTCGCCGGTCGCGCTCCTCGCGGCCCGGGGGGTGCGCCACCTGGTGCCCGGCCGGGCGGTGCGGCGCATGCCCCGCCACAGCGGGGGGACCTGCGCGGCGACCATGAGGCAGCCCCCGGCCGCGACCCCGGCCGCCGCCGCCCGTACGCCCCAGCGGGCGCCGAAGGCGAGCAGCACGGCGATGATGCCGGTGTTGTAGGCGACGTAGATGGTGGCGGGGGCGAGGAAGCGGCCGTGGCCGCGCAGGGCCGCGCTGCAGTATCCGGCGAGCCCGAAGGTGAGGGCGCAGGTCGCGGTGAGCCGGGTGCAGTCGACGGCGAGGCCGGGCCGGGGCAGTCCGGGGGCGAGCAGGCCGACCAGGGCGGGCGCGGCGACGACGAGCAGGGCGGCCAGCGCGGTCAGCGCCAGCGCCAGCCGGGGCAGGGTGGCGGCGACCAGGGCGCGGACCGGGTCGGCGGCCGGGGTGCGGCGGTCGGGTCCGCCCTGGTGCACGAGGGCGGCGGGGCCCGAGCGGCGTACGGCGGCCAGGCTGAAGGCGGGGACGAGGACCAGCGCGAGTCCGTCCTCGATGAGCAGGGTCGCGGCGACCTCCGGCACCGTCCACGCCACCAGGAACGCGTCGGTGTCGGTGTCCGCGCCGAAGACGTGCGCGAACGTCTGGTCGCGGACCAGCCCGAGCACCGCGCCCGCCACGGTGAGCGCGGCGGTCACGGCGGCGGCGCGGGCCAGGAACCCGTGGGAGGGGGCGGCGGTCCGCCGGTCGCGGTCGGGGCCGCGGCGCCCGGTGGGCGCGGCGCCGGGGCCCGGCAGGGTGCGGGAGGCGTCGCTCATCGCCGGGCCGCCTCCCGTACGCGGGGGGAGCCGGGCGGGAGTTGGACCCGGGCGGGGCCGTCCGGGTCGCCGGGGCCGTCCGGTCCACCAGGGTCGTCCGGGCCACCGGGCCCGCCCCGGCCGTCGCCCGCGTCCGGCTCGCCCGTGGCCCCGGCGGCGTCCGTCCCGGCCGTGTCCGCGCGGCCCAGGGCCCAGCGGGCGGCCAGGCCCAGGGCGAGGGCGGTCAGGATGGTGGAGGGGCCGCCGATGTCGCCGTAGAAGAAGTCGACCAGGAGCCACAGCAGCAGCCCGGTGGCGGCCAGCCCGCAGTCGGTGTCGCTGACGGCGTTCGCGCCAGCGCCAGCGCCAGCGCCAGCGGCAGTGTCGGCGGCAGTGTCGGCGGCAGCGTCGGCGTCGGGCCGGGCGCGCTCGCGGTGCAGTCGCCGCAGGGCGAGCGCCAGCAGCGCCGCCCAGCCGCCCACCAGGGTGCAGACCCCGACCAGGCCCTGCTCGCTGAGGACCAGCAGGTACATGTTGTGCGGGGAGAGCAGCGGCTGGCGGCGGAAGGCGGCGCCCGCGCCCGCCGTGTCGCTGCCGGAGGAGAGCGCGAGCGGGGCGTGGCTGTCGCGGTGGGCGGGGAAGCCCTTGAGGCCGACGCCGGTGACGGGCGACTCGCGCCACATCCCGGCCGCCGCGCTCCACAGCGTGTACCGGTCGGTGACCGACTGGTCGGGGGCGTCGGTGACCTTGGTGATGCTGGACAGGCGCTCCTGGAGCATCGCGGTCCCCGCTCCGGCGCCGCCCACCAGGACGACGGTGAGCGCGAGCAGGGCGGCCAGGACGCGCAGGGCGCGCCGCACCCCGGCCAGGAACAGCAGCGCCGTACAGGTGAGGGCGGTGGCGATCCAGGCGCCCCGGCTGAAGGAGAGGGCCAGCGGTACGAGGAGCAGGGCCGCGCAGGCGAGCGCCGCCGCGCGCTGTCCGCGCCGGGCGCGCGCACCGGGCGCGAGCGCCAACGCGACGGCGGCCACCAGTCCGTGGGCGACGACGGTCGCCATGCCCATGATGTCGGAGGCGCCGAACGTGCCGACCGCGCGGATGTCCTCGCCCATGTAGGAGGCGCCGGTGGCGGTCAGGTACTGGTGGACGCCGACCCCGCCCTCGACCAGCGCGAGCGCCACCAGCGCGCCGAGCACGGCGGTGAAGTCCCGCCGGTCGCGCACCAGGAGCAGGACGGCCAGGGGCACCAGGACGAAGATCTGGAGGTAGCGGGCGAGCCCCGGCAGCGCCTGGGACGGGTCGCCCGCGCCCGCCGCCGCCACGGCGAGCCCGCCCGCCGCGAGCGCGAACAGCCCGGCCGCCCGGGGCGTGAGGGGGCGGACGCCGGAGCGCAGGGCGGTGGCGAACGCCCACAGCACCAGGACGCCGGAGGCGGCGTCGGCGAGGGTGCCGGTGCCGCCGCCGTCGGCCGCCGCCCCGCCCGGCGGCGGCGCCGCGAGCAGCACCAGGACCGCGAAGAGCGGCAGCAGGTGCGCGTGGCCGCGGACGCGCGGATGCACGGGGTGGGGGAGTAAGGCGGGGGCGGCGGGGGCCCAGGACGCGGTGGGCACGCTCTCACGCATCGTCAGCTCCCCGTCGGACGCACCAGGGACGCCGCCGTGCGCAGCAGTACGCACACGTCCTGCCAGGGCGACCAGTGGTCGATGTAGTAGTTGTCGTAGCGGGCCCGGTCCTCGATGGAGGTGTCCCCGCGCAGCCCCTCCACCTGGGCGAGCCCGGTGATGCCGACGGGCATCCGGTGCCGGGCGCCGTAGCCGGGGTGGCTCTGGCCGAACTGGGCGACGAAGTAGGGGCGTTCGGGGCGCGGCCCGACCAGGCTCATGTCGCCGCGCACCACGTTCCACAGGTTCAGCAGCTCGTCCAGCGAGGTCAGCCGCATGATCCGGCCGGTGCGGCTCATCCGCTCGTCGTCGGCGACGCTCCAGCGGGTGGCGGCCTCGTGGGCGTCGGCGGGGCGCAGCGTACGGAACTTGCAGAGCGTGAAGGGGCGCCCGTCGCGGCCCACGCGCTCCTGGCGGAAGACCACGCCGGGCCCGTCGCTGCGGCGCAGCAGTGCCGCGCACACCAGCAGGACCGGCGCGGCCACCAGCAGCGCGGGCAGGGTCACGCACAGGTCGAGCAGCCGTTTGACGGTGAACCCGGGCCGGGCCAGGCCCGCCGCGTGCGCCCGGCGCACCGGGAACGCGGCGAGCTCCGCGCCCGGCCCGCCCGAGGCGGCGCCCGGGGCGCGGGTGTCCACGTACCAGAGGGCGCAGCCCCAGCCCTCCAGCTGGCCGAGGAGCACGGAGTGGTCGGCGCCCGCGTCGGCGTCGGTGAACAGGACGTCCCGGACGCCGTTCTGGACGAGCGCGCGCTGCACCTCCTCGATGGTGCGCAGCACCGGCACCCCGGCGGAGTCGGGGGCGGCGGTGCCGATGGGGGTCACCACGCCCACCGGCCGCACCCCGCCCTGCGGGCGGCGGCCGAGCGCGGCGGTGAGCTTGAGGGCCGCCGGGGCCGGGCCGACCACCAGCGCGGAGCGCGGCGCGCGCGCCGCCCTGCGCTTTCGTACGCCGTACGCCAGGGCGCGCGCCGCCAGCATCACGCCCGCCGTGGCGGCGCAGCACCCGGCGAGCTCCCCCGGTTCCAGGGCCAGTTCGGGGCCGACGGCCGCGACGGCGGCGGCCATCACGGCCCAGGCGAACACGGCCCGGAACAGCAGCGCGGGCGCCTCGTCCAGGGCGCGGTGCGCCACGGTGATCCCGCCCGGCCGGTACAGGCCCGCGTGCGCGTTGAGCAGCAGGACGCACAGGACGAGCGCGGCCGTGCCCGCCGGGGCGAGCGGGGCGGCGCCCACCACGCCCCCGAGCAGCGTCGCGCCCGCGTCCGCCGCCATCAGCAGGACGTCGGTACGGGCCCGGGGCGGGCGCCGGGCGGGCAGCAGGAGCGGGGCGGGCGCCTCGCGCGGTGTCTCCACCACCGAGACGGCGCCCGGCGCGCCCCCGCCGCCCCGGCGCGGACCGGCCGGGGCGGGAACGCCCCCCGCCGGGGAGGGAACGGTGTTGTCCGCAGTCACTGGTAGCTGGGTTCCCTGCGTTCGGAGCGCCGTGCGCCGGACAGTTCGCGGTACAGGTCCGCGATCGTCTCCGCCGTCCGCCGCACATCGTGGGTGGTGGTCACGTGCTGGTGGCCCTGGTCGCCCAGGGTTTCGCGCAGCGGCTCGTTGAGGAGCAGAGCACCCACGGCCCGGACCAGCGCCTGCGGACTGTCCGGCGGGACGAGACAGAACAGGGCGTGCCCGGGCGGCAGGCTCTCCGCCGAGCCGCCCACATCTGTAACGACGACGGGTTTCTGACAGGCCATCGCCTCAAGGGGTGCCAGGGCCATCCCCTCCCACCGCGAGGGCAGGACGACCACGTCGGCGGCCCGGTACCAGGCGGCGGTGTCGGTCACCGCCCCGGCGAAGACCACCCCCTCGGGCGCCGCCGCCCGCAGGGCCGCCTCCTCGGGCCCGTCGCCCACCAGGACCAGGCGCGCCCCGGGCAGCTCGGCGGTCACCTCGGGCCAGGCCCGCAGCAGGACGTCCTGGCCCTTCTGGCGGCACAGCCGGCCCACGCACACCACCAGCTGGGCCTGGGGCGGCAGTTGGGCGAGCGCGGGCAGGGCCGCGCGCGGGTCCTCGCCGGGCAGCGGCGGGCGGTGGCGCTCCAGGTCGACCCCGTTGGGGACCACCGACCAGCGCGCGGCGATCCCCGCGCGCTCCCCCGTGCGCCGCTCGCCCTCGCTGACGCAGACCACCCGCGCGGTCCAGCGCACCGCCGCCCGCTCCCACAGCCGAGAGGCGACGGCGACCGGGCCGGTCACCGCCTCGAACGACCAGGCGTGCGGCTGGAAGACGGTCGGCACCCGCCCGCGCACCGCCAGCCGCGCGGCCACCCCGGCCTTGGCGCTGTGCGCGTGGACCACGTCGGGCCGCAGCCGGGCGACGATCCGCGCGGCCCGCCGGACCTCGCCGAACAGGGCGGGGCCGGGGGCGCGGGTCGCCTCCCAGCCGTGGACGTCGGCGCCCAGCCCGGCCGCCTCGGCCGCCAGGCGCCCGTCCGCCGGGCACGCCACCGACACCCGCAGCCCGTCCCGCACCTGATCGCGCACCAGATCGGCCACGACCCGCGCCACTCCGCCCTCCACCGGCTGGACCAGATGCAGGACGTGCAGCGCCGGAGCGGGCCCCGAATGCCGTACCGCATCGGATTCCCGTACGGATTCGCATTCCCGTACGGGCCCGTATTCCTGTTCGGGATCGGATTCCTGTTCGGGTCCGGCGTCGGGGAATTGCGGCTGCACGAGGTAACTCCGCCCATGTGAAGGTATTCGTATAAGCGGCCCGCTGAACGGGTGTCATTCCCGCGCCCTGTGTCACGGAATTCCGCATTGCTGGGCCGGATGGCCGAAGCCCCCGGCGTACAGCTGTTTCGGGTGGTCAACGGATGGGAAGCAACTGTAGCCGTATTTGAGAGCCGGTTTCGTCAGGAATGGGTATTCGGAGTGTCCCATCGGGTGATCATCCGTATCCATTCGTAAACCCCGTCGTTGATGAAGTGCCTCATCGTCGCCTTGAAAGGAAAAAGTGATGAAGCGAATTGCACAGTCCCTGGCAGTGGCGGGCACGAGCGTCGCCGTCGCCGTGCTCGGCGCCGGTGTCGCCGCGGCCGGCGGCCACGGCGGAGCGCACGCCGACGGAAAGGCCGTGGGCTCCCCCGGCGTCCTGTCCGGCAACCTGCTCCAGGTGCCGGTCCACGTGCCGGTCAACGTCTGCGGCAACACCGTGAACCTGGTCGGTGTGCTCAACCCCGCCTTCGGCAACCACTGCACGAACAGCTGACTTCACCCAGTCGGGCCACAACTCCGGGCCATGACCTGCGTTGATCGATAGGTCGGGCGACCACGCCCGGCGAACAGCCCCACATCAAGAGGAGCGCTTCTTCATGTCGCGTACCGCTAAGGCCCTCGCTCTCTCCGCTGCCGCCGCCGCGGCCGTCGCCGGCGGCGCCGGCGTCGCCGCCGCCGACAGCCACGCGTCGGGTGCGGCGACCAACTCCCCGGGCGTCCTGTCCGGCAACTTCGCCCAGGTGCCGATCCACGTGCCGGTGAACGTCTGCGGCAACACCGTGAACGTGATCGCCCTGCTGAACCCGGCGTTCGGCAACACCTGCGTCAACAACTGACGTCCGATCACGTCAGCGCACGGCCCAGCCGTACCCGGACCGCCCTTCCCCTCGGGGGAGGGCGGTTCCGCGTTGCCGCGGCCGTGCCCGCGCGGCCCCGCCGCTGGGCCGTACGGGGGACGCGGACCCCGATCGGACGTACGGCCCGTCAGGGCCCCGCCATCTGTTGTCCCAGCTCAGGAAGGTGAGGACGGGTCAGATGATCACGCGGTGTGATCATCCGGTTGCAGGCGTGTCGGTCCCCGCCGAAGGTGAGGGTCATCTGCTCCCTCACCGAAGGAGACCCCGTTCCATGCGTGGTCGTGTCTCTTCCCGCCTCACCGCAACCGCCGTCTCCGCCGCCATGGTCGCCGGCATCGTCGGAGCCGCCGGCTCCGCGACCGCCGCCGAGCAGCCGAACCTGCGGACCGCCGCGATCAGCGCCGAGGCCCCGCTGCCCCCCGTCCCCGGTCTCGATACCGCCATGGCTCCGCTCAGCAAGATCGGCGATCTCGCCGGGGTGATCGGCCCGATCAACGACCTAGTCGCCGCGGTGGGCAAGGGCGGCCTGACCCCCGAGGCGCTGACCAAGCTGGTGGACGCGGTGAAGGCCGCGATCGCCAAGCTCACGGCCGCGGCGGCCCCGGCCACTCCGGCCACTCCCGCCACTCCGGCGACCCCGCCCGCGAGCCTGCCGCTGCCCCTCCCCCTGCCCGTGCCCGCGCTGCCGCTCCCCGCGCTGCCGGTGGCGAAGGCCGCCACGAACGGCGCCCCGGCGGCGAAGGCGGCGGATCCCGTGGCCGACGCACTCGCGACCGTACAGAAGGCCGTCGACCAGCTGGTGAAGGACCTGACGGCCACTCCGCCCAACGTCGGCGCCGTGGTGGGTGACGTCACCTCGATCGCCACCGCGCTGCTGGGTGCGCTGCTCAGCGCGGTGACGGGGGCCCTGGGCCTCCCGGTCCCGGCCCTGCCCAAGCTCCCCCTCCCGGCCCTGCCCGTCCCGCCCCTGCCCGTCCCGCTCCCGCTCCCCGTCTCCTGACCACCTGGCACCACCACGCAGCAGCGCCGGCCCCCGGGTCGGCGCCTCTGCGTTGCCGTCGGCCGGCCGCCCGCGCGGTCCGGGCCGCCCACCTGCCCGTACGAGTAGCCGGATCGTACGAGCACGATTCTCGTACGATCCGGCTACTCGTACGAGTATCGGCGCGGCCCGCTTCATTCGAGTGGCCCGGCAACAATTTCCCGGTTCCGGGTTTCCCTGGGGCGCGGAAGTCGTTAGCCAGGACGAAGCAGCGTGAAACCTGGAATTTCGCAGACAGCGACAGAAGTCGCCCCGGGAAGGAATGATGATGAAGCCGATGAAGGTTGCCGCGGTCGTTGCCGGTTCCCTGGCCGTCGTGGGGGCCGCGGCCCCGGCGTTCGCGGCGAGCGGCTTCGACACCGCGGGCATGGCCCCCACCAGCCTCAACGGCGGTGTGGAGGCCCTCACGACCCGTGCGCTCGCCGACCCGACGCCGACGGTCGTCCAGACGGACGCCCTGAACCCGAACAAGCCGGACTCGCTCTTCCACACGGCCCAGGAGGCCGTCGGTGGAATGAACCACACCAACGGGATTTCCCCGGGGAAGCTTCTCGGCGGTCTTCCGATCGGAAAGTGATGAGGGCGTCGGCCCGGAATTTCCATTCGGTCCGACGGGAATGTTTCCGGATTCCGTGAATTCGAGGCGGGAATTGCGGAAATGCGGGGACACGGCCGGGCGGTGTGCGGGACCGCCCGGCCGCGGTCGTATCCGGACGCGGCTCGGCGGCCGGGTGCGGCGGCGGCCGTAGGGGCCGCGGCCCGGCCGCCGCCCGCGCGCGGCGCGTCCGCAGCCCGGCCCCGTTCGCCCGTCCCCCGATTCGATTCGCCCTAACGAGTGGCCATGGGTCCGGGTCCGTCCGCGATGTCGCTAGAGTCCCGGCATGACCACAGCTTCCAGCGCCGTACACCCGTCCAGGAACGCCCGGTTGGGCACGCTCGCCCTGCTCGCGTGGAGCGGCCCGAACCCCGCGGAGGACCGTGACACGGCCTTCCTCCTGGCGTACTCGCTGGGTGACGGCGAGGGCGGCCCGGAGGCCGCCGAGGGTGCCGCGCACGAGCTGCTCGACGCGATCGGGATGGCCGCCGGGGCCGTCGGCGACATCGAGCACGGCGCCACCCTTCCGGTGACGCTGCTGCTGGAGGGCGGCCAGGCGGTCCTGACCCTGCCCGGCCTCAACGTGCACTGCTCGACGCCGCCGGAGTGGATGGCGGCGGCGCAGGAGTCGGGCGAGGTGAACTTCATCTTCGCCACCCGCGCCTGGCCGGAGGCGGTGCCGGGCAAGCCCCTGACGGAGGAGCAGCTGCGGGCCTTCGTCGGCGACGAGGAGAACCTCATGACCGCGGGCCACTGCATCATCCCGGCCCGCCGTCTGCGCAAGTAGGACCCGGGCCCGGCGGGCGTCCGGGCGCACCAGAACGGCGTGTGACGCAGACGGAGGAGTCTGCGGCACACGCCGTTTCATGCCCGGACCGGCCGAGGAGTGGGACTCAGAGAACGTCCAGCCCCAGCACCAGGCCGAGCAGGCCGTGGTGGTGGAAGTGGTGGTGGTCCCGGTCGTCGCGGTCGTGACGGCCGTATTCCTTGTGGTCCTTGCACTTTTCGCCGTACCCGCACGGGTGGGCCGCCGATGCCGGGGTACGGGCCGTCTGGGGCGCTGCCTGGGCGGCGCCGGCGACCGGGAGGATCGCCACGGCGGACAGGGCGGCGGCGACAGCTATGTGACGAAGTGTCATTTTCGGAATCTCCTGAGATGTGGAACCTGACACTCAGGACGCTAATCCGACAAATCGCCCTTGTCGCGCTGAGCGAGCGCACGGCTACTGCATGTGAGTGTCGTGGACTGGTGACCCGTCAGGTTCTGCCTCGTCAGGGGACGGATCGTCAGCCGACGGGGCGTCAGGCGGCGGGGCCGTCGTCCGCGAAGGAGGGCGGGTCCCCGGAGCGCGGGGCGTCCGGGGCGGGCCGCTGGAGCGGGACCGTGGCCGGGCAGGGCGAGGACCCGGAAGTCTGGTGGCCTCCGGGACCTCGGCAGGCGTTCATTCTCCTCTGCCCTACCCCGACCAACGACAGCCCGCAGCCGACGTCACGGCCGTCCGGTCAACCTGCCCGGAACGGATTACGGGTCCTGTCGTTGTGCCGAATGCCCCTTATGCCCGGCCACTTTCGACGTGCGACCACTCCGGGCACGGCCGGGGCAGAACGGAGACACGCGTGATCACCGAAGACCCGGTGCCGCTGTGGCACCGCCTCGGGCTGCGCCGCCCCGGCGCCGGACCCGGCCACTGGAGCGCGCCCGCCACCCGGCGGGGCGTGCTGCGCGGCCTGTTCACCCTCACCGTCGTCACCTTCACCGGCGGCACCCTCGCCCGGATCACCGCCGCCCCCCGCGCCCAGGCCGGGCCGGCGGACCCCGCGGGCCCCTGGAGCGACCCCACCGGCGAGCTGGCCGTGGCCGCCGCGCCGGGGCTGCCCGCCGCCTTCGACGAGACCTACCGTGGCCGCCGCATCCAGGGCCGCACCGTCCCCGACGGGCCGCACACCCAGGGCGCCACCGCGCAGGGGCTCCCCCCGGCCCTGGGCCTGCCCGGCGCGCCGCCGCACCAGGCGCACCAGGCGCACCCGGCCCCGGCCACCGCGTCCCCGTCGGCCGCCCCCGCCCGCTTCGAGGCCCTCATCGACGGCCGCCAGCTGCATCTGATGCGCCGCGCCGACGGCACGTACGTCAGCTCCGTCGACCACTACACCTCGTACGCGACGCCCCTGGAAGCCGTCCGGGCGGCCGTCGACGAGCTGGGTCCGGCGCGGCTCTCCGCCACCCCGGCGCACGGGCGATGACCGCCCGCCGCACCCCCACGACCGTCCCGTCGGCCCCCACCCACCCCGACCGGCCCCGCACCCCACAGGCCAGGTGAGACAACCCGCATGGTGTACGTCCGCAAGAACCAGAAGAACCTCACGAAGGCCGAGAAGCGGGCCTTCGTCGACGCCGTCCTGGAGCTCAAACGCCGGGGCAAGTACGACCAGTTCGTCCGCACCCACATCGAGTACTTCGTGGGCGACGGGGACGAGGGGCTGCGCGTCGCCCACATGGCGCCCTCGTTCCTGCCCTGGCACCGCCGGTTCCTGCTCGACTTCGAGCGCGAGCTGCGGGCCGTCAACCCCCGGGTGACCGTCCCGTACTGGGACTGGACCCGGGACACCTCGCCCACCTCCTCGCTGTGGGCCGAGGACTTCATGGGCGGCAACGGCCGCCGCGAGGACCTCCAGGTGATGACCGGCCCGTTCGCCCACCGCAACGGCAAGTGGAACATCGCGACCGGCGTCACCGAGGACCCCTTCCTCACCCGTGACCTCGGCAACGACCTGGGCCGCCGCGCCGAGCACCTCGACCTGCCGCCGCGCGACGACCTCAACCGGGCGCTGGCCGACCCGGTGTACGACGTGGCGCCGTGGAACTCCACCAGCGAGACGGGGTTCCGCAACAAGATGGAGGGGTGGGTGGACGGCACGGGCTCCGACAAACTGCGCACCCACAACCGCGTACACCGCTGGATCGGCGGCACGATGGTGGGCGCGGGGGCGGTCAACGACCCGGTGTTCTGGCTGCACCACGCCTTCGTCGACCTCATCTGGTCGCGCTGGCAGACCCGCCACCCCAAGTCCGGCTACCGGCCCGCCGAACAGCCCCCGGCCGGTGACGAGCAGCACGGCCGGGTGGCCGCGCTGCGCGACCGGATGCCGCCGTGGAACATCACACCGGCGGCGATGCTGGATCATCGGAAGATCTATACGTATGCGGACTGACGGGTTGTCAGGAGCGGTGTGAGGAGCGGTGTGAGGGGCGGTGCGAGGGGTGGTGTGCGACGCGGTGCGGGGCCGTCCGCCCCGGCACCCGCACTCACCGGCGCCGGTGTCCGGCCGCCCGCACCATCCGGCCGCTGACATGCGCAGGGCCCCCCGGGAAGACCCGGGAGGCCCTGCGCACGCGACGTGTCGGTGGGTGGGGCTCAGCGCCCGTAGCCGCCCTCGTGGCCGCTGTTGTTGATGCACTCGTTGCCGAAGGTCGGGTTGAGTGCACCGACGAGGTTGGCGGTGACGCCGCACACGTTCACCGGCACGTGGACCGGGATCTGCAGCAGGTTGCCGGAGGCCACACCGGGGGAGTCCTTGGCGACACCATGCGCCCCAGCGTCGGCCGTGGCCATGCCGGCACCGCTCAGGGCCACCGCACCCGTTCCGGCCAGGACGGCGACGGTCTTAGCGATACGAGACATCAAGTTCTCCTTTTGTTCCAACGCTTACTGGGCCCACACCGGCCTTTCCGGCCGCCGCTGAGCCGCGGTTGCCATGGCTAAACGCGCCCGGCGTGAAGAAGTAACGAGGTTTACTGCGTCTGCTGGTGCCGGGCCGCGCGCCGGCTCAGCGCCAGCGCCGCTCCGCCGGTCAGCAGCAGGGTTCCGCTGGCCGCGCCGAGGATGAGCGGCAGGCTGTCGCTGCCGGTGTGCGCCAGCTCCGGGGGCGTGCCCGGGTGGTGCGGCGGCTTGTTGTCGTGCGGCGGGGTGGTGCCGGGGTGCGTCGGCACGGGCGGGGTGTGCGGGTGGTGCGGCTTGTGCGGGGGCTTGTGGGGCGGCTTGTGGTGCGTGGGGGTGGGCTTGGGCTTCGGGTGGTGCGGGTGGGGGTGGTGGCCCGGGTGGTGGTGGGAGGGGTGCGGGTGCGGGGTCTCGCCGCCGTAGGTGCCGCCGTGGTGCTGCCCGTAACCGCCGCCCCCGCCGGGGTGTTCGTGGCGGCCGTACCCGTCGTCGTCGTGGTCGCCGTGCGGACCCGCCTGGGCGCCGTTGTCCGCGCCCGTGCGGGCGCCGCCGGGCCGGGTGGTGGTCTGCGGCTGCGTACGGGCGTCCTGGCCGTCCGTGGCCCGTTTCCCGGCGTCCTGGCCGGCGCCGGGGGCGAAGGGCGCGGCGGCGGCGCCCGGTGGCGTGGCGGAGCGCTCGGCGCCGGGACCGGTGTCGGCCGCGGCGGCGGCGCCGTAGGCCGTACCGAGGGTGGTGACGAGCCCGGCCACCAGGGCGGCCCGGGCGACGGAGCCGGAGATGTTGTGCATGCCGAACAGACCCTTCGACGGAATGGCAGGAGGGGATGACCAGATGCTGATAGGAATACTCCGGGAATCCCGCGAAGGTCCGTATCCGTGTGCGTGTCCGTGCGGCGCGGCGGGCACGGCAACCCGTACAGCGCAAGTCGGATGATCTGTACGGGCGCGCGAATGCGCCCGTCCGGCGCAATGGCCGGACGGGTCCGCCGGAAATCCCGTCAGGAACCCCGGTCGGGAATCCCGGTCAGGAATCCCGTCCGGAATAGGGAATTCGGATGTACGGGGCGGATGTACGGGTCGGATCCACCGGTCAGACGGCCGACCGGCGGGGTGTGTCGTAGGCGACGCGCTGTGCCCGTACGCGATTGTCGAAGTTGGAGTGGCCCAGCTCGGGCATCCCCACCGCGCGCAGGGCCAGCGGGCGGCTCAGCAGCTCGCGCAGCAGGGCCTTGATCTCCACGCGGGCGAGATGGGCGCCCAGGCAGTAGTGCGGCCCGCCGCCCCCGTACCCCAGGTGCGGATTGGGCCGCCGGGTGATGTCGAAGGAGTCCGGGTCCGTGAAGACGCTCTCGTCGCGGTTGGCGGACGCGTACAGCAGCATGACGCGGTCACCGCCCACCAGCGCCTGCCCGCCCAGCACATGGGGACGGGTCACGTTCCGGCGGAACTGGATGATCGGGGTGGAGAACCGCACGATCTCGTCCACGGCCCCGTCCGCGTACCGCTCGAAGTCCGAGACCAGCAGTTCGCGCTGGTCGGGGTGGTCGGTGAGGAGCGCGAGGGCGTGCGCGATGGCGTTCCGGGTGGTCTCGACCCCGGCGACCATGAGGAGCGAGAAGAACGAGCCGAGTTCGCGGGTGGTCAGGCCCTGCCCGTCCACGTCCGCGCCGACCAGCGCCGAGATGAGGTCCCCGGTGGGGTGCCTGCGCCGCTCGCGGCCGAGCGCGGCCACCGTCAGCTGCATCCGGCCGAGCGCGCGCAGCCCGCGCCCCGGTACGCGTACGCGTGAGCGGAGCGTGCGGCTGACCCCGGCGTTCTCCGAGGCCCGGTCGACCTGGCGGGCGATGTGGAGCCGCCCCTGCTCGGGCACGCCCAGCATGTCGCAGATGACCTCGAAGGCCATGCGCGAGGCGACGGCCGAGACGAACTCGTCGGCGCGGGAGGCGATCAGGTCGTCGACGATACGGCCCGCCAGCTCGCGGATCCCGGCCTCCGCGTCGGCCAGCACGCGCGGGGTGAACGCGCGCGAGACGATCCGGCGCAGCTGGGCGTGGCGCGGCCCGTCGAGGTTGACCATCGAGTCCCCGAACACCGCGCGCACCCACCTCGGCGGCTCGGGCGAGGTCACTCCCGGCGCGCTGGCGAACACCTCCGGCAGCCGGCTGGCCTCGACGACGTCGGCGTGCCGCACCAGCGCGTAGAACCCGCGCTCGCGGCGGTGCCGCCCCGCCTCCCGCTCGACGAAGTAGGCGGGCCCCTCGGCCTGCCGCAACTGCGCGAAGGCGGCGAGGCGCTGGTCGCGGGGGAGCGTCCAGAAGGCGGGATCGGCGAGATGGGGGCGCATGGCGACCGCCTTTGCGGGACGTGCGGGCGTACGGGACGCGACGGTGTCGGGGGAAAGGGCCCGGCCCCGGGGAGGGATCCCCGGGGCCGGACGGAAGGGCGGAGCGGGCGGACGCGACCGGAGGCGGATCCGGCTCAGCCCCGTTGGTCCGGCCGCGTCAACTGACGAGCTCGCGCCCGGCCTTGGCGGCGTCGTTGCCGGCCTGGACGGCGTCGCCGACGGCCTTCACCCGCTTGTTCAGATGGTTCCCGACGATTCCCTCGGCCACGGGCTTGGCCTGCTCGCCCGCCGCGCTGGCCGTCTGCGCGGCGCTGCTGAGGGTCCGTCCGATGTCAAGCGCCTGGGCCGCCGGAGCCATGGCGGCCACCAGCGCCGACCCCACCACCGCGGTACTGAGAACACGACATACATTCATGCCCGTATCAACGCGGGATGGGAGCAGAAGGCACGCGCGGGGGAACGACCGCAGCGGAGACAGCGAGGGACGCCGCCGCGGCGGGCGCAGCGACCGTAGCGACTGAAGCGACCGGCCTTCCGATATACGTATCGCCGCACCCGCACCCGCACCCGCACGCACACCCCACCCTCACCCGCGGCGGCCCCGGCGGCACCCCTCCCGCAACTTCCCGAACTTTTTTTCGCACGCGTGTCACGTTCGCGGGCGCCCGCGTTTCAAGGGAGCAGAGTCGCAGGGCGCGGCCGAAGGAAACGAGCTCGGGAGTGGTAGTCATGACCGCACGCATTCTGGTCACCGGTGGTACGGGCACGCTCGGCAAGCACGTCGTTCCGCTGCTGCGCGGGGCGGGTCACCCGGTGCGCGTGCTCAGCCGGCACGCCGCGCCCGCCGCCGAGGGTGTGGAGTACGTGGCCTGCGACCTGCTCGACGGCGCCGGCCTGGACGACGCGATGGACGGCGTCGAGACCGTGCTGCACCTGGCCGGTGGCCCCAAGGGCGACGACATCGGCACCCGCAAGCTCGCGGCCGCCGCCGCCCGCGCCGGGGTCAAGCACCTCGTCTACATCTCGGTGATCGGCGCCGACACCGTCCCGCTCGGCTACTTCCGGGCCAAGCTCGGCGCCGAGCAGGCGATCGCGGAGTCGGGGGTGCCGTGGACGACGCTGCGGGCCGCCCAGTTCCACGACCTGGTCCTGACGATGGCGGAGAAGATGGCCAAGCTGCCGGTGGTCCCCGCGCCGGGGATGCGGATGCAGCCGGTGGACTCGCGCGAAGTGGCCGCCCGGCTCGTCGAGTTGGTGCACGGCGACCCCTCGGGCCTGGTCGCGGACCTCACCGGGCCCGAGGTGTACGAGATGCGGGAGCTGCTGCGCACGTACCTCGCCGCGCGCGGCAAGCGCCGTCCGATGCTGCCGGTGCGCATCCCCGGCAAGGCCGGGCGGGCCTACCGCGACGACGTCAACCTCACCCTGCACGGGGCGCTGGTCGGCCGGCGCACCTGGGAGGGCTTCCTCGCCGAGCGGGTCGCGTAGTGCCCGCCCGGGTCCGCCGCCCGCCGGGCCCCTACTGCGCCGAGAGCCGTCCGCTCAGCCACTGCAGGGCGGGCGGGATCTCGCGCCGCCAGGTGTTGAAGTTGTGCCCGCCGGTCTCCAGCGTGATCGACGAGACGCGGGCGGGCGCCTTCACCTTCGAGATGAACTCCCGGGTCGCCCGGTAGTTGGTCTCGCCGTGCCGGGAGGTGGTGACCAGGAAGGACGAGTCGCCCTGCGGCAGGTGGTCCAGGGCCCACAGCAGGTCGGCCCGCCTGGCCTCGCGCTTGTTCCCGTGGAAGAGGTCGCCGGAGTCCCGGTCCACCTCGGGCCGGTAGTCGGCCGACAGCCCGACCCCGGCGGCGTAGACCCCGGGGTGCTCCAGGGGGATCTTCAGGGCGCAGTAGCCGCCGGTGGAGTCACCCATGAAGCCCCAGTTGCGGGCCTTGGTGCCGACGCGGAACGTGCCTGCGATCGCCTTCGGCAGATCGGCGGCGAAGAACGTCTCGGTCTGCGGGCCCTTGGGGATGTCGACGCACTGGGTGTTGCGCGGCGGGGCGACGGTGGGACGCATCATCACCAGCACCATCGGCTGCGACTTGTTCTGCTTGACCTGCGTCCAGGCGGTGCGGGGGTAGCGCAGCCCCTTGATGAGGTTCTCGGCGGTGCCGGGGAAACCGGTGAGCACCACGGCGACGGGGAACTTCTTCCTCTCGTACGCCTTCTGGAAGTACTCCGGCGGCAGGTACACGTACGCCGGGCTGACGATGTGCGAGCGCTCGCCCTGCACCATGACCTTCTGGATCTGGCCGCCCACGTGCGGGGTTCCGGCGCCGGGCACGTCGACCTGGAGGGTGTCGACGAGCTTGATGCCCGGACTGCCCGCCGAGCTGCCGACCACCCCGACGCCCTTCTGGGTGCCGAAGAGGTCGGCCCAGGAACCGTAGAAGAGGAACGTCTTGTTGGCGGCGAGCCCCACCGCGGAGAACAGCAGCACCTGCACGGCGCAGAGCATCCCCGCCCGCCCGACGACCGGCGCCCAGCCGCGCCGGGCCAGGCGCGGCCAGATCCACACCGTCACGGCGAACAGCGCGACCGTGCAGAACACGGCCAGCACCAGGACCGTCGTACTCGTCAACCCCATGGAACCCGCAAACCCTCTGCCCGATGTCGTCCCGCACCCGGCGTTCCGCGCCCGGCCCGGTGGCACCGCGGTGGGGTGCGCACGGAGGTAGAGCGGGATCGGGTGCGATGCGTTCCCTCCGGGAGGTGGAGGGTTGGCAAAGGTCCCGCGCGAGTCCGGTCGGGCCGCCGCCCGGCCGCCGCCGGATTCCCGCGGGTTCGCTCGGTGGCGGGCGTCCCATTCGGGGCGGACGCGCCACGCGGTCACTCGGCGGAAGGGCCTTTCGCGACGGTCCGGGTGTACGAGGAAAGTGCCTCGCGCAACACCGACGCGAACTCGTCCGCCCACTTCGCGTAACCGACGTGCCCGCCGGGGAACTCCACAAGGGGCAGGCCCAGTCGGCCGGCCAGGGCGACGGCCGGGCGGTGGACCGCGTGGGTGCGCGAGTCGCGCCCGCCGCCGATCGTCAGGCGGTCCACGACGGGGGCCAGGGCGGGCAGGTCGGGGCGGAACCGGGTGGAGGGGCGGAGCATGTGGGCGAGGAAGAACGCGGTGTTGTCGTGCGCCTCGGGCAGCAGCGGCGTCGCCCGCCCGCCGAACAGCGCGCTGAACCGCCCCATGGCCGCGGCCACCCCGTCCCGTACGTACGCGGTGTGCACGGTGTCCACGAACGCGCGGTGCTCGGCCGCGTCCGCCAGCAGCGTGAACGCGGGCGGCTCGTGCACCACCAGCGCGCCGATCCGCTCCGGGTGGCGCGCGGCGAGTTCGAGGGCCGCGAGCCCGCCCGAGCAGCTGCCGAAGACCCGCACCGGCCCGCCGTCGGGCGCCAGGTGCCCGAGCAGCCGGTACGCGTCGTCGGCGTGCACCTCGACGCGCTGGTCGACCGGGGGGCCGGTGAGCGTGCTGCGGGAGTTGCCGCGCGGGTCGCAGGTGACCACGCGGTGGTCGGCGGCGAGCGCGTCCGCGAGGCCGGTGAAGACGGCGGCGTCGGAGTTGCCCCCCGCGAGCATGAGCAACAACGGCCCCGCGCCCCGCACTTCGTAGTACAGCGTGGCCCCGGGGACGGCGAGCGAGCCGGTTTCGGGGCGCGGCCCGGGCGCCTCGCCCCCGGCCACCCCGTCTGCGGATTCGGTCTCCCGTGGATCCCTCACAGCCCCCGACGGTACCGGCAGGTGCCGTCGGCGTCATCCGTTGCCGGAACTGCCGCCTCCTCTTCTTCGGAGTGACCGTCATGCCCCAGGCCAGCGCCCGCCCCGCCCCCCGGCTCCTCCTCAACGCCCAGCCCTTCGGGTTCGGGCCGCCCGCCGCCACCGCCATCCTCGCCGCCGAGCTCGCCCGGCTGGGCTGCGCGCTCGGATACATCGGCGGCGGCCACACCCTCGACCTCCAGGGCTCGCCCCCGTACGGCGCCGTCCACGACACCACCGGTCTGACGGACGATCAGTTCCTCGCGCGGCTGCGCCGCCTCGCGCCCCGCTACGACCTGTTCGTCACCGCGATGGACTTCCCGGCGGCGGCCCTCGCCCGGCGCGCGGGGCTGGACGTCGCCGTCTACGACGCGCTCACCTGGTTCTGGCCCGCCGTCCCCGACGTGGTGCGCGAGAGCGTCCTCTACATCGCGCAGGACTTCTTCGGCGTACGGGAGCGCATCGCGGCCGACCCCGTGCTGCGCGGCCGGGCGCTGGTGGTGCCGCCCATCGTCCCGCCGCGCCGCACCTGGCGCCCCGGCGGCCACGTCCTGGTGAACCTGGGCGGGCTGCACAACCCGTACTGGGACACGGCGGACGCGGTGGCGTACGCGCGGCTGATGATCGACGCCGTACGCGCCGCGCAGCCCACCGCCCCCGCCCGCCCGGTGGTCGTCGCCGCCAGCGCGCGGGTGGCGGCGGCGCTCGACGACCCGGCGGTCACCACGTACGGGCACGCGGACGTGCTCGACCTGCTGGGCGGCGCCGCGTACGCCTGCATGACGCCCGGCCTCGGCAACATCTACGACGCCGCCGCCACCGGCGTACCCACCCTGTGGCTGCCCGCCGTCAACGAGACCCACCCCCTCCAGCTGCGCCGGCTCGCCGCGCACGGCCACTGCGACGCCCGGCTGGACTGGCCCGACCTCGGGCTGCCCGTCGACTACACCCGGCCCAGCCCCGCCGTGCTGGCGGCGGTCGCGGGCGCGGTGCGCCGCACGGCAGCCACCCCCCGGCTGCGCGCGGCGCTGGTGGCCGGGCTCGCCGCGGCGGCCGGGGCGCTGGGACCCGCACCCGGTCGCGCCCGCACCCTCACCGACCGCTTCGGCGACGGCGGTACGGGCCGGGCGGCGGCGGCCCTGCTGCGCTGCGGGGAACTTGTGGCAGGGCTGTGACGCGGGGTGTGACGCCCGCCACGGCCCCGGCGCGGCGTCCTTGATGGGGTGGCGGCCATGCGCACCCGTACCGCTCCCGCCCTCCTCCTGTCCGCCCTCCTCACCGGCGGCCCGCTGCTCACGGCGTGCGGGACGCAGAGCGCGGACGGCGCCGGGGCGGGGGCGGGCGGGCGTACCGGCTCCGTCCCCGGCGACCCGGCCGACCTCGCCAAGGACGGGGTGCGCGTCACCGCCCTGTCCGGCTGGTCCAAGGGCACCCCGCCCGAGATCTCCGCCGCGTACGAACTCACCAGCCGTGAAAGGGAACCCTTCACCTACACCTTCACTCTGGACGTGCTCTCCGCCGCCGGAGAGGGCGTCGCGCACGCCGAGCACACGGTCGCCGCGGTGGCTCCGGGCCGCACGGTGACCGGGACCGTACGCATGAGCGCGCAGCGGGCGGGCGTGGCCGACGCCGCCCCCGGCCGCGTCCGGATCACCAAGGTCCGGCGCGTGCCCACCGCCGAGGCCCCCGCCGCGCAGGGCCCCTGCCCGTCCTCCGGGGTACGGGTCACCTCCGACGACGGCGACGCGGCGATGGGCCTGCGGGTGCTCGGCCTGCGCCTGGAGAACTGCGGCACCCGGCCGTACGAGGTGAACGGCTACCCCGCACTCGAACTCCTCGACGCGGACGGCCGCCGCGCCAAGGGCGTCGAGGTCCGGCACGGCGGCGCCGGGATCGCCCTGGTCACCGGCTTCGACGCGGCGCCGCGCCCGTTCACGCTCC
Organism: Streptomyces sp. cg36; assembly: GCF_041080675.1. Taxonomy (NCBI): domain Bacteria; kingdom Bacillati; phylum Actinomycetota; class Actinomycetes; order Kitasatosporales; family Streptomycetaceae; genus Streptomyces; species Streptomyces cyclosori. The sequence continues at coordinate 33,278 of NZ_CP163521.1, read as the reverse complement.
AGCCAGGCGAGACGGCGTCGGCCGGACTGATGTGGCGCAACACGACGACGTCCGGGGACGCGGTGAACCTCCCGTACGTCCGCGTCACCGCCCGCCCCGGCGCGGCCCCCGTACGGCTGACGCCGGAACTGGACCTGGGCACGACGGGCCGGGCGGGCGTGAGCGCGTGGCAGAAGGACACGAAGGGCTCGAAGGGTTCGACGGGGGCGAAGGGTTCGAACGACGCGAAGGACCGGCGGGGCCCGGGGGACGGGCCCGGCGCCGGCACCGGGCGTCCGGGAGGTGCGTGAGCGCGGGGCAACCCGCTCACGCCGACGCCGACTTCGCACCCCGGGTGAGCGAGACCCCGGCCGGAACGCGGGGCAGCGCACGGGCCGTGGGCGCGCCCCGCGCCGGTCCCTGCGCCGGGTCCCGCGCCTCCTCGGCCCCGCCGCCGGCCGGGCGAGGGGGCGGGCGCCGTCCGCTGTCGGCCTGCTCCGTCAGCAGCAGGACCAGCAGCAGCCCCGCCGACCGCTCGCTCAGCGCGCCGGCCGCGTCCAGCAGCCGGTGGCGCTGCCCGGCCGGCAGCGACAGGGCCACGCTCGCCGCGCGCCCCGGGATGCCGAGCGAGAAGGCGGCGCACACCTCGTGGTGGGAGTATTCGAGCAGGTCGAACTGGGCGGCCAGCGGCCCGTGCCCGTCCAGGGCCTGGAACAGAGCCCGCGGGTTGGTGATGGTGCGTGAGGTCAGCCGGATCGGCCGGTGGCGGGCGAGGTGGTCCATGCGCCCGGCGAAGTCGAGCTGCGCCAGCAGGCTCTTGCCGACCGCGCTGGCGTGCGCCGCGTCGCGGAAGTCCACCCACTCCCGTACGGCCGGGGCCTGCGGCCCGTGCGCCGACTGGAAGACGGTGACGTCGCCGTCGGTGTACCCGCTGACGTAGACGGCGGCCCCCAGGTCGTCGCGGAGCCCGGCCAGGGTCTGCTGGAGCAGCCGGGCGCGCTGCTGCGGGTCGCCGGTCAGGCCCATCAGCGGCCCGGGGAAGTGCGCCCCGGCGACGGTGGAGACGAAGTGCTGGCCGCGCAGCCAGTGCAGCAGCCAGGTCACGGCGGGCAGCGGCAGCCCGCTGCGCCGGGCGAGGGCGCGGGTGCTGGTGCCGCCCGCCTCGTCCACCAGATACAGGATGTCCAGGGCCTTCACGGCGGCCTTCCACTGCTCGGGGGTGTCGGTGCGGGCGAGGGTGCCGCGCGCCATGTCGGTGAGGACCGCGGGCCGCAGCGCGTTGGCCGACCAGGTGTCGCGTTCGCCGGTGGGGGAGGGCCGGGCGGCGGCGGTGAGGAGCGGGAGCCCGGGGGGGAGCAGCAGGCGGTCGGAGCGGCTGCCGGTTCCGGGGGCGGGGGGGTGACCGCTGTCCTGGCCGGGGGGTGGGACGGGGCCAACGCGGGGGGCGGGGGCTGCGTTTTGGACGGGGACCGGGTCCGGGCTCGGGACCGGGCCGACGCGGGGGCCGGGGGCTGAGCCGGGGCTCGGGACTGGGCCGGGGCCGGTGCCTGAGTCGGGGCCGGGGCCGGGGCCTGGGGTCGGGAGTGCGCCGGAGCCGCTCCCGTGGCCGGGGCTCTGGCCGACGCCCCGGCCAGGAGGTCGCTCAACACCCTTGTCGGTCAACGGAGTTCGGCCCGCACCCTCCGGGCGGGGGCGAGGGGCCGGTACCGGTACGAGCCCCGGCGCCAGACCCGGCAGCCGAGGGGTCCGGGCGGCGGGCCGCCCGAGCGACATCCCCGCCCGCACCTCGTCGATGAACTGCGGGTCCTCGATGCGGCGCGCATCCGGGGCACCGCCCGCCGGGGTACGCCCCGCCGAGGCCGCGAGCAGCGCCCGCGCGTCACCGTGCCCGTGCCGGGCGGCCTCGGCGACGAGGAACCGCACGTCCTCGACGACCCGTACCCGTACGTCCGCGACGAGATGAAGCCGTACGTCGTCGGGGACGAGGGCGGAGGGGGGGACGGGGGCGGGGGCGTACGGGCGCCACCGTACGGCGTCGTCGGTGAAGGGGAGGCGCAATCGCACCTCGTCGTCATCGGTGGCGGCGGCGGCCGTGGCGCGGGGCGGGCGGAGCCGTGTGCACCCGTCCCCGTCACCGCCCCCCACCCGCGCGGTCAGCGCCGCAAGCCGGAACAGGGCGCCGGGGTGACCGGCCGCGGCGGCCGAGCCCAGCCAGTCGGCCGCCTGCCGCAACTCCCCCCGTACCAGGGCCTTCGAGCCCAGCCGGTAGCGGGAGTTGGCGTGTGCGCGCTGCGCGCGGGTCAGCTCGTACGCCTCGCTCAGGGGACCGAAGTCCCCCCCGGGCCGGTCCCAGAAGTCGGGCGGTCCGGCGAGGTGGGCCAGCAGGTCCGCGAGCCCGGCCGGGACCACGGGCTCCGGGCGCCCCGCCCCGCCGCCGCGGTGCTCGTCGTACCTGCTCACATCGCTCACCTTTCCTTCTTCCCGTGCTGCTGCTTCTTTCGGTGCGCGTCCCGTATGTGCCCGGCGAGGCTGCGCCTGAGATCCGCGACCGCCTTGTTCCGCAGGTTGTGCAGGCGGTCCGGGGCTATTCCGAGCCGGTCCGCGATCTGGGCGTCGCTCAGCCCCTGGCTCTGCAGGTCCACGACCTGCCGCCGCTGGCTCTCCGGCAGTTCGCCGATCGCCGGGATCACCAGGTCCCGCAGGACCCGCAGGTCCTCGTACGCCGCAGTCCGCTGCTCCGGCACGCCCGCCGGAACGTCGCCCAGCGCGGACAGCTGCAGCCCGCGGCGCCGTTCGCGGAACCGGTCGAGGGCGAGATGGACGGCCGTACGCCGCAGATACGCCATCACATTGGTCTCCGGCACCAGTTCCCCGGCCTCGGCCTTGCGGCCCACCCGCAGGAACGCCTCCTGGGCGATGTCCTGGCAGGCGGCGAGGGAGAGGTGGCGGAACCGGCGGCGCAGGGCGGCGGGTTCGGCGTCGATGTAGCCGGGGTAGCAGCGCAGCAGCCGCTGCCCCAGATCCCCGCCGAACTCTCCGGCGTCCGCACCGAACTCTCCGGCCTCGGTGCCGAACTCTCCGGCGTCCGCGCCGAAGGCGGCGGTGTCCCGGTCGAAGGCGGCGGACTCCCGGTCGAACCCGGCGGATTTCCCGCCGTATTCCGCGCCCTCGCCGCCGAACTCCGGGGCTTCGGAGTCCAGCCCCACCGCGTCTTCGGACAGCTCATCGCCTACCACGGCCCCGGCCCCACCGGATCGACGCGGTCGACGGCGTCCACGGCGTCGAGCGTGTGCACGGCGTCGAGGGTGGTGTGCAGGGCGTCCACGGCACTCAAGGCACCCGGGGCGTCCGCCCGGAGGAAGAGTGCTCCGCTGCCGAACAGGTACCCGATCCCGTGCCCGCTTTCGTACCCCCTGCGGTTCCCGTACGGGCAGCACCTCCCGGGGCAGCCCCAGGGGCCGGGAGGTTTGCCCCGGGCAGGGCCGCGCTCCCGGCACAGGCGCGCCAGAGCCCCCAGCGCGTGCACCGCGCTCACGGCGGCCGGGAGGTACCCGGTCCACTCCAAGGACGGCGTCATGTAAGCGTCTCTCCATCTGTAGGACGGCCGCGATACGCGCTGTCGTCCCCCTGACGTCCCGCGAGCCCCACTTCTCCCTCTGTGAGCCCCACGTTCACTCGGGAGAGTGAATGGTGGGGCGTCGACGTACTCAGCGGCCCCTGAGTAGGCGCGCGCTGCCGGTGGCCGGGGCGGTGGGGTTGGCTCGACGGCATGAGCACCGACACCGTCACGCCGCCCGGGACCACCGGGCAGCCGCCCGCCCGCAACCTCCGCCGCGCCCTCCTCGTGGGACTCCCCACGCTCGGGCTCATCCTGGTGACGGTGTTCCTGGCGCGGGCGTGCGAAGCGATGACGGGCGGCCGGGTGTACTCCGAGGCGGAGTACCGCGCACACGCCGACCGGACGAAGCGGACAGGCGCGGACACGGTGGAACGGCTGCGGCCCGCCGCGTACCTGCGGGGCACGCTGCCGGGCACGAGGACGGCGAGCGCGGCGAACGAGGAGACGAGCACCTCCTGCGTCGACGACTTCGGCTTCGACAAGGACGGAGTCACCCGCGACGAGCCCGGCTACAGCTGGCGCCTGCGGTTCGCGTCCCGCGCCGACTACCTCGCGGCCCTCGACCGGCTGCGCGCCGACTGGAAGGAGGAGGGCCTGACGGTGAAGGAGATCCCCGCCGAGAACCGCCCCGGCCACGCCCCGGGCCTGCCCGGCATCAGCACGACCGACCACGACGTCGAACTCGCCCTGCGGCAGGCGTGGTACGGCGACGAACCGAGGGTGTACGCGAGTGGGAAGTGCATGCGGTACCGGTAGGGGTGAGCCCGCCGGCCGGCCGGTCGCGCCGGGGGACGGTGTCGCTCTCCGGGCTCGTTCCGCAGGCCGTTCCGCAGGCCGTTCCGCGGGTCGCGCGCCGGGTCGCACTCCGGTCAAAGTCCTTACGCGTCAACGCCGTTGGCCTCCATACGACTGACAGCGCCACGGGCCGTCCGTACGATGTTCAGTCCTGCTGGAGGACCGATTCCGGAGACGACTGATGGCCAGAACCGCCCTCGGCGCCACCGGCCCCGGCCGCGTGTTACCGGGCCCCCCGCCTTGTGCCGAGCCGGTACCGGTACCGGCGCCGTTGCCCGCGGCCCTTCCCGCGCCCCGGCCGGGGCGGCCGCCGACCGGGGAGTCGACCCGCGAGCCGACCCGGGGGTTAGCCCGGGAGCCTGCCCAGAAGTCGGCCCAGAAGTCGGCCCGGGAGCGGGAGCGGGGCCGGGCGTCGGCCCCGGATTCGGCTCCGGAGTGGTCCGCGCTGGTGCGGCACCTGCGGGACGCCCGTATCGACGGCCTCTCCCGCGACTGCCGGGACCTCGTCGCCGCCGACGCCGCGCTGTGCGGGCTGAGCGCCCGTGACTTCGACATCCAGCTGCGTCTGCACGCCCCCCTGGTGTTCCACACGGCCCGGACCGGGGACGGCGAGCCGCCGCCGTCGGCATCGCTGTACGAGGAGATGCGCCCGCGGCTCATCGCCCGCTGCAGCCGCATCGCCGGGTACACCCAGGACGCGGACCTCCACGCCAACAGCTCCCTGCTCATCGGCGGCGGCCGGGCCCGGCGGGACTTCACCGTACGGCGCCCGGACGACTCCTCCGTCGGAGTGAACTTCGGCCCGGTCCCTCCCAGCCTCGGCCACCTCTACCAGGCGACGCTCCACTACATGCTCTGCGCACGGGCGGACACGGCGGTCGAGGTCGGCTGCTACCTCCAGGGAGCCACCCACCCCGTCACCTATCTGGCCTTCTCGGTGTGCGACCGCCCCGGAATCGTCCAGGCGCTGCAACGGCAGGGAATTCCGGCCGAGCGCGGCAACTTGCTCATCCTCACCCGTGCCCTAGGATTGTCGGGAGCGGTTCGGAACCTCATGAGCTTCACCATCGGCCAGGCCGTGAAGCAGATCCGGTCGATGGGATGCAGGTTCATCGTGACGGCCTTCAACCCCTTACTTGGGTTCACGGGTTCGGCGCTCCACGCCACCAATTTCGTTCCTTTCGCGACAGCCCCTGTGGCCTACTGCTATGACCAGTTCGGGAGTTATCTGACGCGTCGCCAGTCCCTGTCGGAGTCGGACAGGTGTGCAGACCGCCGGGTCACCGAAAGCTATCGCAACATGTTGGTGGTACTCGGCACGGACAGTACGGCAAGAAAAGAAATCCGAAAAGTGGAAACCCTTCAGCACGTGGCCGAGCCGACCCGTGACCGTGTCGCCGCCCCGCCGCCCGAGCTCGACCCCGACGAACTGCGCGGCTACCGCGACCGGCTGGAGGCGGCCTGGTCCCTGAAGACCGTGCACCCGAGCTATGCCCTTGAGCCCCTCTCGTCGAAAGGCCAGTGCGGAGTGAGCTCGGTGTGGCTGGCACGCAAACTGCGGCTGCGCGAAATCGAAGCCACCTACTGCTACGGGAAACTGAGTTTCGACAACCCGTCGATCTCTTCCGTGGACCACCACTGCTGGATCGAGATCGGCCCGCCCACCGAGGCCAGGCGCGTGGTCATCGACCTGACCTGCGACCAGGCCGACGGATTCGAGGAGAAGGTCATCTACCGGCGGCACGACGAACTCACCCGCGACGGCATCCACTACGAGCCCGCGACCCGCCTGGCGGTCGACGATCTCCCCGCCGATCGGGTCTGGTCGCGATACACCCGCCTGGAGGAATCCATGACGGCCCATTAGGGTATGCGCACGCTGTACTCCGCAGTTGGAGGAAACGGGTTTCCCGGGGATCCAGAGGACCCGGGGACCTGGAGATCCAAGGGAATCAGCGACTCAGGGGATTCCTAAGAATTCAGGGGATTCAGGGATTCAGGGGTGACGTGAGCGAACACGAAGAGCGCCCGCAGGTCCTGCTGCTGTCGTCGAACGTGCGGCGCCGGTACGCCGAGGACATCCTCACCGCCCTGGCCCTGCCCCGGGGCGCCCTGATCCAATTCCGCTACGAGGCCCGGTACGTGGCGTCTTCGCTGCAGCAGAAGGTGGCCAGCGGATCAGTGCTCGGCCAGCGCGCGCTGATCGGATTCGTCGCGGACGCCGCGGTGCCGGCCGACTGCTTTCTCCTGCCGGTCCGCGTCGCGGAGGTGGTGGCGGCGGAATGCGTCGCCGACGTGATCCTCTTCAAACTCCGGGTCACGGACCACGTGGACCTGGACGAGTACGCGCTCTCCCGTGCCGACATCAACACGGAGAGCCGCAGGGCGATCGACAAGATAGTCGAGGCCAACGACGGCACTTACTATCCCGCCGTCCTCAAATTCCCGGCCTTCCCCATCCGTACCAACGGGGACCAGGCGCAACTGTGGATCAGTGTCGCCCGCCGTCTCGCGCTCCACCCCACCTTCGAGAACGCGTACTTCATGCGGGTCGACCAGCCGGCCCATCTGACCGGCGCGCACGCGTTCGCCTTCGAGCCGCAGGGGCGGCTCAGCCTCGGCGACCTGAAGCCCGCACGGCTCCCGGTCAGTTTCTACTCCAGCTGTTACACCGAAACACCCAAGATCACGCTCAGCTGCGCCACCGACGGGCGCTTCCTGCGGGTCTCCTCGGACCACACCCACGACGTGGCCCTGCGCTACGACTCCACCGAGTTCTGGCTCCAGCCCGACGCCGCGTCCTTCGACGCCCTCACCCATGTGACGATCCGGCTCGGACCCGTCGACCCGGGCCCCACCCCGGTGGCCGCCGTCCGCTTCCCGGTCCTCATCAAGCACTCCCGCATCCGGCTGGTCTCCCGGGTGGCGATCAGTGCGCTCGGGGCGTTCCTGGTGGCCGTCCCCGCGATCCTGGGCAGCGGCTCACCGGTCTCCCTGCGGGTCCTCCTCGCGGTGCTGGGGTCGGGCTTCCTCAGCACAGCGACGATCGTCATGGGGCGGGGCCGGGGCTGAGCGGGCGATGCGGGAGGGGGAGGCCCCGTCGGGCCTCCCCCCTCATCCCTCATCCCGCCTCTCCCTTCCTCACCCCGCCTCCCCGTTGAACTTCGCCGTCGACCAGAAGTAGCCGAGGACCGCGAGGCCCACGCACCAGGTGACGGCCAGCCAGCCGTTGTTGCCTATCTCCGTGCCGAGCAGGAGGCCGCGGAGGGTTTCGATCGCGGGGGTGAACGGCTGGTACTCCGCGATCGGGCGGAACCAGCCCGGCATCGCGTCCAGCGGGACGAACGCGCTGGACAGCAGCGGCAGCAGGATCATCGGCAGCGCGTTGTTGCTGGCCGCCTCCACGTTCGGGCTGATCAGGCCCATGCCGACGGCGATCCAGGTGAGCGCCAGGGCGAACAGCACCAGGAGTCCGAACGCGGCCAGCCACTCCAGGGCGGTGGCGTCCGTCGAGCGGAAGCCGATCGCCACACCCACCGCGCCGACCAGCACCACACTCGCCACCGCCTGCAGCACACTGCCGATGACGTGCCCGATGAGGACCGAGCCGCGGTGGATCGCCATCGTACGGAAGCGGGCGATGATGCCCTCGGTCATGTCGTTGGAGACGGAGACCGCCGTGCCCACGACGGTGCTGCCGATGGTCATCAGGAGCAGGCCCGGTACGACGTACGCGATGTACGCGGAGCGGTCCGGGGCGCCGCCGCCGATGCCCGCGCTCATGGTGTCGCCGAAGACGTACACGAAGAGCAGGAGCAGCATGATCGGGGTGAGGAGGAGGTTCAGGGTGAGGGAGGGGTAGCGCCGGGCGTGCAGGAGGTTGCGGCGCAGCATGGTGGCGGAGTCGCGTACGGCGAGGGAGAGGGAGCTCATCGGGCAGCCTCCGTCGGCTGGTTGGGGGAGGCGGTACGGGGAGCGGTGCGGGTGTCACCCGCGCCGCCGGTCAGGGCGAAGAAGACGTCGTCGAGGTCGGGGGTGTGCACGGTGAGTTCGTCGGCCTCGACACCGGCCGCGTCCAGCCGGTCGAGGACGCCGCGCAGGTCCCGCTGGCTGCCGTCGCTGGGGAGGCGGAGGGTGAGCGACTCGTCGTCGCGGGAGGCGGGGGAGGAGGCGATGGAGGGGTGGGCGGGGTCCGGGGAGGGCGACGAAGTCTCGCGGGCCGCCGTCCCGGCCAGAGCCGCCGCCGCGTTCCAGTACGCCTCCGGGTCCGCGAACCGCAGCCGTACGTGCCCGCCCGGCACCAGCCGCTTCAGCTCGTCCGCCGTGCCCTCGGCCGCGATCCTCCCGTCGTTCAACACCGCGATGCGGTCGGCGAGTTCGTCGGCCTCTTCGAGGTACTGGGTGGTGAGGAAGACGGTGACGCCGTCCCTGACCAGCTCGCGGATGATCTGCCACATCTGGTGGCGTGAGCGCGGGTCGAGGCCGGTGGTCGGCTCGTCCAGGAAGATGATCCGGGGGCCGCCCACCAGGGTCATCGCGATGTCGAGGCGGCGCTTCATGCCGCCGGAGTAGGTGGAGGCGGGCTTCTTGGCGGCTTCGGTGAGGTCGAAGCGCTCCAGGAGTTCGGCGGCGACCCGCCGCCCCTCGCGGCGCGAGAGGTGGTGCAGGTCGGCCATCAGCAGCATGTTCTCCGTGCCGGTGATCAGCCCGTCGACGGCCGAGAACTGGCCGGTGACCCCGATCGCGGCCCGTACGGCCTGCGGCCCGGTGGCGAGGTCGTGGCCGCCGACGCGGACGGAACCGCTGGTGGGGTCGGGTGCGATGAGGGTGGAGAGGATCTTCACCGCGGTGGTCTTGCCCGCGCCGTTCGGCCCGAGCAGGGAGAAGATGGTGCCCGGCGGTACGGCGATGTCGACGCCGTCCAGGACGGTGTTGTCGCCGTAGGACTTGCGCAGGCCGTGCGCCGCGATGGCGAGGTCGGTGGTGCCGGTGGCCGTCGGGCGGCTGTTGGCGGCCCGGTGGTCGGCCGGGCCGTTGTCGGTGGCCCGGTGGTGGGTGGCGGCGCGGTGGTCGTCGGCGGATCGGTTGTCGTTGACGGCTCGGTCGGTCATGAGAGGTGCCCCCTGTTTCTGCTGTGGTCGGCCGGCCGTGCGCTCACAGGCTGCGGGCGGCGATGTTGCCGTACGAGGTGGTGGCGCGGATGGCGAGGTCGGCGGTGCCGGAGTTGTGGAGCGCGTTGGTGATCCGGCCGTAGCTGGTGCCCGCGTCCAGGGAGGCGGAGACGCCGCGGGCGGCGCCGACGGTGATGTCCCCGTACTCGGTGCGCAGTTCGACCGCGCCACCGGTGGCCTCGGTGATGCTCAGGTCGCCCTTGCGGGTGCTGATCAGGGCGTCGCCGCCGAGCCGGCCGACGGTGATGTCACCGGCGGCGAGGGTGAGGCGGGCGCTCGCGGTCTCGTCGAGCTTGACGGTGGCCTGCGCGCCCTCGAAGACGACGTCGCCGAGGCGTCCGACGCCCCGCAGTTCGGCGAGGGCCGCCTTGGCCTGGACGCGGGAGCCGGTGGGCAGTTGGACGGTGACCTCGACGGAACCGGAGTTGCCGAGCACGAGGTTCTGCGTGGGCGCGGCCTCGATGCGCAGCACCCCGTCCTCGTACGCGACGGTGATCCGCTCGGCCGCCTTCACGTCGCGGCTGCGGTCCGCGTCCGCCGGGCGGACCTCGACGGTGGTGTCGGCCCGGTCGGCGGCGATGAACTGGACGCGCCCGGCGGGGATGTCGAGGACGGTCGAGACGGGGCCGGTGGTGGCGGTGGCGAACTTCTGCATGGTCGGTCTCCTTCGTACGAGCCGCCGTCCGCTCCTTGCGTCCGGCGGTTTCTGATGAAGGAAACGCTACGTTGCGTTCGAGGATCCGGCAACGAATCTGTTGCGCTGAATCGGCATCATTGCAGGTCAGTTACGTATAATCATTGCAATGGTCTTGTGTGGAATGCAATGCAGGATGGGCGTTGCGTTGCAATGGGTTGAGCGCAAACGCTATGCTGACGCACCATCGGCCGACCCGGCGGACGGGCGTACCCGACAGACGCGCCAGACTCGACGGGCGCAACAGATCCGCCGGATACGACGGATACGACACGCTCGACGGACACGAAGGAGGCCACCGATGCCCGGAGGCAGGCTCACCCAGCAGGAACGGCAGCAGATCGCGCTGGGGCTGGCCGACGACCTCGCCTACGCGGAGATCGCGCGACGCCTGGACCGCCCGACGTCGACCGTCACCCGCGAGGTCATGCGCAACGGCGGCCCCACGGCCTACCGTGCCGAGGCGGCCCAGCGCGCCACCGGCCGGCGCGCCCACCGCAGCCGCCGGGCCGCGCCCCCCGAGAAGGACACCGCACCGCTGCCGCACGGCCGCGACCCCGAGCAGGTGCGCGCGTACGAGGAGCGGCTGACCGATGTCCTGATGCAGACCGGTCTCTCCAACAAGATGATCTCCCGGGTGCTGACCTGCCTCTACACCACCGACGAGGGCAGCCTGACCGCCGCCGAACTCGTCGAGCGCCTCCAGGTGAGTCCGGCGTCCGTCTCCAAGTCGATCGCGTTCCTCGAAAGCCAGGGCCTGGTGCGCCGCGAACGCGACGAGGGCCGCCGCGAGCGCTACAGCGTCGACGACGACGTCTGGTACCAGTCGATGCTGGCCAGCGCCCGCGCCACCGCCCAACTGGTCGACACGGCCCGCCAGGGCGTGGGCGTCCTGGGCCCCGGCACCCCCGCCGCCACCCGCCTGGAGAACATCGCCCGCTTCCTCGACTTCATCACCGAGAGCATCACGCGAGCGGCGGAGCAGGCGCGGGAGGTGCTGTACACGAAGCCGGAGGGGGCTGCGGGGGGTGGGGGTTCCGACGCTCCGGGCGCGGTGGGCTGAGGAACCCACGTGAAGTTGGTGGGGGAGTAGTGGTCCCGGCCGTTCACACGGTCGTGCCGGGGCGGGGGCCGGGCGGCCGGGCTCGGCGGACTTCGGACTGCGTGCGCGTGTTCACGAGGTAACGGCCCTACCGCTTTGCGTGGCAACGGCCTTCACGCGGCAACGGCCCTACCGCTCCGCCCCCGTACCCTGAAGCCCGGGGAACGCGCCAGGTGTTGCCCACCCGCGCAACACCGCGTAGACCGTCGACCGGAACGCCGTCTCGGCCGCCGGGCCGTCGAGGGCGCCCGCGAGTTCCAGGGTGACGAGTCCGTGCAGGGCCACCCACAGTGAGACGGCGATCAGCGTGGTGTCGCCCGCCAGGACGTCGTCCGCCACGGCGCGGTCGATCGCCGCGACGAGCGGGCGCACCGGGTCGCGGTCGCCGATCCGGGACGACGGGACGAAGGGCTGCGCGCCGCCGAACAACACCGTGTAGAGGTGCGGGTGTTCGCGCCCCCAGCGGCGGTACGCCACGGCCAGCGCGTACAGATCGTCCAGGGCGGCAGCCGAGCCGGGAACGGCCGTCAGGTCCTGGAACAGACCGGCGACCGCCTGGTCGCGCACCTCGCGGATCAGGCCGTCCTTGCCCTCGAACAGCGTGTACACCGCCGCCGTCGACGTTCCGGCCGCGGTGGCCAGCGCGCGGACGGTGACCGACTCCCGGGGGCGGGTCGCGAACATCTCGGTCGCGCATGCCACGAGCCGTTCTCTGACGGCGGCGTCGTTCGTTCTCGGCCTTCCCATGGGAGCAGTCTACCGACGCTGATAACATCGTTTCAAAACGTCGTTTCAAAACGGCGTACCAACGAACTGGGGGGATCGCCATGCCACCGTCCGTCTTGCCGCCGCCCGTGATGCCACCGTCCGCCAAGGGTTCCCTCACGCGTTCCCCCGTACGTTTCCTCATACGTTCCGTGCGCCCCGTCGGCCGTCTGCTGGCGGCAGCCGCCGTGGTGGTGGGGCTGGCCGCCCTCTTCCTGGCGCTGATCGTCGCCACCGACGGCGCGGGCTCGGGGTTCGCCGCATGGTCCGCGACCGTCGGGGCCGCCCTCGCCGCGGCGGCGTGGCGGGGCCGCCGCCGCCCCTGGCGGGGACGGCTGGTGCCGTTCGTGCCGGTGCTCGTCGCGGCGGCCCTGACGCTGACGGTGTGCGTCCCCACCGTCCCCACGACGCGCCGCTCCCCGTCCGCCCTGGCGTTCGTGACGACCGAGCACTGGCGCCTGTCCACCGGCAGCCGCGTCGCCGTCTACCACTACCCGCCCACCGGCGGCGGCCCCCGCCGGCACGTACCGCTTCTCTACCTCAACGGCGGCCCGGTGCGCGGCATCTCGGTGCTCGACCACCACTTCCTGCGGCGGCTCGCGGGACAGGGCTACGACGTGTACGCGTACGAGCAGGCCGGCGGCGGACGCAGCGACCTGCTGCCCATGGACCAGTACACGATCACCCGGTCCGTCCGCGACCTCCGCGCCTTCGTCGACAGGCTCGGCACGGAACGCGTCGACGTACTCGGGTTCTCCTCCGGCGCGGCCCTGCTCGCGCGCGCTGGCCGACCCGGCCACCGCCGCCCACCTGCACCGTGCGGTCATCGCCGAGCCGGGCCCGATGGACGGCCCCACCGCCCGGCTCACGGGGCAGAAGGGCCGACCGTCGGCCCGCGGCACCGCACCGGCGAAGACGGGACCGCGCTCCACCCATGTCCCGCGGTACGCGGTCGCGTTCGGCCTGATGCGGCTCGGCCTGCTCAGCCCGGAGAACGGGCTGGTGGGACAGGCGGAGGGCGACAACGCCTTCACCGCCGCGGACCTCGGCAGCGACACCGCGTCCGCGTACTGCGCGAAGGACGCGCACCGCATCCCGGTCGAGGACACGGCGGACAACTTCTCCTTCAGCGCCGCCGCCAGCCTCCGCATCCAGCAAACGATCAAGGACTCCCCCTCCCTCGCCCCGCAGCTGAGGCGCTCCCGGGTCCCCGCGATGCTGATGATCGCCGAGTGCTCGTCCCAGGTCCGCCAGTGGGAGACAACCGTCCTCGCCAACGACCCCGCCATCCGGCGCACCCAGTACATGCCCGGCGTCGGCCACCACATGTGGAACGGCCTGGACGACAACGACCAGCGAGCGGCGGCAGCCATCACGGCATTCCTCCAGGACAAGCCGGCACCACTGCCCGACTATCCGACCCGGGCGGACATTCCGGCTTTTCTGGGGGGGCCACAGGTAGGCGTTGGTGACGAGCGGTTCGTGGACGGCCACCGGATGCCGGCGCGGTCCCGGGAGGCCGCCCTCCATCGGGAGATCCACGAGGAGATCGCGGGGAAGGCCGAGACCGTCCGCCTCCTCCACACCATGGAGGAACGTGGTCGCCCCCACGGATGGGCGCCGCCCGCACGAGGCCGCGGCGCGCGCCCCTCACCCCCCAACCGCCCCCGACGCCGCAACCGTGCCGTCCAACCTTTCGTAGCAGTCGTAGTTGCGCTGCGCGAGGATCCTGTCGCCGCGGAAGGTCAGGAACACCGCGATGTGGGCGCGCAGCACGTGGCCGGCGGGCAGGGTACCCAGGGGGACGGCCAGGGTGCCCGTCCAGGTGACTTCCAGGGCCACCTCGTCGCCGGACGCCACGGCGTTGTGTACGTCGAAGCGCTGTTCGAGGAGGAGCCCGCTGCCCCGTTCCGCGCTGTGCAGCACGGCGGGGAGGTCGCGGCGGACGCCGTCGGGGAAGAGCGCGTTGGGGAGCTCGTGCTGGACCGCGTCCTCGTGGAAGAAGCGGGCCAGCTCCTCCCCGACGGCTCCCCGGGCCACCGCCTCGTGGTAGCGGAGGGCGGTTTCCACGTGGGGGTTCTGGCGTTCAACCGGCATGGGGAGGAGCATAGTTGGGCCGAAGGGATCCACCCCGGTCCGCTACCGGCGGGTCGCCTCCGCGACGGTCAGCTGCCGAGGTCGACGCGGGGTCCGCCTCCCCCTCACACCCAGCGGGTCGCGCCCCCACTCGCCGACCGCCCCCGCGACCACGTCCTCGCCGTTGATCCAGAACCGCACCTGAGCCGGGAACCGGGGCCCTGGCGGCACCACCCTGATCTCCAACCGATCGAACATGGGGCCACCTTAGAGCCGGGCTCCGCCAGCGGGCTTCCGCCCGTTCCGCATCCGGTGCGGGGCCGGTGCGTCGACGCTGACGGGGAGGGCGGCCGAGGGCATGGACCGCGAGGCTGCCACCTCACCGGCCCGCGTCGAGCCCCTCGCCATCGGACCCACCGGACCCACCGGACCCACCGGACCCACCAGGTCCACCGGCGCCGCCAGGCCCCCTCGGGAACGCGCGGTGCTGCCGTATCGGGCTCTCGATGAACATCTGCAGACCCGACGGCACACCCGGCACCGGGCTCTCCTCGTGTGAAGGGCCGTGCGTTTCCTGGTGGTTGGGGAAGGCGCCGCTCATCCGCTGTCCCTCTGTCCCTTCCGCTCGCCCCTCGACGAGACGATAGGGCCCGGCGTCCGCCCCTGTCACCGCCACCGCCGCGCGGGGGCGACGCGATGCGGGAGGGGTCAGCTGTAGTTCGGGCCGTCGACGTACGGAAGGGCGGACGGCGGGAAAGCGGGATGGTTCCGGTAGGCGCGTACGAGCTGGAGCAGGGCCCACATGCGGGGCTTGTCCCAGCGGGTCTGGTCGGAGATCCCTTCGAGGAGGGTGTCCGCGCAGTGCGTGCCGAAATCCCCGTAGAGGGTCTGCAGCGCGTGCGTGACCGTGCTGTACGCGGGCGATCCTTCGCCGTCCGGCGCCAGCCGGGCCAGCGCGGCCTCGGCCTCGGACCTCAACGTGCCGACGAACGAGTGGAGTTCGACGAGGGTCGCGATGACGTCCGGCTCGCCCCCACCCCTCGGCGAGGGGCTGTTCCCGGCCATCTTCGGATCCATGGGCGTGAGGCTACAACAGCGCGAATGGGGACGGCTGGAGGTCGCTCGCCGGATACGGGGAGCGGGCCACGCGGGCGCGCGTCGCCGGATGGACTTCGGCCCCTGCGCCGCCGCCCGGATCGACGTCGAACTCGATCTGCGCGCCGTGCGCGACCGCCATGGGCCCGAATCCGCCACCCGTCTGCGTGCGGACCTGCGTCGGCTGGCGCCGGATCTGCTGCGCTGGCACATGCCCCGGATCGCCTCCGAGGGTCTGCTGCGGCCCGGCCCCACCGTCCGCCTGGTGCGTTACGGGGGTGGTGACACCACCCCCGCGCCGCCGCAGCCGGTGGTGCGCACACCACCGACCCGGGGATCGTGGGCCTGTCCCCCTCCCGCCCATTACCCAACGCCCCACCTCCGCCCCCCCGGTCGCTTCAGTCGCTCCCGAGGGACTTCGCACGGTGTCCGTGTCCGTGTCCGTGGCCTCGTGCCCGTACGGGAGTGGGGTGGCGGTACGCGGCCGTCGCGGTGTCGACGAAGGGGCGGATCAGGGGGTTGGTGTCGCCCGTGTTCCACACCGCGACCACGCGGCTCGGTGGCATGTCGGTGAGGGGGACCACGGCCAGTTCCGGGGGCAGGTCGTGGCCGAGCGGGGCCAGGCCGACCGTGCCGTTCCACAGGACGGCCTGGAGGCATTCCTGGACGGCGCGCACGACCGGGCCCTCGCGCGGCTCGCCGCTGTTCCAGTACGCCTGCCAGAGGGGGTCCGTGCCCGGCGGGAACTGGAACCAGCGCCGGTCGCCCAGCTCGGCCAGCCGCAGCCCGTCCCGCCCCGCCAGCGGATCGTCGGCGCGCAGGACCACGCCGACCGGGTCGGTGCGCAACGTACGTACGGTCAGGGCGGTTTCGTCGAACGGCGCCCGGGTGAGGGCGATGTCGACCAGCCCGGCGCGCAGCCCGCACGTCGGGTCGGTCAGGTCGGTGTCGCG
Source organism: Streptomyces sp. cg36 (assembly GCF_041080675.1). Taxonomy (NCBI): domain Bacteria; kingdom Bacillati; phylum Actinomycetota; class Actinomycetes; order Kitasatosporales; family Streptomycetaceae; genus Streptomyces; species Streptomyces cyclosori. Next base: position 17,029 of record NZ_CP163521.1, on the reverse strand, counting down.
GATGCGGATGTCGACGCCGGGCCGGCTCTGCCGGTGGGCGGCGGCCAGCCGGGCCACGCCCGGGTCGGTGCCGTCGCCCAGGATGCCGACGGTGAGGGTGGCGGCACCGGATGCCGCACCGCTGACCCTCGTACGCACGCGGTCGGCATGGTCGAGCAGGTCCCGCGCCTCCTCCAGCAGCACCGCGCCGACCGGCGTGAGCGTGACGCCGACGGGCGAGCGGACGAACAGCAGGGCCCCGACTTCACCCTCCAGCCGCTGGATCGCCCGGCTCAGCGGCGGCTGGCTCATGTGCAGGCGGGTGGCGGCCCGGCCGAAGTGGAGTTCCTCGGCGACCGCGACGAAGTAGCGCAGGGTTCGTAGCTCCACGCTGCAACGATACCGAGGGAGTATGGCCGGGCGCGGCGCAGACGGTCCCGTCCCGCGGTGCCGGTGGTGGGTCGCGGTGAGGGTGGCCCGACACCCCCGGTCGTAGCAGGCCGAGCACCCCTCACCGCCCCGTAGCCCCATCGATGAGCTCCCGCACGATGTCCGCGTGCCCCGCATGACGGGCGGTTTCCTCGATCAGGTGGGTCAGGGCCCAACGGACGCTGGGGGAGCGGCGGTTGGAGTGGTTGCGGGGGACCGGGGCGCTGAGGTCCGGGCACGCGTCCAGTACCTCGTTCGCCTGCTCTACGGCCGCCCGGTAGCGGGCGACGACATCGGACACGCTCTCCCCGGGCGCCGCCCGGAACGTCGTCTGCCAGTCGACGTCCTCCTCCCCGAGGAACACCGCGCGCTCCACGAACGTCAGATGGTTGAGCAGGCCGAGCAGATTGGTCCCCGAGGGCACGGCAGCCGTACGTACCTCCGGTTCGGGCGCGTCCTCGACCTTCGCGGCGACCGACTCCCGCACGTAGTCGAGGAACCCGCGCAGAACCTCGGCCTCGCCGCCCCCGGTACGCGGTGGCGGGGTGTCACGGCGGCGGCGGTTGGCGCGGGCCGGGCCGGTCGGGGCGGACTCGCGGGGGCGAGTGGACATCGGGATCGCCCCCTCACACCTGGACGCCAAGGCGGCGGCGGATGACGAGTACGTGGTCGATGACCTCGGCCGTACGCCCGTCCGGCCCGGCCGCGATCCGCCGGGGCGAGTCCGCCCGCTCGACCGCCCACGTCCGCGGCGCCAGACCGATGCCCTCGGCGGTCTCCCGCGGGCCCGGGTAGCGGGTGCCGGGGTCCTGGTTCCATGACCAGGGCGCGGTCGACCCGTGGTCGACGACCAGCAGCAGCCCGCCGGGCCGCAGGGCGTGCGCGGCCGAGCGCAGGACGGCGGCCCGGTCCAGGTCGTGGGGTGTCTGCAGGTAATGGGCGCTGACCAGGTCGTACGTGCCCGTCGGGAACGAGGTGTTCAGGTCGTGCCGTACGGGTGTGATCCGCTCGGCCAGACCGTGCGAGCGGGCGAGGTCCGCGAGCCGTTCGACGGCGACGGCCGAGATGTCGGTGGCGGTGACCCGCCAGCCCGCCCCGGCGAGCCAGAGCGCGTCGCCGCCGTTGCCGCATCCGAGGTCCAGCGCGGTGCCGGACGGCAGACCGGTCACCACTTCGGTGAGGCGGACGTTCGGCCGCGGGTCGTCGGGCGCCGGACGGGCGGCGTGGACGCCGTCCCAGAACGCCAGCGCGGTGTCGGCGGCATGGGCGTGGGCGTTGGCATGGGCGTTGGCACGGGCATGGTCGGACGTGTTCATACAAGTCCCCTTGTGGCGCTGGTGCGGTGAGACGCCGGCGCGACGACGTGTCGCCGCCTCGACATGCGCCCAGTCTTGGCAGACGCACCGCGAACGGGCACGCAATCTTGCGGTTACGGCAAGAAAGACCCGGCGGCAGGCACCCCCGACGGCGGGATGGGCCCAGACCCACGAGGGCGTCGAGTGGCCTCGTACTGTTCGGCCCGCAGGGGCCGCGGGCGCGTCTGAGGAGCGCGCACACGTGACGAGCACGCACACCTGACGTACGGCGGGGCGCGATGAACAGGGGCGGCGGGCGACCGTGCGGCCGGGCCTACCGAACAGGTCGCTCGGATCCACAGGCGCACCCCGCGAAACTTCTCTGAGGAATTCTCGCGACGCTGTCACACATCGGGGCCGCCGCGGTTCAGCCAAGTGTGAGGGTGCGCGGCGCGGCCGACGCCCCCACACCGGACCGGCCCACCGGCCGTCCGCCGAAGCCGCGTCAGCACCCGGCCACCACACAGAGGAGTCCCCATGTCCACGGCCTACGTCATCGTCGCCGTCTTCACCGCCGCCTGGATCGGTTTCTCCGGGTTCTCGCTGCTGCGCAAGGCGGAGTTCGTCACCCAGCCGCTGATCGAGTACGGCGTGCCGCGTTCGTCGTGGACGCTGCTGGGGCTGGCCAAGGCGGCCGGGGCGGTGGGTCTGCTGGTCGGCCTGGCGGTCCCCGCGATGGGCGTCGCGGCCGGGGTGGCCCTGGTGCTGTACTTCCTGGGCGCGGTCATCACGGTGCTGCGGGCCCGTTCGTACAAGACCGTCGTGTTCCCCGTCCTGTACCTCGCGCCCGCCGTGGCCACGCTGATCCTCGGCCAGGCGGCCTGAGGGGGAGCGGGCGCGTGCCCGGCACCCGGACCCGGCCGCCGGCAGACGAGAAACCTCGCCGCCGACGGCCGGGACCACGGGGTACGGGCTCAATGGGGTCCACCGCGTACGCAAGGAGCCCGTACGCAAGGAGCCCGTACGCAACGAGCCCGTACGCAGGTGTCACCCCGCCGCACCCCACCTCGGATCAGAACATCTCGCGGTACTGGTTGAACCCGTAGCCGATCTTGACCTTGGCCTTGAAGGGTGCGGCGGCCCTGCCGGTGCCCTTGTAGAGGTAGAGGTCGCCCTTGGCGTCACGGGCGAGCAGGTCGCTGTGGCCGTCCCCGTCGACGTCGCCGGTGGCCACCAGCTTGTTGAACTGGTTCCAGCCGCCGCCGATCTGCACCCGCTGCGCGAACGGCTTGGCCAGGTCGCCGGTGCCCTTGTACAGCCACAGGACGCCCTGCTTGTCGCGGGCGACGATGTCCGGCCGGGAGTCACCGGTCAGATCGCCGAGGCCGGCGATCTGGGTGTACTGGTTCCAGCCGCCGCCGATCCGCGTACGCGGGGCCAGCGAGCCGTCCGTCCGGCTCTGCCAGCGCCAGAGGTAACCCTCCTTGTCGCGCGCGAGCAGATCGGGGTGCTTGGCGCTGCCGAGGGCGCCGGGCATGATGACGTTGTCGTACGGGCTCCAGCCGCCGCCGATGCGCTTGAGCTTCCCGTCGAGCCACAGGTTCAGCGTGCCGTCGGTCATGACGTGGTACGCGCCGTTCTGGCTGCCGGTCATCTCCAGGTCGATGGAGACGCCGTACTTGAAGTTCTTCCAGGCGTACGCGCCGGAGCGGGCGCCGAAGCCGCCCTTGCCGTCGGGCATGTATACGTACATCTGGCCCGACGGGAGGATCCCGGACAGGAAGTAGAACGGCGCGGCGGGCGTCGGCTTGCCGGCCGCGGCGGCCCTGGAGGTGGCCAGGGAGGCGTTCTTGGCCGAAGGCGAGGCGGTGGCGGAGCCGTCGGCGACGGCCGTACCCGCGGCCGTGGCGGCCAGGACGACGGTCGTCGCCATCGCGGCGGTACGCGCCAGGGCGCGCCGTCCGCGGAAGAGCTTCTTCACAAGGAACTCCGGACAGTGGTCGGGTGTGGCGGAACCAGTCCGGGCGCGCGGCAGCGGAACGTGCCGCGCCGACGAAGCTGAGCGCGCACGGTCGCGCCGGCCCTGCGGATCCCCCCACGAGGTCTGGACCACAGAATATCGCCCGCCCGGTGGGTGTGGTCCGGTGGCAGGGCACTCCCGCAAACGTAGACACCGGGTACTCAGGACCGGACAGCCCTGGGAGCCACCCGGGGTGGACCAGCGTATGGATCCCGGTGGATCCCGGTGGACCCCGGCCTGGTCCGCACGCACACCGAGGCCAACCCCCTGTGACCCCGATGACTCGATACTCACTTCAACCCCACCCACCCCCGGGGGTACGCTTCAGACACATCCCGGGGGGGATTTCGGCATTTCTGTGTGAACCACCGCGCTGTGGACCACCGCGCACAGCCGCGCGTTCATCGCGGACACCCTGGCGCGCCGGACGGCGCGGCCATCGTGGCCCGCCAGACGCACCGTGTGCACCAGGCGCACCCTGCGCGGTTCCACGAGAGGTGCCTCCGTGTGCACCGCCCGCCGCTCGCGGCGGTGGGTTCGGCCATGGCCTCACCCCGGTCATACCGCGTATTCCCAGGGGGGAATCTTGTCTTCTCCGCGCACCTCGCGCACCGGCCGTCTCGCGGCCTGCACCGCTCTCGCGCTCTCGGCCGGGATGCTCCTGGCCGGCACCGCCTCGGCCGACGGGGCGCCGGCGGCGCCGCACGGGGCGATCAACCCCGTGAAGCCCGAGGCGGCCACGCCGACCGGGACGCTGCCGAAGGGCACCGCCCACCGCAAGGCCGCCGCCGCCCCCGCGGCCCGGGTCAAGCCCCGCGCCGACATGGACGCCGACGGCTACAGCGACTTCTTCTACCGCACGCCGAACGGCAAGCTCTGGCTGCGGACCTTCGTCACGGGCAAGGCCGACGTCGAGTACACCTTCGCCGACCAGTCGGGATGGCAGAAGGACGTCCTCACCCCCGGCGACCTCAACGGCGACGGCTACCCCGAGGTGCTGACGCTGTCGTCGACCGGCACCCTCTCGCTGTACACCAACCCGGGCCCGCAGTACGCCGGTTACCGCGCCTGGTCGAGCGGCGGCTGGAACGCGTACAACAAGCTCGTCACCCCCGGCGACGTCACCGGTGACGGCAAGCCGGACGTCCTGGCCCGCACGCCCGGCGGTGACCTGTACCTCTACCCCGGCAACGGGAACGCCTCCGGTGACCCGTTCGCCGCGAAGGTGAAGGTCGGCGGCGGCTGGCAGTCGTACGACCAGATCCTCGGTGCCAACGACGTCAACGGCGACGGCATCGCCGACGTCCTGGCCCGCACCCCCGGCGGTGACCTGTACTTCTACGCCGGGACGGGCAACACCGCGGCCCCGCTCAAGGGCCGCGTCAAGCTCGGCGGTGGCTGGGACACGTACAACCAGCTCTTCAGCATGGACGACGCCAACGGCGACGGGTACGCGGACATCTTCGCCCGCACCCCCGGCGGCACGGTGTACCTCTACCTCGCCGACGGCAAGGGCAACTTCCAGCCCCGCAAGCAGTGGGGGACGCGCTGGGAGTCGGCCTCCTGGCTCGGTTCGCAGGGCGGCAACCCCTTCCTCGGCAAGAGCGAGATCCTCGCGCGCGACGGCCGGGGCACGCTGTTCTACTACACGACCCGCAACAACGGCCAGCTCGCCGACCGCCAGCAGGTCGGCGACGCCGGCGGCTGGGCGGGCGCGAACCTGCGCTACGCCTCGTCCCTCGACGGCGACGGCCAGCCGGAGCTCCTGGAGATCTACGAGAACTGGCTGTACAACGGCCAGAACCAGGTCAGCGGCGGCTGGGGCACCTACAACCTCGTCGTCGGCCCCGGTGACCTGAACAACGACGGCCAGGGCGACCTGCTGGCCCGCGACGGCTCGGGCACCCTGTGGCTCCAGCGCGGCAACGGCGCGGGCACCGGTTTCGCCTCCCGTCTGAAGGTGGGCGGCGGCTGGAACGCGTACGACAGGATCGTGGGCGCGGGCGACCTGACCGGCGACGGGCTGGCCGACATCGTGGCCCGCACCGGCGACGGCAAGCTCTACCTGTACCCGGGCACGGGCGTCTCCACCTCCCCGTTCAAGTCGCGTGTGTACATCGGCCCGGGCTGGCAGCAGTTCAAGCACCTCGCCGCCCCCGGCGACGTGAACGGCGACGGCCGGGGCGATCTCCTCGCGAGCAACTCCCGCGGCGAACTGTTCCGTTACGAGTCGAACGGCTACGGCGGCTTCAAGTCCCGCGTCAAGCTCGGCGACGGCTGGAACACCTACCGCGACCTGTACTGAGCCGCACCCCGAACGACGAAGTGCCCCGCCACCGCGCAAACGGTGGCGGGGCACTGCCGTGTCCGGGGCACCTTCGGCAGCGGTGGTCCGCGGTCCGAGCCCGGGCTATGCCCGTTTCACCTGCTGAAGCGGGAGTTGCCGAGTGCCACCTGGTGGCCGGTCAGGGTGATGTCGACGCCGTCCTCGGTGGAATGTGCCGCCGTGAACCCGATGTTCTCGGGGAGGCTGATCCGCCACGTGGCGGTGACCCGTTCGGCGCCGGGGACGGTCAGGGTGATCTCGGTGCCCTGCGCCAGCAGCGTTCCGGTGGTCGCCCGCGTCCGGCCGCCCGCCGCGCCCGTCACCTTGATGCGCGCGGCCTGCTGGTTCGCGTAGTGCAGGGCCATGCGGTCGGCGGCCGTGAACAGTACGGCGAGCACCGCCAGCGTGATCGCCAGAACCTTCACCTATCGGCGTCTCGTGCCGACCTCCCCGTGTGTGCCGTGATGTGTGGTGCCCGATGCGCGAAGCGGCCATACATGACGCGGCCATCTGCGACGCGGCCATGCCACGACTTCTCGGCGCGGACATCTTGCATCCTGTCATAGGTTTGAACGCGTTCAAATCGCGGCTGTGGCGCTCCCGACCGCCCGCCAGGCGATGGGTGCACATCCGGCCACCCGGCGATTTCCGGCCGATCGGAGATCCGAACCTCTGATCTGGCTCAACTCCATAGGTCCGCGCCGCATCGGCGCAGCATCATGCGATCAACGCGGCACAAGGAGAGGTCATGCTGTTCGAGAAGAAGACGTCCCCCATCGTCGTGCGTGACGCGCCCGACATCCTTGAGGCCGTACGCGCCGCCCTGACCCAGGCGGCGCCCGAGGAACGGGCCGGGCTCGAACGGGCCGCCGAAATCGTCGAGGCGTACGGCCGGCTCACCGACGACGACCTCCTGGCGCAGTGGGTACGGGGCATCCTGGCCGACGCCGGAGTCGAATCGCGGACCCGGAGCGACCACGTCCAGCGCGTGATCGCCCTCCGCAAGGCCGTACCCGAACTCACCTTGACCGCCGCCCACCGGCTGGTCGTGAACGCGGTGGGGGAGTAGGGCTGCCGCCGCCCCCGTCTGCTGGGCCACCGGCTGGGGGAAGGCGCAACGCGGAGCCGGGCGCGCGCAGGACGGAGCCGCGCCGCCCACGCCAGGGGTGTAGGCGGTCTCACCACGCATGCGCTCCAGGTTGAATGCGGCCGTCTCCGCCTTTGCGGTGTACGGGCAGTAGTACCCGTGCCGGCCTGGGAAGGCGGCGAACCCCTGAGCCGCCGTCGCAGCCTCTGACCTCGTCGGATTCAGTCGGCAATGCCCCGCGTCCCGCCGATCACCCGCTTGATGCCGATCACCACCCGGTAGCGCTCGCGGGCCGAGAACTCCCTCATCTCCCAAACGGCCGGACGCCCCACCTCCGCACACAAGTGCAGCACCCGGCCCTCGTCCACACAGACTCCGACGTGGGCGCCGTAGGCATCGTCGGTGGCGTTGAACAGTACGAGGTCGAGGGGCCGGGCGACGGGTACCCGGCTTGTGGCCCGCGTATCGGCCCACAGGTCACTCGACCGCAGAGCGGGCGGAGTCAGACCGAAGTGGCGAAGGACTTCATAGGCGTACAGCTGGCAGTTCGCGCCCTTCTCCAGACCGGGGAAGTCGGCCACCGCGGAGGACCCCGGAAAGCGGGAGCCGACGTAGGGGACGGCCCAGAGGGCGGGCGGTAGTTGGTGGTGCGGGGCTGGATCCATGTGTTCATCCTCCCGGGGCCGGGGCGGCCCCGAGGCCGGGGGCGGGACCTGAACCCCGAGGGGCGGGACCGAAGCCCGAGGGCGAGCGCGGCGCGGCGCGAGGGTATGGCGCGCGGCCCGAGTACAGGGCGGGGCCGGTGCGGGCGCGGTGCGAGCGCGGTGCGGGCGCGAGGGTAGGGGCAGGGCGGGTCCGGCGCGAGCACGGCGCAGGCGCGACACCCACCCGCCCCCCGCCCCCGCCCCTATCCCAGCGCGAGCATCGCCGCAGCAACCTCACCGCTCACCGCCCCCGGAAGCGCGGTGCCCACCCCCTCCAGGACCAGCAGCCGCGCCCCCGGAATCTCCCGGGCGATCGCCTCCCCGTTCCCGACGGGGAAGAAGCGGTCGCGGCGGCCGTGGACGACGAGCGTGGGAACCCCGATTCCGGGCAGGCGTTCGCGCCAGCGGGGCCGGCAGTCGAGCCGGGAGAACACCATGCCCATCTGGTTGGCCATCTGGACCGGCGGCGCGGTGCCGGGCGTACGGTCCCAGACGCGGGCGGCGAGGGCGCGTGCGGCAACAGGGTCGTCGCCCAGGATCTCCGCACCGGCGGCACTGAACTCCGCGACCGACTCGCGATCCCCCCAGTCGGGCGCCGCCCGCGCGAACAGCCTGCTCATCGCCGCCTGGTCGTGGTCGGGGAGGTCGTCGTCGGGCGGCCCGGGGGCGACCGGGCGGGTGCCGACGAGGGTGAGCGCCGAGAACGCGTCCGGATGCTCCAGCACCGCCACCTGCGCGACCATCCCACCGACACCGATCCCCGCGAGGTGCGCGGGCGCGCCGCCGCCGAGCACGTCGACCAGGGCCGCGGCGTCGGCAGCGAGATCGCGCAGGGTGTAGGCGGGCGCCAACGGATCCACCGCCGTCGACTCGCCGCTGTCACGCAGGTCATAACGCACGACACGACGCCCTCCGGCGGCGAGACGCTCACACAGCGCGTCGGGCCACGACAGCATGGTCGTACTCCCCGCAAGCAGAACGAGCGGCGCACCGTTGTCCCCGAACACCTCGATGCCCAGGGCGATTCCATTGACGTCGATGGTGGTCATCGGATCACCGTGAGGTGCCGTAGATCGGATACGGGCACGTGGCCGAGGACGGGCAGGGGTACGGGTACGGGTTGGCGTACGTCGAGGCCGATGCCGAGAGCCCGGCGAGGAGGGCGCCGAGCGGGACCGAGAGTCCAGCACTGTTTCGTCTGCATACAAGACCAGACCGGCCCCGCCCCCGGAACTCATCGCGCCCATACGAAACGGCCTCGGCCCGACGGCCACGAGGTTGGCGCGGATGCCCAGCAGCCCGCCCTCGACGGCGAGCACTTCGGTCAGTTGGGCCGGAGCGCCCTTGGACGCGCTGTAGGCGATGCCTCGGGCAGGGCGACGGTGGAGGCGTACGAGTCGGTGCTGACGATGGCACCACCGCCGAGGCTCTTCATGAACTCGACCGCGGCGGCGCTTTTGCTCTACAGATGTAAGGCTCCCTTGTCTCGGGCGCATTTCGTCTGCCGAGGGCGGATCCGCCTCCCGGTGCCAGGGCGGCGGCCGTGGCCCGGCCTTCTCTACGACCGGTTTCGCTCCCGGTAGAGCACGAGGTGCTCGTGATGGAGGACTCCGTCCCGGATGTCGCCCGTGGCGGTGAAGCCGGTGTCGTCGACGTAGTCCAGGTGGCTGCCAGTCACCGTGTACCGGCCGGTGTACGCGTCACTGCGCCGCGAGGACAGCTGGATGATGCACGACGGAGTGCTCCTGATTGCAAGAGGGGAAAGGGGTCACCTGTGTTCGTCGGTGGTTCGGGACGTGAGGGCTCACGCCGCCGCGCCCCATAACGGTTTGTCTGGCTCTGCCACGGAGAGTTGGAGCGGGAGTTCAGCATTCGCACTGAGAGCGGTAGCGACGGCATGAGCGGTGGCCGGCGCGAACCTGTTCATTGATCGTTTACGGGCTATGGAACCGGCCGGGGTCAGCTGGGGGTGTTCGGACCGCTGGCCGCCGGCACAGCCCGGTGGCCTCTCTCTGGAGGATGGCCTTCTTCATGACCGTTCTGGGATTGTTCGCGCGGCACAGACGACCGCGCCCCGCTCTGGGCTGGGTGGTTCCCGTCGTGGCGCTGGGAGCGTTGGGGCCGATCGCGGCCCCGGCCGCGGCGGCATCGCCGCCCGAACCACAAGCACGGACCGTCAGTGACCCGGTGCCTGCGGGCTTCGCCTCCTGGGACCAGCTGTTCAGCCTGCAGACGAGCATGAACGCCACGGTGCGACAGGTGAGACGTCTGGCCGGGCTGGAGAAGGTCTCCGGGTACGCGGGGGCGGTGGCGTCACCGACCGCACGCAGAGTGGAGATTTTCTGGAACGGGAAAGTCCCCGAGCCGGTCAGGGACTTCGCCGCCCGTAGCAAGATTCCCGTTGACATCAAGGCCGCCCCCTACAGCAAGGTGGAGCTGGAGGCCGCGGCCAAGGTGGTGACGGACCAGATGGGACGGTCCACGGGCACCGGCCGCATCACCGAGGTGTCCGCCGCCCCCAACGGCACGGGACTGCAGGTACAGGTCGCCGGAGCGCCGCGGGTGGCCGGGATGAAGCTCGCCGCGGGCCCGGTCGCGCGGCCCGCAATCCTGTCGAAGGTGAAGGTACCCGTCGACGTGGAAGTCGTCGCCGATGCCCCGCAGTCGCTGTCCGGGCGGTGGGACACCCAGTCGCATGCGGGCGCCTACATGCGCAACATGGCAGGACCCTTCGGGGCGGGATCCTGCTCCACGGCGTTCAGCATCGGTGACGGGAAAGCGTTCACGGCCCGCCACTGTTTTCCCGCCCCCGACACCAGGAAGACCGTCTACAGCGGGACCGGCGGCCGCTTCGCGGACCTGGCTTCCGGACCGGTCACGTCCGGCAGCACGACGATGGACGCAGCCGTGATCGAATCCGGCAACCCCAACTTCTTCGAACCGACCATGTGGCGCGGCGCCTCCGCGTCCTTCAGGGACGGCAGCGGGCAGACCGTCTGGCAGGTGACCGACTGGGCCATGGCGGAGACCGGGAACATCGTCTCGACTTCTGGTGCCGCGTCGGGAGAGCTCCGCAACATCGAGGTTGGCAGGAAGGTCCTGCAGTACGAGGCGAAGGACGCCGCCGGCAACGATGTCCGCTTCGGGCCGGCCTGGAAAGCGAAGCAGGTCAACGGCACGGCAGCGGCCGGCAGGGGCGACAGCGGCGGCCCGGTGTTCACTCCCGACCTGCGTCGCGGCGGAGTGACCGCGCTCGGGATCATCTCTGCGGGTGATGTCCCTGTTGCCTGCCCCGAAGCCAATCCCAACGGCCGCTTCTGCGGTTCCACCCTGAGATTCGTCGACATCCAGGACGCATCGGCCGCCCTCCGTCAGCCCATCATGCTGCGTGCCGAAGACGGCAGAGTCCGCTTCGAAATGCGCTCACCCATCGACAGCCCCGCCAGCCAGCTGCCGACCAGCGGCGAACACAACGATCTGATGTCGGCCAACAACGGTTACGAGGCCGACCTCGAGGGCGGTAACACCACCGCGGGTACCGAAGTCCAAGCCGCCCGCGGCGAGGCGGAGAACCCCAACAACGACTGGATCTTCCGGGACAAGGGCAACGGCATGTGGGAGATCGAAACAGCCCACGGCGGCGGCATGGTCATCGACCACAACCCGGACACCCACCGCACCCACCTCGTACATTCCCAGGCAAACAACACCAACCAGCTGTGGTCGTTCCAGGGAGTGGGCGACGGCTGGAACCAGCTCCAGAACGGTTCCGGTGGGTGCCTCACCGCCGACAAGGAAGGCGACGGCCTGGGCGTATGGGCCTGCGACGCCAACAACGACGGCCAGAAATGGCGCGTCGGATGATCTGAACGACGCCAGCACCTCGCTGCCGGTCAGCCCTGCGGCGCCTGTTCGTCCGCAGGGCGGTGGGCGTGGGCGGCAGCATGGTGACTGCGAGGTTTTGGCCGTGATCGTGTTGATGGTGTAGGTGTTCTCCGGCTGTGGTCTGCTGGTGCTGCTCCCGAGCGGGTTCGACTATCGCAACTATGATAGTTGGGGATAGGGTCGGGTCCATGGAGACGAGGACGTACACGACGATCGACCTGCGTAAGCAGATGGGTGAGATCCTCGACCGCACCCGGATCGCGGGCGAGCCCGCAGCGATCACCCGCAAAGGCAAGACTCTCGCCTACCTGGTGCCGGCCGAGTGGTTCGAGCAGCTCACGGCAGCCCAGAAGCCGCCGGCCCCCGCCGCTGCCCAGAACCCGCCCGCCCGCACCGCAGGCCGTGACGCGGCCTGACCACCCGGCCACGCGAACCAGAGAGCCTGCGTCATGACTGCCCAGCCCATCCACTTCGACGGTCCCGGCGGCGACAAGCCCCGCCGGGTCCCGCCGATGCCCGAACGCACCCCCCAGGCGCTGCGCCTGGCCATCCAGGAACATGCTCCCCACCTGCTGCCGGACTTCGAGGCCCACTGGCGCCGCGCGATCGGTGACGCCTTCAACCTCACCCCGGTCCCGGCGTTCATGCGTCTGTGGTGGACCCAGTACGCCATTGCCCGCGACCCTGGCCTGGAAGCTCACCTGCGCGATCTTGAGGCTCGCGCGGCGACCTCGGAGGATCCGACAGAGTCCGGGCGCCTGCTGGCCGAGTACAGCCGCCTGCGCCGACAGGCGGGGGCCGCGGAGCCCGGCCAGTGACCGATGAGCTCCCCGGGCCGCCGTGGATGATGGACTGGACGGCTGAAGCCCTCGAGGAGTTCGAAAGCATGCCGCAGGACGCCAAGCAGCTGGTCCTGTCGGCCCGCGCGGAACTGATCACCGCCGCAGACCCCTATTTCCGGGGCATTGACGCCGACCTCGGCCTGCCGCACTGGATCACCGTGCGTCCATTGGCCTCTACCAGCCCGGGCGGCCCGCACATTGCTGACCTGGCCGGTGGTCGGGGCTGGCTCATCTTCACTTTCGTCCGGCGCCATGCCGACCCTCAGATCACCGTCACCGATGCCTTCTGGGCCTGACCCGGCAGGGCGTAAGCGGGTCAGGGTAGATCTTGCTTTTCCCCTGAACTACCTCCTGACCTTCCCTCCTGGCCGTCCGGCGATTGTTGCTGGTCACCGTGGGGTTTTGGCGTGGTGTGAGGCGGGCATCCCCTCCAGAGCCCCTCGCTCGCCCCGACAAGAAAAATAGGGAAGACAGGGAGGCAGGGGCGAGGGGGTACGGGAGGGGATCGGGGTGCTGTCCTTCGGGTTGAGCGTCGGCGGGGGTCTCCGCGCTGCAACGGGCGCACAGGGGCTGACCAGAAGCCCGGCAAGAGGAAACGGGCCCCCGGGACTGCCTACCGCCACCTCCGGACAGCCTCACAAAGATCGTTGGTCGCCTGGTCCGGGAACGCGGCCACCGGGCACCTTCACGTCTGCCGCGTCGGGGCGCTCGCCGTGGGCGGCACACTGGCCGCTCCGGCTGCGCGCTGATCACCAGCGAGCAGGCGATGGCCGCCCCGAGCTGTGCCATATCGTCCGCTCTGACTTCCCCAACGGCCGTGCGATCAGCTGGACATGAGCCGAGGTCAGCTCACCTCGGGTCTCGGGTTCGAGCAGCCGCTGTACCGAGGCCACCCGGGCTGCTCCGGTCGGCATCGCCGGTTCCCGCCGTATCTGAGCCTGCGCCGGACACGTCCTTGTCCGCTCACTCCTTGCCCTGCCGAAGGAGGAGGCTCGACACAGTCGAGGCAGCCCCGTCCCTCTCTGTTGCAGCGCCCTCACCTGGCCATGGGTTGCCGTGCAGGGAGGGGGATGGTCATGGGCTCAGATGAACTAACTGAACACAGAAGGGAATTGATTAGAAATCAGATTTGGAGACCGGAAGTCTCTGAAGGGAAAAGCAACCCCGGAATCGAAGCGAAAAGGGAAAGCAGGAAACACACCCGGCCCTGACCCCTAGCGAGACTAAGGAATTCGCGGAGCGGATTCCGTCAGGCCGGATCGCGTAGCGATTCGCGCCGCAGCCAACGGAGTTGGCTGCACCCGGCGGCGGAGCCGCCGGCCAGCCGCGCGGAGCGCGGCATCTCTTCCGCCGCGTAGCGGCGGGAATCAGTGATTCTGATCAGTGAGTGGGCCTGTGGCCTGCAGGTTGTCCAGTTGTATTGGGCGGGATTGACCTTCGCTCGTTCGGTGGAAGTGAGCAGTAGTCGGCAGGGCTGGCGGAGTGCGCGCTTGTGACCTGGGGTGTTGTGCTGTGCTCGGTGAATGTGCAGATCGACTGAGCGGGTATGCATCTTCACTGGTTCTGGACAGCTTTCCGAAGGGGGCTTTCCTGTTGCTCACTCCGTTGGACTGCACCGCTCGCGCAGGCCGGTGTGGGACTGTGCAATGAGGTGCTGGAGCCCAAGGACTGCTGACGCTTCGCCAGGGATATGCCCCTCCCTCACAGCGTCGGAGGCTCCTCGCCTCGTGCTCTCCAGGGACACCGTGGGGTGCGCGCGATCATCACTGCCGGGGCAGACGCGAGGTGGCGATGGTGATGAGAAGGTCGGCTGGGATCGTGGTGCTGCTGATCGGGCTGTTGCTGGGCAACAGTGGTCTGGCAGCCCCGGCGAGTGCCAGCCTGCGGAACTCAGCCCTGGCCCCTGAGCCAAAGTGCAGGCAAACGGGATCAGAGACCGTGAACGGCTGGACTACCGGGGCGGCTGCTTGTGCCTACGCCCAGGCAGCCGGTAAACCGCTGGGCAAATCCCTGGGTCGTGTCCTGGGAAATACAGCGTTCGGAAAGGCGTGGGGCAAGGCGGCGGGAGTCGCGGGCGCTGGGGCGCAGGCCTTCATCAAGAAGCCGCCGTTCTTCGAAGCCGGGGCCCGTGCCCAGGCCAATGCGGAAGGTCAAGCGCACGGAGAGACCGCCGGCAAGGCGTTCGCCCCGCAGCTGCTGGGTACCTTCGGCGAACAGTTCGCCGCCGCCTTCGGCAAGGCCTTCGGTGACGCCGCCGGCGCAGCGAACGCCAATGCCTCGGCGTACATCAAGTTGCGGAACCTCCACGTTCAGGCCGGTGCCAGTGCGGAAGCCGTTGGTTCCGCCTTCGGCGACACCTTCGGCACCGCGGCCGTCCGCCCCGCCGAAAAGGAGCTCGCCAAGGCACTCGGCCAGGCACTCGGATACGCCTCCGGTGAAGCCAAGGCCAACGCCTTCGTCGACGTCGACGGAAAAACGCTCCTCCTCGGAATTCCGTTCAAAATTCGCGCGGAAGCCGAGGCGAAAGCTTCCGGCACGGCTATGGGCGCCTCCACGGGGAGTGCAACATTCACCGTCCTGTGCGCCCTCTACGGCAGCGACTACTGCGAAGCCTTCGGCAAGGCATTTGGTAAGGCCGTCGGAAACGCCAAGGCGAGCACCAAGGTAACCATCAAAATTCCGTTCCTCAGGGAAATCACTCTCCCGAAGGATTCCGAAGTTGTTGGCCCGCCGTTCAATCAGGCCGTCGCCGACGGACTGAAAGACACCCTTTTGGCGAGGGCTGACCGGCATATGAGGCAGGCTTTCGCTCCCCAAAAGGTAGCGACCGAGGACGCGGCCGCAGCAGTTGTCAGGGCACAAACGGCAGCAAAGAAGGCAGACGGCTCAGCCAAAGCAGCCAGGGCGGGCGTCGAAGGAGTACGCGACTGGAGGATCGTATCGAAACTCCGAGCCAAACTCGCAGCCTACCGCGCCGAAAGTTCAGCTAAGGAAGCCGGAGAGTCAGCCGAAGAAGCTGTCACGGCAGCCGCCAACGTAGCCAAAGCAAACACTCAAGAAGCCAGGGAAGAGGCTGTAGAAGAAGCCGTAGACGCAGCCGACGACGCCGAAAGCGCAGCCGAGGACGCCGCAGAGGAAGCCGAAAAAGTAGCAAGAATTGCGGGAAATCGTTTCAGGCGAGGGGATGAAAATAGTTCCCGCGAGAGGGCCCGGACCGAGTTCCAGCACGCCTACGAGAAGGTAGCGGGATGGGATTACGTCGTCACGGCTGACCCGAGCATGCAAGGCGGCACAGTCGAGGTACGGGAATCCCCCTTCCAGGGGCGGGATGCGGACGGGGGAACGTCGGTGACGTTCATTCCGCATGCTCCCGCCGACTACCAGCTCAGCTACTGGATTCTCAACGGCAAGAACACCGCTCCGACCAACACAGAAACGGGCGAACTGACAAAATACGTGGACACCGACACGTACTTGACAGCCGTGTTCGTGCGCTCAGACACCTGCGAAGTTACCGTCACCTCGTCACCAGTGGAGGGCGGTACGGCCTATGTGGTTCCCAAGTCGGACGACGGCAGGTACAAAATTGGCACGGTGATTCGTGGCGAGGCTGTCCCTGCGCCTGGCTACCGTCTTGACCACTGGGAAGTGAACGGTCGGACAGATCCAACTTTCGGCCTCGGACGGAAAATCATCCAAGACCAGAAAGTCATCGCGGTGTTCAGAAAGCTGACTTAGGGCTTGCCGGGAAACAAGTTGTAGCAGCGGGCCCGGGGCGGCGAGGACATCGAGCACGCGCGGGCCGCACCCTAGCCCGCCCCCTGGATTCCCGCCCTCCTGGCCCGGCCGTCCCCGGCCGCCGTCGACGACCTGGCCGCGCTCGGCACGGACCGCACCGCCGACCTCGTCCAGCAGATCGAGGCCGCCCTGAGCACCGAGCCGTACGGCGGCACGTCAATGGAGCGCCCGCTGGGCGGGGGACCGTGGGACCGGGTGGCACTGCTGGGCATGGTGCCCGTGCGCTACGCCGTCTCCGACGCCCCCGGCATCGAGCCCCCCACCGTGACCGTGGTCCGCGTCCTGATCTGACCAGGCCGTCAGTCGCCTTCGGTGCTGCCCAGCCGGAACCACCCACACGGGGGTTGCGCCGCGCGGGCCGGACATGCCGTGGTGAGTCGGCACCACAAAAGAAAATGCAGAAAGGCTCAAAAGCCGAAAATCCCAACCGGCCGAATAGGCCGGATTCCTGACCCACAGTCAAGAATCCGAGGGAAAGCCAGAAAACAAGGCGACCCCAGCCCGTAGCCGACTGAGGCATTCGCGGAGCGAATTCCTCCCGGCCGGATCGCGGAGCGATTCCGGCCAAGCCCAACGAAGTTGGGCTTGTATTCCGGCGAAGCCGGAATACAGAATTGCGGAGCAATTCCTGTTCCCGCCGCGTAGCGGCGGCGCGGCGTCCTCG